>NZ_JBLRVZ010000025.1:0-114954 GCF_048159505.1 Streptomyces sp. T028
TACATCACCCGCCCCGGGCAGTGGAACCCGGCGCCCACCCGACGCGACAACCGGGCCGCTGGCCTGCCCACCATCAGCTCCGGAAAGCAAAAGGCCCACCGACTCCGTCGGCGGACCCTCGCGAAAGATCGAGGTTAGGGGGATGGCCGGCAGCGACCAGCCCGTCTCGCAGTGCTTCGTACCACACTGACCTGAGTTGATAGCCACCGCCGTACTGCTGCCCGATGCCATGAATCCCAGCGATTGTTGCCATACCGGCAGCCTGGGCGCTGGCCTGTAGGGGCGCCTGCGGGGCAAGCCAACCGGTTGAAAAGTCGGTGCGTAGAGTCGGTTGCGCCGTGTTCCACTCATGGTTTCGGCCGCGCGGCGCCGTGACGATAAGGCCCCTCTCCGCCTGCATGACAGGTTCTCGTACGCACCCGTCACGTCCCCCTTACAGACTACTCTCGCTGTTACGTGTCCAGTGGATTGTGTAGCGGGTGGTGTTACGGGTTGGGTAGGGTGAGTCTTGCTGCTGGCTCAGGTGTGACGCGGGTGGCGTGTGTGGCGCTGCCCCCTGGACCATCTTGATCATTTCCCCGACCGCCGCCGCTGGCTGGTTGGCTTGTTTCTGGAGCTGCTGATGTCTGCCCGTTCCGGTGTCTTTGATGCGTCCGCCGCTGGGTCCGGGGTGGAGGGGGCTGGTGGTGGCGTCGGAGGTGCTGGTGCTGCTGAGGCGCGCGCCGCTGTGCCGATGTCGGTGTCGGTTGAGGTGCCGGAAGTGCTGGGGGTTTCCCAGGCCCGGAACCGGCTGTATGAGCTGGTGGACGCCGCGCGGGACGACGGCCGGGTGACGGTGGTGGTCAAACGTGATGGGACCACGCACCGTACCTACCGGGCGGCGCTGATTCCGGTGCACCGGCTGGACGATTCCGGGCGGGCGCGGCTTGCGGGGTGGCCGTCGTGGGCGCGGACGGCGGCCCGGCCGAAGCTCGGTGACCGGGTGATGGACGCGGTCGGCCGGCCCGGGACGGCGGGGGTGCCGCAGGTGCTCCTTGACCGTACGACCCCGCTTGCGGTGCTGGTGGATGCCGCGCTGGTCCCGCCCGGCGGCACACCGGTCGCCATTCCCGCCGAGGGCGCGCTCGCACCGGCCGCAGCATGGACGGACGCCGCGCATCTTGCGCCCTCTGAGGGGTCAGTCATGTCCCTGGGACCCGAGGCCGCGGCCCCCGACGGGCTCGAGGATTCCCGTCCGGTGGCTGCTTCGGTGCCGGCCGCATCCGCAGAGATGCCCGTCGTGCCGGTCCCCGGCGGCGGTGCCGACGTCGTCGAGGCGGGTCACGCTGCCGTCGGGGCCGGTCGGGGCGCCGTGGCGGAGCCGGCCGACGTCGCTGCTGCTGTTCAGGAAGCCGTCGTCGGCCGGGGGGCGGGCGGTGTGGCGGCCTCAGCGCGTACGGCCGCGCCTGTTCCGGTGGTTGGTGGTGGTGGTCGTCGGTTGCATGGTCTGGGGGAGGTGGCCGGGCTGGCTCTGACGGAGGCTGTCGCTCCTGCGGTCGTGTCGGGGTTCGGGTTCGGTCTGCGGGCTCTGGACGGGGTGTTGGGGAGTCTGCCGGTGGGGGTGTTGACGGTGGTGGCGGCGGAGCCGTACGCAGGCGGGTCGCTCCTGGCCGTTCATGCTGCCCGGCATACCGCGCTCGCCCACGGCCTGCCGGTGCTGTATGCGGCGTCGGGGTTGTCGCGGACGGATGTGGCGATGCGGGTGGTCGCGGCGGAGGGCGGGCTGGACTATCGGCGGCTGCGTACCGGTGATCTGACCGCGGACGAGCAGCAGGCTGCGGCCGTGGTTCAGGCCCGGCTGGCCGCGGCTGATCTGCACGTCGACGACGGCACTGGTCTGACCGCGGAGTTGATCGCGGAGACTGCTCCGTACGTCGACGGTCTGGCGCTGGTGGTCGTCGACCGTTTCCAGCAGGCGGCCGATCCGTTCGTTCCGTTGTCCGGGCCGGCTCTGCCTGAGGCGGCCCGGGTGCTGGCGCATCTGGCCCGTAGCCGGAACGTGCCGGTGGTGGCCGTGCTGGACACCACCGATGCCGAGGTCCTGGCCGCGCTGGATGCTGCGTACCTCACGCTGACCCTGACCCGTACCGACACCGACGTCCAAGTTGCTGTGGCCGAACGTGACTTCGGCGAGCTGGTCAGTGTGCCGCTGCGCGCCGACCTCGCCTCGGCCCGGTTCGCCGACGTGCCCGTGCGCCCGCGGGATGTGAAGGCCGCGTACGTGTTCGGCGGCGTGGAGGGCGAGCAGGTCACCGCCGGTCTCGCCGACGCGGTGCGCCCCTACCTCGAGCCGGGCCTGCGCGAGCAGCTGCCGGAGGCTTTGCGGGAGGTGCTGCCCGGCCTGGTCGACCACTTCGACGCGAAGCGTGCCGGCGATGAGTGGACGGGCTCCTGCCTGTCCTCCTCCCAGGCCGCCGTGTACGCGGCCTTCACGCGTGACCCGTCGCTTCCTCACGCCGGGCCGGTGGAGCGCCTTGAGCATGCCCTTGAGGCCTTCTGCGGGCATGCCGCCGCTCACGGTTACCGTCCGCTCGGGGAGGACCGGCAGGCCCCTGCGGGCCCGGATGACACGGTCCGCGCCGCTCTGGAAGCCCATGCTGGGGACCAGGAGCCGGACGACGTGCACACCGTGCTGTCCGCCGCCTTCGAGGACACCTCTGCTCCCGGCTCGCTGTCCGGTACGGCCACCCCGGCCGCGGCCGAGTCGGTGCCGCCGGCCGCCGGGGCCGCCCCGGGCGTGGCCCTGCAGCCGGCCGCCGCAGGCCAGGAAGCGCCCGCGGCACCCGATGCCGGCGTGGGGGAGGGGTTCGCGGCTGCGGAGGTCGAACTCCTCGATGCCGCGCTGCCGTTCACCTCCGGCGCCCGGCATGGGCTGTCCGCCCGCCTGAACGGCGTGCTCGCCGCGCTGCGCGAGGCCTCCACGACCCCTGGCCGCGCGGGTGAACTGCCGGGCCTGCGCGAGATCCTGGACGGCTTGGCCGCGCGCCGCCCTCCGGTGCCGTCCACACCGGAGGGCGTACGCCTCGGTGCGGCCCTGGCCGCGTTCACCGCCACTCGCCGAACCGCCCCCACCACCGTCCCGGCCCCGGTGGCGTCTGCCGCGCTGCAGCAGGCACCCGTCCCGGGCACGCCTCAGGCGGGCCCCACCCCGGCCGGGACGCCGGACCTTGCCATCGCGGAGGCCGAACTCCTCGCCGCCGCCGGGCCGTTCCTGACCGGCAACGAGCACCGTTCGGCGCTGTCGGTCCATGGGCAGCACGTCCTGGCCCACCTGCGTGACGCTCTTGCCGCCGGCCACGTCCACCTCCTGCCCGCCGCCCGGGCCCGTGCCGCCGAGCTCGGAGCCCGCCGGCTGCGCCTGCCCCAGGAGCCCGCTGCCGAGCGGCTGCGCACCGCCCTGACCGCCTACCGTGTGGCCGCGACAGCGGCTGGGATCACCCCGTCCGCGCTCCCGGCTCCCGCACCGGCTGGTGTTACGGGTCCGGCCCGACCCGTAACGCCGGTCCCGGTTGCGCCGGCGGCGTCGCTGGCGGTCACCGAGCCTGCTTCCGCCGCCGCGCCCATGGCGGACGCCGAGGCCGCCGGTGCCGCGCCCGGTGCCGTCGAGGAGGTCCAGGCGGCCGATCCGGCCCGCAGGGTGGTGGAGGGGGTGGTCATGGAGGCGCCGTCGGCCTCGTTTAGCGACGACACGCCTCCGCCCGAGGGCACCCCGGGCACCGGTGGCCGCAACTACACCTTTTTCCTCAACAAGATCCGTGACGCCGTCGAGCAGGCCCTCGGTGAGGCGAACGGTGACGTCGACGCCGCGATCGCCGCCCTGAAGAAGAAGGCCGTGCCGGACTCCATGGCCTTGTTCAAACTCACCCGGGTCGGCGCTAATTACGTCCACACCGTTTACCCGCCCGCTCTGGATTTCCTCTCAAAGCCCGGACAAGGTGAGTCCGACGGCGTTTGGGAAGGCCGCCAGAAATGGCGCAACGCCCCCCTCTACGAGGCCATCAGGAAGGGGGAGCGCGACCCGCTGGACGTGTTCGGTCTGGACATCAACGCGGCCTACCTGTCCGCGTTCAAGACGCACCTGCCCATCGGCGCGCTCAAGCACGACCCCACCGGCGGCTTCGACCGCCGCAAGGCCGGGATCCACCGCGTCGACCACTTCAACTGGCCACACGCCGACCTGCCCAGCCCGATCGGCAACCGGATCGAGCCCGGCCCCTACCTCCTGGACGAGGCCACCGTCCGCCTCCTGATCCGCTGTTCCGAGCTCGGCCTCAGTGAGCCGCCCCGGATCCTGGAATCGTGGACCTCCGGCGCATCCGAGGCTCTCCTGGAGAAATTCCGCCGCGTCCTGCAGCAGGCCCGCCAAACAGCGATCGACACCGGGGACCCGGTCACGGGAGAATACGTCAAGGCCATGTACTCCCGTTTCACCTCCACGATCGGTGAATCGGGAAAGAACCGTGAACTCCGCCGACCCGAGTGGGTCCACACGATCCGATCCCAGGCGTTCGCAAGCCTGTGGCTGAGAGGATGGAAAGCCCACCAGGCGGGCCTTATTCTGGTCCAGGTATCCGGCGTCGACGAACTCCATGTCGCCGGAGGCGACTGGAAAACAGTCTGGGAAGAGGGACGCAAGCCCACCCAGATGAAGGTGAAGCGCCTGTACACCCTCGGGGGGAATTAACCGATGCCGTACGACAACAGCGGCTGGCGCAACTTCGGCACGTACGGCGCCAACCGCTCCGCCGAGAACGTCCGCGGCGGCAAAGCCCTCGGCCGCGCCATGGAAGACGCCCTGGCCCGCATGATCCTCGAAGGCGGCATCAAGTCCCCCGTCACCTCCGCCCGCGGCCTTCGGGCCCGACTGAACTACCTCAACAGCGAGGCCGGCCACCAGGCCCTGCGCGACGCCGGGGTCACCGTTCGCCCCCGCGCCCTGAAAAACTGGTTCGCCGGCACCCAGCACCCCAACGCGGCCAACCTCGAGCTCGTGGACACCGCGTACTGGAACCTGCGCACCCAGCGAGTCCTGCGCAACCCCAGCGCCTTCAAGCAGCACCTGAACAACCAGGGCAGGGGCACCGCGGTGGAGATCCACCCCATCGACCAGTCCCTGGTCGACGAACACGCCGTACGCCGCAACCTCATGGGTGAGCAGGCCATCCGGACCCTGCCCGCGGTGCGCTACATCTGGGACGAGGCGGTCGACGCCAGAGAATCCGGCGACGAGGGGAAGCTCGAGGAGATCTGGGACGACATCATCAGCGAACTCGACTCCGACTGGGGCGCCTACACCTTCGTCTCCTACGTCGGCTGTCGATCTTCTATGTAGTTACGACGTGAGAGCGCTGCTGACCTGCTGTGCTTAGAGTTCAGAGATGATGTTGTGATCTTGACTGGTATGGCATCTGAACTGCTGTGGTTCATCAGGTGCGTTGCTGGATGGCAGGCTGACTGGGCATCTCACCTGTGATGCTGTGAATAGACGGAAGATGTCGTAACTAGACAGATAGTTTCTTGGCTTGGGTGCCAGATGTGACCGCGTCGTAGTTGATCTTCAGGTTGTGGGCGCCCTCTGTCCTCGTCGTCCCGTCGCCCGTGTTACGGCGTGGAGCGGGCGCGCTCTCGACGGATGTGCCCAGGCGCGCGTCGGTCGTACCGCCGTGCTTGGCGTAGAAGTTCAGCATGGCGGTGGTCGCGGGCCTGCCGCTGCGGGCGGAGCTGAGTTTCCGCGTCTCACGAGGCAGGTCGGTGCTCTACGCAGGCGCGCGCCCCGGATGCTCGGGGTGGCGGCTGAGCCTCCCAGCTGAGTGAGAGCCCTGGCCGGGCTCAGGGAGTTTCCGGCGTCGGCGCTGGGAGGGTACGGAGTGATCCTGCGACAGGGCAGATGTTTGTCACGGCGTGTCAGCTGCTGTGGCCATTGCTGCTGTTGTGGTAAGTATGACGGCCGAAGAGGGGGCGTAGCGCGTTGTGGTCAGGGACATTCGCTCCCGGACGGCGCTGGGGCGTTGACGGCACAGGAGTCAGCGGTACGTGAGGCGGCCTGTGGGCCGCTTGGCCGGGGCCCGGCCACCGATTGCGCGTGCGCGTGGCGCCGGCGGAGCGCTGCAGCAGGCTGGGGGGCGTGTGATGAGCGAAATGAGACTGTGGGACGACAATCCCACGGGTGTGGACCTGCTGGGCTTCGCATCCATCGTCGACACGGTGGTGACCACGCTCGAGATCCCGTACCTGGACCCTGTGACGATCGGGATCGCCGCGCCCTGGGGCGGCGGGAAGTCGACGGTTTTGCGACTTTTGCACAAGGAGCTGGACGGGCAAGACGGTTACCGGGTGATCCGTCTCGATCCCTGGGAGTTCGACGACCAGTTCGATGTGCGTGGCGGCGTGATCGGTGAAGTCCTGCAGGATCTTCTGACGGCCTACAAGGCGCAGGACGGCCTGCCGGACAGGATCAATGGGCTTCTTGAACGGGTGAGCTGGTCACGCGTTGCGGTCAGCCTGTCCAAGGGATCACTGGTCGCTCAGTCCGCAGACCTGGTCGAGGCCCTCACACCCCGCTCGAAGAGCGATCCCAGGAGCCTGGCGGGTTTCCGGAAGGAGTTCGCCAGTCTGCTCAAGGACCTGACACAGCTCAAGCGCCTGGTCGTGCTCGTCGACGACCTGGACCGCTGTTTGCCCGACGCGGTGATGGCCACGCTGGAGGCCATCAAGCTCTTCCTGTCGGTGGAGAAGGTCGCGTTCGTCCTGGCGGCGGACCAGGACATGGTGCGCGAGTCGATCGCAGCGAGCCTGGACGCCACGGGCCGGAGCGAGCGGTTCGCCCACCGCTACCTGGAGAAGATCGTCCAGGTGCCGCTGTCGCTGCCGCGGATCGGCGCCGACGAGGCAGCCACTTTCATCACGCTGCTGCTCTCGGCCCACGAGTGCTCGCCGGAGCACTACACACGACTGGTCGAGCACGCCCAGCAGCGGCGTGCCGCGGGGCAGTCCCCGGTCCTGTCGGACCTGCAGAATCTTCCGTGGCAGCCCGACGTGGCCTCGCTCGCCCTGGCCGACCGGCTGGCCACCGGCCTGTCGGCCGACCGGTCCGGAAGCCCACGCAGCATCAAACGCTTCCTCAACGCGTTCGCCCTGCGGACCCGGATCGCCGAGAGCCAGGGCATCAGCATCGACCCCTCGGTGATCGTCAAGCTCATGCTGCTGGAAGACAGCCCGGGCAAGGACTTCGAAACCCTCGTCAAACTCCAGGACGCCGCCCGCAGTGAACTCCTCGCGCACTGGCAGGCCTGGGGGAAGGGGGAACGCGACGACAGACCGGACCAGGTCAGTGAGGCGAGCAGGCACTGGGCCGCGTCCGAACCCGATCTCACCACGGCCCCGATCGGCCCCTATCTCAGCCTGGCCGCCTCCCTGGTGAGCCTCACCGCGGCCGCCTCCCTCACCCAGGAGCAGGTCACCTGGGTCTCCCACCTCGCCGGCCAGTCGGAGCCGCACCGGCGCACGGCGCAGCAAGAGGTGACGGCCCGCCCGGTCACGGAGCAGCAGGCCGTCGTCGAGGCCCTGCTGGAGCGCGGCCGCCGGGAACAGCAGAGCGAGCCGCTCGTGGAGTCCCTCCTGTACATCGCGAACGCCACCGAGGATCTGCGCCGCCGCATCGCCGACGGCCTGTGGGACATGCGCAGCAACCTCACTCCCGCCTCCGCCCTGGACATCGCCGACAGCGACAGCGGGGAACTGCGCGACCTGGCGGCACGCCTGGCAGAGGCGACGGACATCGACCCGATGGTGAGGGAAGCGGCCAAGCTGGAACAGGAGGGACCCTGATGGGCACTTCGGGCTCCTACGGAGGCAGCGGCTCCGCCGAGTGGAGCGCGGCCCATGACGCTTTCGACGCCCTGCCCGCCACCGGAACGGGATCCGCCAACTCCCCGGACACCACAGACCTGCCCGACAGTCAGCAGCAGCTCCTCGACGACGTTGTGCAGGCGTTGGCCAACGCGCTGAACAAGGACGACGCGGACCACGGCACGGTGCCCGCCGGAGGCTATCCGCTCTCCGCCCTGATCGCCCCGGCCCGTGGCAGCGGCGGCGGGGGAGGAGGGGCCGGGGGAGCGGCAGGCCCGGGCCGTGTCGGCGGCGGATCGCAGCGCCAGGTACTCAAGGGTTCCTCGCGCGGTGCCGCGGCCCTCGCGGGCGCTTACGCCCTGCGCAACGGCGATGCCGCGCAACTGCGTGAACTCGGCCTGGACTTCACCGAGCTGAACAGCCTGCCACGGCGCACCCAGATCTCCCGCATCCTGCAGGCCGTCCTCGGCGACGCCGGACACCCCGACGAGGCGGCCCTGCGCAGAGCCACCGTCAAGCACGTCAAAGACGTCCTCCTCGCCACCGAGCCGCCCACCCCGGAAGACAGCCTGCGCGGCCTCGTCGCCGAATGGATCTACGAACTCGGCCTGGTCGAGCTCCAGTCCCAAAAAGCCAGCGACAACCTCACCCCGGAGGAGGCTGTCCGCAAACAGGGCTGGCTGCGGTCCTGGCTGCAGCGCAAAGTACGCCACATCTCTGTGCCCGACACGCGACGCATGACCGTCAAGGAATTCACCGCCACAGCAGCGAGAGTGACGAGGGAGGCACTGCGCATTCTGCGCGCAGGACGCTCATGACGACCGCCTACGAAGTACTGCCGCACGACGGACAGCAGCACGAGCCCTCCGCCACCGCCCTGCACTGGCCCCGCACCCGCACCCACAGCCCCACACCGGCCGTCACCTGCACACTCGGCTGGGACCTCGATCTCCTGGGCCCCGCACCGGCAGCCGCCGCCGACCTCGTCCGCATCGCCGCCTCCGCCTACCTCGCCGACCGCAGCATCCGCCGTCCCCTCACCACCTTCACGCGCACCATCGACCTCACCGTCCACACCGTCGCCCCCGACCCCTGGAACGCTGCGTCCGGCCGGCTCGCCGAAGAACTGCTGTCCTGGCTCACCGGCGACGCCTGGCACCTGCACGCCGTACCCGCCGCCCCCGGCGACCACCGCCCGGCACCCGTGCCCGACGCCGACGACGTGATGCTCCTCAGCGGCGGACTCGACTCCCTGTGCGGCGCCGCGGACCATCTCGGGGACACGGCAGAGCGCATCCACCTCAGCCACTACGACGGCAGCACCGTCATCCGCCACGCCCAGCAGCAGACCAGTGCCTGGCTCAACGACCGTGCGCGGCAGCCGCTGCGCCACCTCAGCGTGAAGCTCTGCCAGACCCATTCCGCCGCGGAATCCTCCTCACGCAGCCGCAGCCTGCTGTTCGCCGCCTTGGCCTCAGCAGTCGCCGCCGGCGCTTCGAGCCCGCAGGTGACCGTCCCCGAGAACGGCTTCACCAGCATCAACCCGCCCCTGACCGCCGCCCGGGGCGGTGCCCTGTCCACCCGCTCGACCCACCCGGGTACGTTCGCCCGAATCAACGAGCTCCTGGCGAGCCTGGACATCCCCGTGACGGTGGCCAACCCCTACGCCTACCTCACCAAGGGACAGCTCCTGGCGCGAGCCTTGGACCGTGCGGGCCAGTCCCTGCTGCAGGCTGGGGCGGGAACTCTCTCGTGCAGCAAACTCGATGGCAACTGGTACTCCGGCGGGGACCCCACCCTCAACTGCGGCCTGTGCCTGGCCTGCCTGGTCCGCAGGGGATCATTCACCGCGGGCCCCCACCACGACGCAACCACCTACCTCGTTGATCACCTCACTGGCAGCGCGCGCCAGCTGCTGCTGGACCACCGGCGCAAGGACGTCCACGACGTACGGCAGGCCATCGTCCGCGGCATCGACGACACCGACATCCTCGCCGTCGGTGAACTTCCCCCCGACACCGACCTCGACGCCGTCGTGGACCTGTGCCAACGAGGCCTGCAGGAGTTGAACGATGTCCCCCTTCCCTGACGAACTGCCACCGCTCGACTGCCACGCCCACATCGCACCCGATGTGACCCCCGCGCAGATCGACGCCCTGCACGGAGCCGTCGTCTTCGCCGTCACCCGCACCCCGGCCGAAGCACACCGCGCCTGCCGACGCCGTGACGCGCGCCTGATGTGGGGATCCGGCGTACACCCCGGCGTACCCGAAGCGCTCGACGCCTTCGACCTGCAGCAGTTCCGTGCCACCCTGCGGCACAGCTGCCTCATCGGGGAAGTCGGCCTCGACCGCCGAGGCAACCTCGAGCGGCAACGCACCGTACTCGCCCAGATCCTTGAGGCCGCTCACGACCAGCCCGTTCTGCTGTCGCTGCACAGCACCGGACGCACTGGCCCCCTCCTCGACCTGCTGACCGACCAGCCGCACCCCGGAATGATCCTGCACTGGTTCCTCGGCAGCCCCACCGAGCGGCGACACGCCATCGACCTGGGCGCCTACTTCTCTGTCAACGCCGCCATGCCCGACGACATCCTGACCTCCCTGCCCCTGACACGTCTGCTGCCGGAGACCGACTTCCCGGCCAGCCGACGTACCACCGGCGCATCACGCCCCGGCCACATCGACCGGCTCGAACAACGGCTCGCCGAACTCCGCGGCATGACACCAGAACAGGTCAGACGACGCTTCTGGCAGAACCTGCGCGAACTGACCACCCGTACACACGTCCTGGACAGGCTTCCCGAACACGTCGCGGACTGGGCTCTGGAAGCCTGACACGCAGCCCTGCGGAAGCCACCGGCGTCACTCACCCCGGCTGACACGCTCCACGACCCGGGGATCACTGCGCACGGGCTCCGGCAGCACACAGTCGTGCAGACCGCGGGCCGCAAGAACCTGCTCGACCGTCAGCCCCCGCGCGTCGGACAGGTCCGCTCGCACCAGATCGGCATCCGCCAGGTCCGCACCGTCGAGTCGCGCCCGACACAGAACGGCGCCCTTGAGCGTCGTCCCCCTGAGAAGAGCACCCCGCAGGTCAGCTCCCGGCAGGCGGGCCTTCGCGAGATGACGCCCCGCGAGATCGACCGGCGGCCAGGAACCTCCTCGACGCCGTGAACCAGGTGCGGTGAGCGCCCGCAGCGCCTCCTGAACCATCTCGTCGGGTTCCCCCGGAAGCTGTACGGACGCCAGACCGCGCGGCGCACCGGCAGGCTGTGTATGGCGGCGCACGAATGCATTCAGCACCCGCGCGGCATGCCTTCCCTGGTCAGGGGCGTCCTGGACGATCTGTTCCAGTGCCAGAACACCTCCGATGCACACATACGGCTCATCCGAACTCAGCCGCTCCAGCGCCTTCGTGAAACGGTCCGTCACCTGCCCGCGACGGCTCAGCCGGTAGGACCGGGCGGTATAGATCAGGGCGATGCCGGCACCGACGCCCGCAACGGCCTGCACCACGGCCAGCCGGAACTGCCCCACCGCCGCAGACCGGGCCGCGGCGTCCATCAACGGCCAGTCCTGCCCGGCCAGCCAGCGTGCCAGGCGCCAGCTCAGCGGAGTGAACATCAGGGCCAGCACCCCCGCCAGCCCGGCCACCCCCAGCACAGCCATCACGGCCGACCACACCTTCTTCAACCCCATGCCCCGGTTTCTATCGCGCCCACCCCCTCGGCGGCGACTGTAAGCGGCGTACGGGATACAGGAGGCGGCCACCACCTTGCCCGTGCCGCTACTCCATGGTGCCCTTGGCGTAGTTCCTCCAGAAGGCCTACAGCGCTGGCGAGTTCGAGTCGGTGGAGGCGCCCGTGACGTCAAGGCTGACGATAGCCGGGCCTGCTCGCTCCTCCTACCGGAAGATCTGCCGCCGCACGGCGGGTTCGTGACTTTCCCACCGCCGGGGTGTGAACACCAGTGACCCCTGGCCGCCGCGCCTCCCGAGCGGGCAAGAGGACAGGAAGAGACGCGATGAGTTACCACCACATCCCCGCTGCCGCCGCGCCTCCCGGGCATCGGCGAGAGGCAACCGCAGGCGGTGGGCGGGCACTTCGTTGATGGCGATCTTCGTCCTGCAGCCCCACACCCTGCAGGTCCGCGACGCTCAGGGCCAGGCCGAGATACCGATACCCGATGCCGTCGAGACCCGGTGCGACGCGCAGGCGGACTGCAGCTCACCACGACGTCCACTCTTCACTCCCGTGCCCCGGCGCACCCCGAGCTGCGGCTGCCCGATGAGGCACTGATGACCTGGTTCCCGGACACGAGCCGCCTCTGCGACGGCTCCCGGTCGTCGGAGCCCACATGGCAGCGCGATGTCGCCGCCACCGGAGACGTCGTGATCATCACCGGGCCGATGGCCGACGCGGACTGCGTCGGCCCCGTGACGGTGCGGCGCAGTACCGCGGGCAGACAGCGCGAAGCGCAAAGGGGCGGAATGGAAGGCGGTCGGCGTTGTCAGTGGTGCCTGAGACAGTGATGGGGTGGACAGCCAGACAGAGCGAATCTTCGAGGATGCGGTCAGGACCGGCCGCAGGAACGCCGTCACCGTGGAGATGGCCCGCCGCCACTGTCTGAACATGACGTTCACCGAGTGCGGTGGCCAGGGAATGGCCGAGGCGGCCACCGGCCTGCCGATCAACACGCGGCAGGTGGGCTGCCTCGTGGCGCACGGCGGTGCCAGCGGGAACCTGGACTGGATTGCCGGCGAGTTCTACGAACAGCACTGCGTGGGGTGCGTTCACCGCCGTCCCACGGGCGATGTGCCGAACCTCGCCACGGTCATGGACGAACGCAGGGAAGCCGCGGCCAGAGCAGAGGAAGCCGAGCGAGCCGCAACCGTACGACGGCACCACGCGTGGGAGCAGCGCGCCGAGCACCGCCGGGGTGCGCAGGCGTCATCGGACACAGCGATGGCCGGTGCGCTGGACGATATCGGTGTCCTGGACCAGGAGCCCGGTACGGAACGGGACAAGGCGGCCTGTGACGGCGCGCTGCGTCGGCTGACCGCGCTGGCGGAGCGGGCGCCGGAGACCTTCACCACCGAGGTGATCGAGCTGGCCCTGGGGCTGGTGGCCGACGTGCGCGTCTCACCGTTGTTGACGCCGCTGCGGCACGTGGCCCGCTCCCGCGGCGAGTTCGCGGCGGATGTCCTGATGGCGGCCCTGAACACCTTGCGGCGCGGCCCGGTCGAGGAGGCCGGCCGCTGCGTGGCTGACCTGCTGACTCCTGACGACGACGGCCGGCTCGATGAGGCGGCGGTGCGGTCCTTGGTGTATCTCGCTGAGCCGCGAAGCCGACGTCTGGGGTCCTATGAAGGCGGAACCGGGGACGCCAGCGGTCTTCGGGTGGCAGCGGGAGCGTCCCCCCGCGCCGTCGCCGCGGCACTGACCGGCATGCTGCCCGCCCCCCGGCCGTCCGCGTCGCTGGCGGTGCCTGCCGGAGTGCGGCCTGTACCCCGGACACGACGAGAGGCCGAGACCGACCGGCGCGCAGCCGCAGCCGCCGTACGGGCCCTGGCGTTCACGCACCCGGACGTGGCGGGCGCGCTCGTGCCAGCGATGCTGCTGAATCTGGGCGTCGACGGTGACCACCACAACGACCCCGCGCCGGTGGGCACCCTCCAGCAAGCCCTTGCCGCCCTGCTCGTCCTGGAGGTGGGGGATGTGCCCGCCCAGCTCGAGCGGACCGGCAGCACAGCCGGAGACAACCTGCGCCAGCGCCTGTTCGGGGTCCTGGAACAGGCCGGCCGCCTCATCGACCCCGAGGACCGGTTTCGTACCTCGAGCGATCCCCAGCCCGGAGAGGGCCGGCAGCAGGCCGTCTTCGAGGAACTGCTCTCCACGTGCCTGGCCCGCGTCGGGGGAGACTGGGGCGACGACGTACGCGTCCAGGCCGCGACCCTGGCCGAGCAACTGACCCGAGCCCACCCCGCTTGGGCCGGCCCGCACCTGCCTGCCCTCCTGGGCACGGTCCTGACCGCCATCGACATGCTGGAGTCGGCGGACAGCGTACCCGCCCCGCTCCTGGCCACCCCCGAAACACTCCCGCCACAGCTGCGGTTCCTCGAACGGGAGGCCCACCTGCAGTCCTTCGCGTCCGGCATTGTCAGGCTCCTGGACGCGTTGGAACACCTCGCCGCCCTCGACGCGGTAGCCGTGTGCGCCGCGGTCATCGACACCATCACCGACGAACGCGACAGCCGGCGCAGACAGGTCATCGTGCCGCGTCTGCTGCCCCTGCTGGGAACGCTCGGACGGCGTCACGGCGACCATCCCGGCCTGCTCCGGATGATTCTCCCGCTGCTGCACACCTACCTCGTCGACGCCGATATCGCCTCCCGGTCGGCCGCGCTGAGCGCCTGGGCCCACATCGGCGGCGCCCACCGGCTGCCCTGCAGCGTCTCCGACCTCCTGCCGGCCCTGCTCAACGACCCCTACATCGGTGTCATCGACGGCGTGCTCGACACCGCCCTCCGCCTGGAGTGGAGCACCCAGGACACGCATCTTCTGCTGCGCTACGCCCTGCTGGTCTGCGCGCAGGTCGACAGCGACCGGTTCCCGAACACCGTCACGAAGGCCATGGCGGCCGCTTCCCGTCTCTCCCGCGGCGACGAAGCCCTCCGGGCCCTCACCGAACAGCAGATCCTCAAGCGCGCCGCCGACCTCGACCGCTACCACCTGCGCGATGCCCTGAGCCGCGACTGGCTGCCGCAGACCACGGCCACCTCGGCCATGGCGAAGCTGCGCCTGCGCCAGGTACACGACCCGCACATCAACGACCGGTTCAACGCCCACGACAACGAGGAACTGTGCGCGCTGCTGGAGTGCGGCCCGGGCCTGGCAGGCCTGCCGGTGCAGGATCTGCGGGAGGCCGCCCTCGAACTCGGGCCGCACGGGGTGTTCGGTGCGGCCGAATATGCCGAAGTCGCCTGGCGGGCAGCCCGCCCGGCAGATGCCGCCGCCCTCATGAACGCCGTCCTCGAGGCGACACCGGACGAGCCCGCCTTCACCGTCCACCGGGCGCTGGCCGCGCTGATCTCCGCCGCGGCCGCGTTCGACGCCGCCGCCGCGGCCGGGGGAGACACGCGGGAGGCCGCCCGCGCGCTGACCCACGCCGCCCACCCCCTCGACGCAGACAGCGACGCCCACGCTCTGACCGAGCAGGCCCATCTCCGGGTCACGCTCCGCAGCCTTCTCACCGGCCACGAACCGGCACCGGCAGACGGCACCAGCCAGCACGACACGGACCGGCGACCCGGCGACGTAGGCGGCGACCCGGCCGACGCACTGCGGGCCCGCGCAGCCCAACTCCGTGCCGCCGCAGACACCCTCAGGAACCAGGCCCAGGAAGCGACGGCGACCGCCGCCTACGTGCGGTCCTTCGCCGGACTGTGCGAGGTGGCCTCCTTCCTGGTCCTGCTCGATGCGGCCGAACTCGACGCCGACACCGCCCAGATGGCCGCGCTGGTCACCGCAGCCCGCCGACGCGCCACCGCCACCGCCGCCGACCTTCACAAGCGCTTCACGGACACCGATCCGCTGGCCGGTCCGCTGCTGGCCGCCCTACGGCAGGCACAGGCCCTCACCGGTGCCAGCGGAGTGGCAGGCCTCCTCACCCGCTTCGCCGCGTTGCCCCTGCCCCTGGTGATCGCCCGAGGCCGACGCCGCACACCGCTTCGCTCCGGCACGGCGGACACCGACACTGACGCCCAGGGCGCCGAGGACCAGCCGGTCGCCGCCGTCGTCCTGGCCAGCGTCGACGGACGCCTCATCACCGGCCCGCAGATCCTGCGCCCCTCCACGGTCTACGAACTCCGCCTCGACGTCCGCACCGGCCCCTGGCCCGATTGGGCCCAGAGCCTCGAAGCCGACCTCCTCGGCCACTTCACCCCCGCCGAGGCGGAAACCCCCACCTATTTGTGGCCGCGCCCGCCACGCCCCGAGGATCCAGTGACACTGAGCGCCACCGGCACGCTCATCCTCCGCTTCGCCCTGCCCGCCGGCAGACCTGCCCCGCCGTTCTCGGTCAACCTGCGCTGGCGCGGCACCAAGGACGGGAAGCCTTTTACCCAGAGTCTCGACGCCGCTGGGCACCGCGAGATCCGCTTGCGGCCCTTCGACGCCTCACGTGACTTCCTGACCAGCTTCCCCGTCTTCGACGAACGCCTGCTCGCCCTCTACGAAAGCCTCCACCGCGCCGGTTACGACGAGGACCAGCTCCAGGCCTTCTGCCGCCTGTTCACCGCCATCTGCCGCACCGGACTCACCATGACCTGGAATAAGCAGTACAAACGCGGTAGTCACGTGACCGAACGCAAGTTCCATGATGATCTGTACAAGGAACTGCAGGCAGAGCCGGAACTCGGCGGGCGCCTGGAACGGGGCAGCCCGCTCGCCCTCGGATACCTCGACGTCCGGCACGACGGCATCACCGCCGAACTGAAGGTCGAGCGCACCACCCCGGTCACTCAAGAGCGCGCCCCCAAGTACATGGGCCAGCCCACCCAGTACGCAGCCGCCGACGGCACACGCCTGTCGATCCTGTGCATCCTGGACATGAGCCGCAAGACCTCACCCGTCGGCGTGCCGGAGAACTACCTCTTCACCCTCCAGCCCGCGCTCCACGGCCTGACCAACCCACAGGCGCCGTCCCTGGTCGCAGCCATCGTCGTCAACGGCAACCTGCCGACCCCCAGTTCATGGTCACGCCGCAGAACACCCACCCTGCCTGCATCACCGCCGCCGTGAACCGGCTTGACTGCCAGGATGTCGGAAGCGGCACTGGCTGCACGATCGGGATTGAACCGCCTGAACAGGTGGACCGGACGCAACTGCCGCCGACCGGCAGCGGATCTGCTGGTCCGCTCGCCGGGAACTTGGGATTCCGGGGCCTCCGCCTGGACCGCATCGGAGTGCGAAACGGACGCGAAGGACCTGCACGACGACCGTGCGCTGACCGCGATCACGACAGCTCCCGCCATCCCAAAGTCACTCAGAAGCCCCGCGCGTGGCTGTCGCCGGCAACGGGCTGACTGTGCCGCCAACGGGAGAGCCGAAAAGATCCCTCGGTTACCTGAGCGTCGATACCCAGAAAACAAGCCACATTCGACGCCTGTGGAGCGGCCGTCCGGCATTCCCGTCACCGTGACAGCGGCCTACCTGACCCCCCAGGCGCGGATGCAGAAACGAGCGAAGGCGGCCAGAGCAGCACCAACGCGCGGTGACCGCACACGAATGCGCCCGCCGGGGACACGGTCTGCCGGTGCGGCGATCTCGGCCGGATCGGCTCGGCCCGGCCGGGAAGCTGTCGCATTCCGGCCCCGGCAACGGCATGCCGGTCTACCGTGAGGCGGGTGAAGGCTGAGGCAGGAGAGCTCGTCCCGGTGGGCTTGATGGGCCGCTACGGTATGCCGATGGACCGGTTCCACGGACGCCCGATGGACGCGGTCACGTGGGACGACGATAGTTTCGTGCACAGCGATCCCGGCTGCCGCGCCTCGGCTGATGCCGGATTCGGGGAGACCCATCGTGTCCGCTTCGGCGCGTTCTTCGCGGCACGTATGTGTGGTTGTTGTCGTGTCGAGCCTGTGGCTGCCGACGCGGGTCTCGCGGACACCGTCTTCGACCTGGTGAACCTCTGCGAGGCTGTCGAGGAAGAGGACGAAGAGGCTGAAAACCGTGAAGATCCGGACTACATACCGAACTTCCTGAGATCGAACTTCAACCCGGATCACTGGCGCTACCTGCAGTTTCACCTGTCGGAGGTTTCCAACAGCCTGCGGGCGCACCCTTGGCTGCTCAGCTGGGCGCAACCCACGCTGTCACGCATCGAGGCCTGCACAGAACTTCGATGTGAGGAACAGCGGACCCTCATCGACACCACGATGGTGGAGAGAGCCGCTGTTGCCCTGCAGCAGTGCGAGCAGTCCACCACGCAGCTGGCGCGAGCCTGGCGGTGGTGGCGGCAAAGGGAGGACTGGCGCGTCCACGCCAGTCCGGACTACGCCCAATACGATCTGAACGCGCGCCAGCGGCCTCGGACTTCAGACAGCTCCAAACCCAGCGCGGCGACCCTCGAGATCAGCGTGCGGCTTCCGCCCAGGGGAACCGACGAGGAGGGTTTCACCATGGTGGAAACCTTGTCGTTGTGGGAGATCGCCGCGATCGCCGCCTACAAGACCAACGCTGACTGGGCCGGAAGTGTCGTCACCCTGGCCGCTCCGCCCGTCGTCGCTCAGGAACTCCTGCGTCCCGCCCGGGGTCTCGACGTCACCCCCCTCCTGCCCGGCACGGGCAGGGTGCCGCCGCCCGCAGCACCGCGAGGCAGTCGCCAGAATTGAAAACAAAGGCTCTATTGCGAAGGGTGGTTGCCGCGTGCCGGCCGGATGCCGGTGACCGGTGGGCCCGGCGGGGCGTTGGTAGTGCGGCGGCGACGTGTCGCCGGGGGCGAGGCTCGGTTCGAGGCGTAGGCGCGCAGGCCGCCGAGCTTCTCCTTGAGATCGAGGAGACGGTAGCCGGGCAGGACCGTACGGATCTGTTCGGGCAACCCTCCAGCAGCTGCCGCCAGCCCGGCCCCACCGCGTGTATCCGCGCGGGGATCTGGACCGGGTGCGCGGCAGCGGAGTCTTCGGGCATTCCCCCATCCTCGCGCACAGCGCGTCCCTGCAGGCCGTGCCCGTGTGCGTGGCGCCTCGTCGCTGACCCGGACGGGGCGGCCGGGTGGCTGAGCCCCGACGTACGCAACGCCGAGACGCCGCGCCGTCCGAGGATGTGGACAGGAACGTCGCCGGGGGCGATCCGTGGACAGGCGGGGGGCTGGGGCACGCAGCCTGTCCACGGCCTGGGTCTTACGCGCGGCCGCCCAGAGTCCAGCCTCCCGGGGCGGGAAACAGCTCGGTGGTGATCATCTGGCCCAGTTTCCAGGGCAGGCAGGAGCGTTTGTCGAGCGTTGCCTCCAGTGTTTGTTCGGTGTGCGGAGCGTGCACGGGCAGACGCCGGTGGCGGCCGCGGGTCGGCCGCTCCGCCGTAGTCGAGGTCTGGCGGGTTCGCCGTGGCTTGGGCAGGAGCGGATGCTGGCCGGCCCAGATCTCGACCACGTCCAGGCCCTCGGCCGGGATGGCCCACTCCTCAAGGAGCAGTCCGACTTGCTCCAGCCAGGCGTGGTCCTCGTCCGGGGTCAGGGTGCGGCGCAGGCGCCGCCGTTCCCGCGCGGCCAGCATCTGGGCCAGGTGGACCGCCTCCGGGTAGAACACCAGCGGCGCGACGCGCAGCTCGTCGCGCCCGCCGCGTCCCAGTGCGCGTCTGCGGGCCTGCCACACCGGCGCGTTGAGGGCGGAGACGTTCCACCAGCACGAGACGATGGCGTAGGCGTCCGCGAACATCGCGCGGCCGCCCGCGCCCAGGCGCCGCTCCAACTGCAGCCGCAGCCGATGGGCAGTGACGACCTCGGGCAGTGCGGTCAGGGGGAGGGCGGCCGTCCCGGGTTCGCGGCGGTTGTCCAGCCAGCGGCCGTGGCGGGCGCACACCTGCCAGGTCGCATCACCGGCCAGGTAGGCGTCCAGGCTGGTGCCCTTGGTGCGGGCGCACAGCTCGCACACCCGCACCAGGAAGCAATCGTCCGTGTCCCAGGGCCAGTCCCACACCGGCGGCCCGTCCACCGGCAGCAGCCGGTGGCTGCGCAGGTTCGGCAGCGCGCGCTGCAGCTCGGCGACCCGGCGGCCGGCCATGACGGCGAGCCGCTCCAGCGCGGCCGGGTTCAGATACCCGTCGCCGTAGCGCGGGTCGCTCGGGCACCCGCCCTGGCGCAGCGGGGTTCCGAACATGAGCCAGAACTCCTCGTCCGGGATGCCGCCGTTGAGGTCCGCCAGGCGGCGCGTGTAGGAGCCGGTCGACTCTCCACCGATGAACGGCATCACCGACCGCCCCAGCCGCTTCGCCGGACGCCAGGCCTTCGTCCGGCGCGGCCGGGCCCCGCGGGCACGTGGAATACGGGCCGCTGTCACAATCACACACCTCCGACGTCACCTGCCCTCAGCGGGCGCCGCTCTTCACCGCCGGTTTGCACCGAGCGCGACGGCCGTGGCCGCCGGCAGCAGACAGGCGAAGTCAGCGAAGCAACAGCCCCGTCTGCCCGGCTACTTCTCTACGGCCTCCGGCTGCCGCACGCAGTGCGTTCGGCCCCCGCGTCCCGCACCGGACGCGTCTTTGGCTGAAACCTGTCGATGTCCTGCCCGGAGCGGCGGGTCCGCCGGGTACATTCCCGCGCGATCTGAGGGCTCGGCCCAGGAGCGGCCCGGCCCGGCACGAGGCGGCGCCTTGGCAGCTGGGTGAGGAGAGGGCATGGAGTTACGCGACCATCAGATCGAGGCGCTCGCCGCGATCGAGGCTGCCGTGGCCGCCGGCGAACAGCGCATGACCGTGGTGGCCGCCTGCGGCACCGGCAAGACCCTGATCGCCCAGCAGGCCGCGCAGCGCCTGGCCCACCAGGGCGCCGTGCTGGTGCTGATGCCGACGAAAGCCCTGGTGACGCAGACCATCAGACGCTGGCGCGAAGCCGGCCGGGCCGGGCTCGCGCTTGGCGTCTGCTCCCTGCGCCAGCGGGAGAGCGGACTGTCCCCCGGCGAGGCGGTGATGACCCGTCACCCCCGGGCGATCGCCCGCGCGATGCGCGTCGGCGGCCCGGTCACCGTGTTCGCCACCTACGGCTCGCTGCACCACATCCAGCGTGCCCACGAACAGCACGGCCTGCCGCCCTGGGACCTGGTGATCGCCGACGAGGCCCACCGCACCTGCTCCGCCTTCGGAGACGGCTGGGGCACCGTCCACGACGACAGCGCGATCCCCGCCAAGACCCGCCTCTACATGACCGCCACGCCCAGGATCTGGGGCGCCCCGGCCCAGCCCGAGCTGCTGCCGTTCATGGAACGCATCCCGCTGGCCACCATGGACCACCGCGAGATCTTCGGCCCGACCGTGTTCGAGCTGGGCATGGCCGAGGCCATCGAGCGCGGCATCCTGGCCGACTACCAGGTCATCATGCCCATCGTCGACGACAGCGACCTCCACGCCATCCTCGCCGCCCGCCGCCCCGCCACCAGCGCCCACCACAACGGGCTGCGCAACGCCGCCGTCCAGGTCGCCCTGCTGCGGGCGATCGCCGAACACCGGCTGCGCCGCGTCCTGGTCTTCCACAACCGCGTCGCCCTCGCACAGGCCTTCGCCACCTGGCTGCCGGCCACCGCCCTGGAGGTCGGTGAGGAACTGCGCATCGAGAACCTGTGGGCGCAGGCGATCCACGGCCAACAGTCAGGCGACTGGCGCCGCGACCTGCTGGACGACTTCGCCGACCCGGACCGGGACTGCGCGGTGCTGTCCAACGTGCGGGTGCTGAACGAGGGCGTCGACATGCCCGACGTCGACGCCGTGGTCTTCGCCGACCCGCGCTACAGCACCATCGACGCCATCCAGGCCGTCGGCCGCGGCCTGCGCCAGCCCCCCGGCGCGGGGAAGAAGACCACCCTGATCTTCCCGGTCTACCTCCACCCCGGCACCGACACCGCCGACCTGCTGCACAGCTCCGCGTTCGCGAACCTGCTCACCCTCCTGCAGGCGCTGCGCGCCCACGACAGATCGTTCATGGACCGCATCGCACTGCCCGCCCGCTCGCGCTCCACCATCTCGGCGCGGCGGGCCGTCTTCTACGCCCATCCCGAGCGCGCCGCTCAACTGGCCCGCGCCCTCGGCCTGGAGATCACCCTGCCAGCCATCGGCACCTGGGACCAGGCCCTCGCCTCCGCCACCCGCTACCGCACCAGCTTCGGGCATCTGGACGTCCCCGCCGACTACACCGACCCGGACGGCTTCGCCCTGGGCGAGTGCGTGCACAACCTGCGGCTGCGCCACTTCCTGGACCGCCTGCCGGCCGAACACCAACAGGCCCTGGACGCGCTCGGCCTGCCCTGGACCGTGCCGGCGCAGACCTTCGACTCCATGCTGGAGCACGCCCGTACCTGGGCGGCCGAGCACGGTCACCTCGCCGTCCCCGTCAAGGCCGACATCGGCGGCCACCGGCTGGGCACCTGGCTGGCCACCCAGCGCCGCAAGGCCGCCGCCGGCCGGCTGCCCGACGCCCACCAGCAGGCACTCGCCGCCCTCGACCCGCACTGGAACGTGCCCTGGATGGACTGGAAGCGCAAGTACGCCCGCGCCAAGGCCCTTGCCCAGACCGCCGGCTGGCGGTCCACCTCGCGCTCCTCCAAGGACACGAGCCGGGAGGACCGCATCACCATGAACTGGATCTACAAACAGCGGCTGAAGTTCTTCCGCCTGGACGAAGCCCAGCAGGACCTGCTGCTCCAGCTGGGCATCCCGCCCCTGCCCGACGGCGTCTACTACGACAGCTACCACGACCCCGAACGCCACCGCTTCTACGAGGGATTGGGGCACCTCGGCGCGTTCCTGGCCCGCGAAGGCCATATCGACGTTCCCCGCCGCCACCAGGAACCGTGGTGGTGGGGCAACGGCGGCATGCAGTCAAAGATGTTCCCGCTGGGGGAGTGGATCCACCAGTGCCGCAAGCACCCCGAGGTGCTCACCGAAGAGCAGCGCCGCGCCCTGGAAGCGCTGCGCATGGTCTGGGACCCCAGCCTGGGACGCCGCAAGCGCCCCCAACCGCCCCGCTAGCCACAGTCAGCCGCAGCCACGCCCAGGCGACCACGGCCCGTCGCACGCCCCCACCGCCGCCGCTCCCTGCCGCCCTCGAGCGGCGGGGGCGGGCTGCGGCGGTGGGGCGGGAGCAGGTCACAAGGGCACGACACCACCGAGCGGGATCGAGTGCAACAGCTCCGGGGTGATGCGCTCCTGCTTGGAGCGGATGGCCTCCTGCGCCGCCTGGCAGATCAGATGCGACAGCATCCGCATGTTGCCGCGGCTGCGGGTGTGCAGATCCTGCGACAGCTCCAGCAGGTCGCCGCGGGTGTGCCGGTACAGCCGCAAGTTCTTGTCGAACCGGTCGACGATGACGGCGAACGTGCGGGTCTCCTCGTCGCTGAAGCCGATCCGGCTGGTGCGCAGCAGCGGGTGATCGCCCCACGGCTGCTCGTTCGGTTCCAGGGGCGTCTCGTTGTCCCGAGTGAGCGGGTCGACGATGGAGCGTGCGCCGCGCCCGCAGTAGATGAACGTGGCACCAGTCTCCTCGCTGATCATGTCCAGGTACTGGAACGCCAGTTCCGCCTCCACCGCGGTGCGCAGCCGCTCGATGCCGTCGATGAGGACGAGCAGGGTGCGGGCCCTGCGCATCGTACGGATGACAGACTCGGTGGGATCTCCGCTCTCGCGTGCCTGGCCCAGAAAGCGAGCGAAGGCGCCCGCCCAGTTGCGGATGCCGCGCGCCGTCGGCGGCACGTTCAACGTGATCACCGGGATGCGGTTCTCGTCCGGCCCGTACAGCTTGGCAAGCTTCTGTTCCCAGTGCACGCCGATCCACCGCAGCAGGGCGCTTTTGCCGGTGCCGCGCGGGCCTTCCACGATGATCCCGACCTTGCCGCCCTCACGCTGCCGGTTGGCGGACACCTGCGTGGCCACCACCTTCAAGGCTTCGGTGATCGCCGGCGTGACCACGATGTTCATGTGCCCGTGGTAGAGCAGCCGCGGGTCGTGTTCGGTGACCTTCGTGCCCTCGGGTGCGCAGTCGGCCAGGTCCGGCGGCTTGGCCAGCCGGGCGGCCAGCGCCCGCCAGGCATAGCAGTCCTCGGGCCACAAAGGGGCCGGCGGGGCCAGGAACATCGGCTCCGGTTCGCTCATGCGGGCCAGCAGCAGTTCTTCGCCGGCCTTGTCCGCCTCCATCACGAAGTTCCCTTCCCGCTCTTTGCCCAGCCGGCGATCCCGGCCCGCCGGGGGTGCCCAGATCGCCTGGCACGAGGCTCACGCCACGCCGTCACCATCGTCGTCACCGTCCTCCTCGTCGGTGGTGTGCGTCTGGCGGATGTCGGCGATGATCCGCCGGTAGCGGGCGGCCCGGTCCTCACCGCCCTCATCAGCCTTCCCACCGGCCGGGGCGTTTTCCCAGGCGGCGAGCGAGGCGTCCGGGGCCACCGGACCGCTGTCCCAGTCGATGACCGCCTGCGCCTGGCCGGCCGCGTACAGGCCGACGTCGTCCAGCGCCAGCGAATCCCCGTCCCACTCCGACTCCGCGTCCAGCCGGTCCCCAAGCGACTCCGCGTCCAGGCCCAGCAGTTGAGAGCGGTCCAGCGGGGCGCGCCCCGCATACGGGTCGAACGCTGCAGCTGGCGCCGGCGGCGGCACGGGCGTGTAGCCGTCGGGCAGCTGTACCCGTGCGGCCCGGTCCGGGCCCTCGGCGGCGCGCTCCAGCAGTTCGGCGAGCGCCTGCGCGATGGCCTCCTCGTCGATGATCCGGCCACCCCGCTCGAGATGCTGGGAGGCGGCGATGTCCCACAAAAACTGCGTGAACGGCTGCCCGACCAGGTGCTGGTGCACCCACGTCGCCTCCACCCACTCGTTGGTGTCATGGTTACGCAGCCACACCCTCGACAGGTCGTTGGGCGTGTACCGAAGCTCCCACCGGCCTTTTCTCCTGCCCCGCAGCCCGGAGCGGACTCCGCGGCAGGGGTTGAGCCCCTTCTTCGGATCGCGCTCGAGGTTGTCGTAGGTGCGGTTCTTGAACCGGATGCCCTGCTTGCTCACCCCCACCCAGGCGGTCGGCAGCAGCCGCAGATAGTCGTCGCGGGTCAGCGGGATCGGCAGATAACCGTCGACGGCCACGCAGGCGGCGTACATCTGGTTCGGCGTCAGCTCGGGCAGGTAGGCGTCGTAGGGGTCGGCGAGCTCGGGATGCGGCGTGTTCTGCCACTCCAGCGCGATCCACTGCTGGAGCATGTCGTCGAGTTCGGCCAGCGTCCACAGCCGCTCCCCGTCCACGGTCCGCCGCACCCGCACCGGATCGTTGCCGGTGTAGGTGTTCACGTGCTGGCTGAACTTCGATTTCACGGTTCCGAAGGTGCGCTCCACGATCGACTTGTCCTGGCCCGTGCGTTTGCGCGCCGGCCGCACCGAGATGCCCAGGTACTCGCATGCGTCGAAGAAGGTCCGCCCGGCGAACACCGTGCCGTGGTCGATGACGATCAGATCCGGGATGATCACCGGCCGGGCCGCGGCCTGCGCGAACCGGGCATCGACAGCAACCAGTTCCTCGAACGGCAGGTCGGAGGCGCTGGCGTGGACTGCCGCGTCGAACCCGGGCCGCATCGGTACCGGCACCAGGGCCTGGGCCAGCAGCTCGCAGGCATCCACCGCCTTCGTCGCCCGGCCCTTTCGCCGCGGCGCTCCCACCAGACCGCCCTGGCCGCCCTTGCGGCGTTTGCCCCGCCGCCCGGACTGCTTGGGCCGCACCACCGCGGCGATGATGCTGCGGGTCGCCACACACACCGCGCAGGTCAGTTCCACCCGGGCCGGCTGACCGTCATCGCCCAGCACCCAGATGTCCAGATCGGTCGAGTCGATCTGCACCAGCTCACCCGGCATCGTCGCCGACGTCACCGAAAACGGCGGCACCGAACCCGGGCCCGCCAGACGGCGACCGCCCCGGCCGCCCAGGTCTCGGGCATCGATGCCCAGCCGCTGCAGCAGTTTGTACAGCGTCGGCTCGGCCGGCACCTTGACCGACTCCCCGTGCGCGGCGCGCACCGTCCGCCGCAACTGCTTGAACAGTTTGCGTGCGTCGCTCGGTGTATCCATGCGCCGCCGCTGCCGGTCCACCAGCATCAGCAGCTGGTCCACCACCCGCGCATCGGTCAGCCCGTACAGCCGCCGCTGCTTGGTGCTGCGCCCGTCCACCAGCGCCACCACGGTGCGCTTCTTGCGGTACGCCAGCCGCTTGGCCTGCACCGTCTGCCAGGACACCGACCAGCCCAGCACCGCATGCAACTCCGCCGCCTTGGCCTGGTAGCGCTCGATGAACGTGGTGGTGTCCGGGTCGTACATCGGCCGCGGCCGCGCCCCCGCAGCCGCGTCGGGCGGCAGCCCGGTGTCGACCTCGATGACCGCCCGCCACCACGCCTGCGCCGCTTCCGCCGCAGCGCCGGGGACGCCCTCCAGGGCAGCGAAGTCGGGCAGCTCGGCCTGGACGACGGGCTGCCCCGCCTCGTCCAGGACCGCGAAGTCCACGGCGGCGGCCAGCACCGCCAACGGCACCGACACCGGGGTCTGGTCACCGCCGACGGGGGCCAGATACACCGTCACCCCGTCCATGCCCGCCACTACGTACACGCTGCCGCGACAGCGCACCCGGTCACCGCGCACCAGCACCCCGCGCGGCGCACGCCGCACCACCAGCGACGCCCGCTCCACCACGGACGCGCTCACGGGCGCCATCATGGCTGCTCCGCCATGAACGGCCGGCGCACCGCGTCCGGCTCACCCGCACCCAGCGGCCCCACCAGCGACCCAGGACCGAGCGGCACACCCCAGTCCACGCCCAGCCGCCGGTGCCACAGCATGTGATAAAGCCGGGGCAGAGCCAGCATCCGCGGCACCCCGCACTGCGCCACGCCCTCCATCAGCGGCCGCGGCCGGGCGAAGGCCTCGCTCAACGCGGCCTCCACACCCGCATCGCCGTACCGCCAATGGCGCCGCCGCGAGACCCACCGCAGATTGATCAGCGCCACCGCCCCGGGCAACTGCGGCACCGTGAGCTGCCAGCCCGCCTGCCCGCACGCCTCACGCAGCACCGCCAGCTGCCGCTCGAACCGCTCACTCGGCCCCTTCCGGGGCGGGCACGCCACCACCAGCGTGCCCCCGGCCGCGGTACGTACGAAGAAGTCCGGCACCAGCTGCCGCTCCCGGCCCCGCTCGCGCCAGATCAGCTGCCCTGACCAGGCGCTGAAGCCGGTCACACCCGGGTGGAAGTCGAGCAGCATCGCCGTCGCCAGCCGCTCCAGCGACCGGCAGCCCACATGCCGCCTGGTGGTCGCCGTCCACCACCAGGTGACGATGCTGCGCTGCGAGGGATGCCGCGACGGCTTCCACACCTCGCCCCGCTCGGCCAGCGGAACGCCGGCCATCCGCTCTACCGGCAGGGTCCGCCGCACCCCGTACCGGTCCTGATGGAGAACCCGTAACTCCCGTGCCATGAAAGCCCCTTGCCTCACGCGGCCACACGTCCGTCAGACCTCATAGCACACCGCCCGCCTCGCTGCCCCCGCCGCACGACGCCTTCCGGACAGCATCAGACCCGCCCGGCAGCTCCACCCGGCCGGGCGACGACAACCGGCATGCCGTGGTCGCCAACTCGCCCTCTTGACAAGTGATTCGCGATTCGCGATAAACAAATCATGGAGCATGCGGAGGAGTTGCGGCGCCTGTCGGCAGGAGTCTTCGGCAACCGCTACCGGGCCGAGCTCATCGCCGCCCTGGCCGCCGCCGGCGACAGAGGCGTCTGTCTGGGGGACCTGGCCATGGCCCGGCAGGTGCCGGCGAGCGTCTACCTGCCGCCGGTTCACACACTGATCACGCTCGGCCTGGTCCAGCGGGTCCCGCCCGTCACCAGGCAGCGGCGGCGTTTTTACCGGTGCTGCGGCAGCGCCCAAGCCTGGCAGTCACTGGCCGCCACCGTGGCCCGGCTCCAAGAGCACCAGGCACCGCCCGGCGCGGCCTAGCCCGTGCCGGTCAGCATCCACCGCAAGCAGAGCCGAAAGGGGCCGGTATGGCGGCGCCGACAGCACGAGCAGGGGCCTTCGTCCAGCACGCCTCGGCCTCCCTGGTCGGCCAGGGCGCGCAGCTGGCCGAGACGACCATCGAGGGCAGCCCCAACACCCTCGTCTTCTACCGGCGCGATCACCTCGAATGCGAGCGCCGCCGCGCCCAGGCCGCGGCCGAACTCGGCATCGCCGACCTCACGGTCCTCCTCGACCTCCCCGTCGACCTCCCCGTCCGGCTGGACTCACTTCCCACCCGGCTGCGCGAACGGGTCCGCGCCCTGCCTCGGGGTGCCGTGACCCTCACCGGCGACCATGTCTGCCGGCGCGCGGTACGCCCGCTGACTGTGGACCTCGTCATCGTCCGCGCCCGCAGCACCCACTGGGAAGGAGGACTGGCCCGCGCCAGCCGCTTCAAGCCGTTCGCCCGCCGCGCCCTGCTCGTCGACCCGCCCGCCCACGCCCGCGACGAGCTGCTGATGCGAGCCGCCTACCTGGGCATCGGCATCCTCGAGCCGGCCGCCGAGGGCCTTGCCTGGAGGCTGGGGCCCGAGCCCTACCGGCCCCGCCGCCATACCCCCGTCGCCTGGCACTTCACCGAGCAGCTCCACGCCCGCCTGCCCTGAAGCCCCGTCAGCCGGCGTGCTGTGCCGCCCGGCGCGCGGGCAGCTCGGCCCACGCGGACAGGTCCGGGGAGGCGGTGAACCCCGGGAGCTGCTGGATCCGGGCATTCCACACCGCCGAGCTGTCCAGCGCCTGCCGGCACTGCTGCCGCCACCAGGCCGCACGGTCGGCGGCGTCGACCGCGCGCAGCTGCCGCACCCACACCATCAGGGAGGACGTGTTGTGCCCGGCGGCGGGGATCTGCTGCGCCATGCTGGTGAACCGGTCCAGGCGCTCGCCCTGGCACTCCTCGCACGAGCAGGCCGGTGCCTCGTCGTCGAACCGCTTGGCCAGGGTGAGGCCGAGGAAGAAGTCCATCAGTTCCGGGAACAGGACGGCCGGGCTGCCCGGGCCGCCCCCCGATCCCGCTTGCGCCGGCGACGGCGGCACGGTGTGCCGCATGCTGCCGTCAACGCCGAACGCGGTGAAGCCCGCACCCCGTGCCAGGCCGCCGAAAGCGCCGAGGCCCGTGCGCAGCACCCCGACGCCGGGCACCAGTTCCAGCAGCCGTGCCAGCCCCGCCGCGCCGCCGCGTGCATCCGGCCGGCCGCCCACCAGGACCGCCTTCGGCCCCGCGACCCGGTGCAGCACCTCGGCGAGGTACTCCACCGGTCCCGGATGCAGCCAGCCGGCGTCGACGGGCACCGCGAACACCACCCGCGGGTCGCCCAGACGCGTCACCCGTGCCGCTGCCGCCTGCAGCGCGCCGGTGGCCCCGGCGTGCAGGTATCCGGTCGGCGTCAGGGCGAGGTCGGCGAACGCGAGGTGGGCCAGCATCAGGTGTTCCAGCGGATCCCCGAACAGCGGCGCAGGCCCGTTGTCCAGGCTCGGGAAGGGCGCTTCCTCGCTGGCCGCAGCGACGCGATAGCAGCCCTCGTCGACCAGCAGTGCGGCATCGAAGCCGTCCTCCCGCAGCTGGACGGCCTTGGTCAGTGCCCCGTCCCCGGTCAGTACCAGGCCGCTCGAAGACGTATCGACCCGGCCGCGATAGCGCGCCGCGCGTCGGTGGCCGACCTGCAAGAGCACCCGGTCCGCCACGGCTGCGGGAACTGTGCCGCTGAGAGGAAGAGGCGCACGTGCTGTCATGTTGCCTCCGCGCAGGTCGACGAGGCGCAAAAGACGCTGAACGCAGGGCCTGCAGCAGCCCGGGATGCGAGCGTGACACAGCAGGCGCACAGGCCCATCGCTCAACTCCGGGCACAATAACAGCACTTACCCGAGCGAAGGGGCCGCTCAGGTCAACAGCCGCCGACCGGGCGGCCGGACCTGAAGGGAGGAAGCAGCAAGCCGCTGTATCGATCACTGCGTCGGCGAAGACGAAGACGTGAGCGGGAAGAATCCGAAGCGCTGGCCGTGGGCCTCGCGGCTGAACATGTAGACCTGCACCCGATCGAGGATGTCCGAGGGCGGGTCGGTGTTCTCCGCGACGACGGCCTGGCCGTGGAAGGACTGGAACTGGCGTGTGATTCAAAGTGAGTCGGAAACGCAGGCCGGCGTGCGTGACCGCTGCGGGTCGGTGATCATCTGGCGCCCAGCCTGCGAAGGAGCCGGCGCCGTCGGCTCAGGGTGAGCAGAACTGTACCTGTGGCCTGGTGTATTCGGTCTTCCAAGATCACGCCGACGACAGCAGCATCGAGGTCACCCTGGTACGGCAGCGCTCGAAGGCGTGAGACCGGAGCCGGGCGATGCTGGCACGCGTCTTCGTGCCGGATTGGCCACCCCGGTCGTGCTCGACGACGAGCGCCGTTCCGTCTTGACAGTTTTTGCGTCTGCCACAGCCCCCGATCGCGGATACCTGGTGGCTGTGGAGGCGGGCAACGGCGCGACGCGGCGACTGAGCAGGTGATGCCGCAACCGGGCCTGGCCGAACATGAGTTGGCTCAGGCGCCGGACAGGCGGGCGAGGTGGGTGTCGATCCAGGACAGGCCGCCGAGGTCGAGGTGGCGGCCGCGGGTGACGGCGACGTAGGCGAGACGGGCGTCGGTGTCACTGACGGGTTCGGGGATGGGCCTGCCCTGGGAGTCGTGCTGGTCGGTGTCCTTGGGCGGGGGGAAGTCGTCGCCGATCCGCACGGTGGGCCATTCGCGGCCCTTGGCGGAGTGGGCGGTGGAGACGGTGACGTCGGCGGTCTTCTCGTCGGTGAGCTGACTGATCGCGGTGAGGATGGCGTCGGGGCCGTGTGTGTCGACGAGGTTGACGAAGGGCTGCAGGTCGCATCCGGCGGGATCGTGTTCGGCGTACTCCTGCAACTCGCCCCAGGAACCGAAGAGAACGAGTTCGGAATGGGTGGTGGGGCGTCCTTCCTGGAGGTCGCGGGCGGCGAGCGCCAGCGCGGCCAGAGCCTGTGCGCCGCGGGTCAGGGCGACGCGCCGGCCCTCGGCGAGCAGGCGCATGACCTCGGTCATGGCACCGATGTTCGTGCGGCACAGTACCGCGTCCGGCCGGGCCAGATCGCCGACTTCCGCGGCGATGGCCGTGCTGCCAGTCAGCCGGATGGGGGCCTCGGCGAGCTCCAGCCACCGGTTTGCCTGCTCGGCGATGAGCGGGCCGAAGCGAAAGGACTGTGTGAGGGCCAGTTGCGTGGCGTCGAAGCCGGTCATCACGTCGCGGGCGCCGCGCCAGCCGTAGATGGCCTGGGCGGAGTCACCGACCATGACCAGCTGCGCATGGTCGCGCTGGGCGGAGAAGACCTGTTCCAGGACGGGGTTGGTGTCCTGGGCCTCGTCGAGCAGGAGGAAGTCCGCGTTGATCTTCGGCTCGGTCAGGGCCCACATCTTCAGGTAGTGGTCGTGCTCGAAGCGGACCACTCCCTGGTCGGGGTTGTGCAGGTCGGCCCAGGCGCGGCGGGCGAACGGCAGGACCGCCTCGGCGAGTTGGGCGTGTTCGCCGGGGGTTCCCAGGCGGCGCAGTGCGGGGACGTGATGGCGGCCCACGGCTCGGTCGGCCGAGTAGCAGAAGCGGGTCACGGTGCGCAGCACGGCGTAGGACAGCGATCTGGTACTGATCTCGTGCTCGCCGATGCGGACGGGCCGGGTGATGCCGAGCGCCTGGCCGGTCTTCCAGGCGGGCTGGCGGGGGCTGTTGAGACGGCCGGTGTAGCGGTGGCCGAGGGCCGCGTAGGCGGTGGCGTGGGCCGTCTTGCACTGCACGGTGCGGGGGAAGCGGGTTGCCGCGTCTTGGGCGATGCTCTTGTTGAAGGCGAGATAGCGACCGCGGCACTGGGTGCTGGCGGCGAGCAGGGCGAGCGTGGTGGTCTTGCCCGTGCCGGCGCCGGCCTGCAGAGCGAGGTGGTGGCCGGCACGGAAAACGTCGGCGGCATGGACCTGTTCGTCGGTGGGCGTAGGCAATGAAGACTCCGCAGCGAGCATGGAGACGAAGAGAGCCCAGGCGGCCTACGGCCCAGGGGGCACTCACGGAAGAGAGGGCGTTACGGTGCCGCCGGCGAGTGGCTGCGTCGGCTGAGGGCATGGACTGCGCAGGTCAGCACTTCTTCGAGGGAGTGGTCGGCCAGCAGGACCTGTAGCCGGTCCTCCAGTGCGCGAAGGCGCTGCTGTTCCCGCTCGGCGAGGGCCGCAGTCACGCGTCGGCTGAGGAATTGCGCGGGCCGCTGGCCCCGGCAGGCCGCAGCCTGGCGGATGGCTGCCTCATCGCTCCGGCTGAACGCGATATTGAGCCGTACCTGCCCTTTGCGGTCCGGGTAGTGCGTGCTCAGGACATCGATGGGCAGCCGTGAACCCAGGCGGCGCCGCAGTCTGTGCAGGGCGTGGCCCGGGCTGCGGGCGTCCTGCACGGCCATCAGCCGGGTGCGGTCGGCGTTCATGGCCAGCGATACGGCCCGCCGGGCGCGCTTGAGTTCACCGGGGGAGAGGGGCCGGGTCAGGAGGATCTCGACGGCATGGTGTCGCGTCACGGCCGGACCGCCTTCCGCGTGCGGCCCGAGGCCCCGGGGCGCCTGCGGGTGGGCAGCCGGGTGTGGATGTGCTCACGGTGCAGGAGAGGGTCGAAGGACTCCCAGTCCGGCACCGTCAGGTCGGGTGCCGTTGGAGTGGCTGCGTGCTCAAGGCAGCGCTGGGCACGCCAGCGCAGCTGCTCGGCGTAGGAAAGGCCGCTGAGGTCGTAGACGGCCATCACATCAGCGGGCAGCGCCAGTTGGCCGGTGGCAGAGGTGGCGGGCATCAGGGTCCAGGTGCCGGCCGGGGTGTGGGGAGCGAGGACCGGGCGGGTACAGCGGACGCGGCGCCGGGTCAGGGCCACGCACTGGATCTCCTCCACCGGGCCGTCGGCCAGGTAGCGGACGTACAGCAACTGCACAACAGGCCGGGCCGGGCGGCACACAGCTCTCTGTGCCGCTGCCCCGTCCGGCGGGGTGGCGGGTGGGGTGAAGGTCCCGGCGTCGATCAGGCGCCGGGTGTTCACCGCGAGCGCTCTGCGCAGCGCCTCCAGCTCGGCTGCCGCGGGGGCGTCCCGTGCGGGGCACAGCAGGGCGTGCGGGATGCGGCACCAGCTGCTGCCGTCCCCGGCTGGATGGGCGATGCCGGAGCTGACGTGCCAGCGGCAGTCGGCCGGTACCCGGGCGGCGGGGAGTTCGCGCGGATGCAGACGGACCATCTGCGGGCCGCTGCGGTGGTACCACTCGATCCGGTTGCCGCACTCACGGCAACGGCTGTGCTGGCCGCAGCGCATCAGCCGGCTGCTACCGCCAGGATTCACCCGCAGGGCACGACGCATGGGGACGGCAACGGGACTGCCGTCCCAGTTCCGCCCGGAAGTCGAAGAAGGGGAGCGCATGAGGGCGAACCTGCCAGCCAACACGCCGCACATGTGGAATTGGCGCCGCCGTGTCGCCCGGTCAGCCCTCCGTGAGGCAACTGGTGTGCGAAGAGGGGTTCGGGCGTTCGGTGCGGCGTCGCCGTTTCAGGTGATCTGCGACGGCCTTGCCGGTGACTGTCAGCTGTCGGCGGGGCCGGGCTGATCGTGGTCGTGGCACAGCATGGCGAAGAGCTGCTCGAACGGGGTTCCCAGGGCGTGCGCGAGGGCGTGCCAGGTCTTCAGGGTGCCGATGGTGCGGCCCTGCTCGATCTCGATGACCGTGCGCCTGGCCAGGCCGCTGTGGGCGGCGAGCTCGTCGTACGTCCACCCGCGCACGGCCCGCAGACGCGCGAGCTCCAGCCGCAGCGCGTTGAGGTCCGGATCGGGCGGCAAGATCGTCACCTGTCCATCCGACGGTGCAGACCCCTGCCCTGTCAGTGCAGACCTCTGCCCTATTTGCCCAGGTGGTGGCGGCGGCTGAAGGGCAGAGGTCTGCACTACGGTGTCCGCCGCCGCCCGTTCCCCGGCGGACAGCGGTCAGGCATCGAGAGGAGGGCACCCGCCCATGAGGCTGCGCGCGCTATGCCCCGCGACATCACGGGCCTGGACCGTGGAACTGCGTTCACACACAGGCGGGCTCACCTTCGTCTGCCGGCAGTGCCTCGGCGGCGGCCCAGTCGCAGCACCATCCGCTCGCGCGGCCGCCCTTACTCATCTCGCCCGGCACGCCCGCAACGAAGTACTCGCGCCCCACCTGAGGACCTGTCAGTGCCACGAACGAGGCTGCCGCTGGCACCGCCGCCGCCACCGCGGCTGCTCCGGCCCCGTCCGGCTGCTTCTCGCCTGCGAGCGCGGGGGCCGGGTGTGGCGGCTCGCCGACGCCTGCACCGCCTGCGCCGCGGCAACAGCCAACGCCGCAGTGGTCCCCGACACCGCCCTGCTCATCCCGCGGCTGACACCGGCCGCATCCCGCCGACAGCGTCGGCGCAATGAACCGGACGGGCGGACCAGGGTCCGGGAAATGTTCAGCTATCTGGCTGCCGCGCTCCCGGCTGGAGCCTCGCCCGCCACCCGACTGATCGCCCTTCAGTGCGCTTTGCGTATGAACGCCAGCATGCGGGTGAGCCTCCCCCTGGGCCTGCTGCGCAGCCTTCGGCTAGGCGGCAACCCGAGCCCCTGGCAGGAACTGGAACAGGCGCGATGGCTGTGCCACCTCCCCGATCGCGAGACCGGCGAGGTGGCCGCCGTACTGCTGGACGCCGCGCTTCTCGGCCAGGCACCCACCCGCCCCGACCGCTGCAATGCGGCGGACTGGGCGCTGCGCGCCGGTTGTCCGAGCCGGGCCGGGGTGCTCGGTCCGCTCCTGCAAGTGGTGAGTGTCTACCTCACGTCACACAGCCACCCCGAGACCGGCCAGGGACTGAATGAAGCTGACCGGACAGCGCGCGAGTGCGGTATCCAACCCGCAGAACTGCCTCACGTGCTAGAGCAGTTGGCTGCGTTGGGGCTGCTGAACTCGTGGCGCATCACCGCTGATACGGAAGATCTTGGCTGGGTCATGAGGGCTCCGCAGTGAAGGGGAAGCCGAGGGCGGAGCAGAGATGGGTGGAGAAAGGCTTGGTGAGGTACGTGCCGCCCCGCTTTCTGGAGGCGGCTGAACCGGACCCTCGTGGACCGATTGCTCGTTCGCTCCGCCATGCCGCATCCTGCCCGTCTGTTCGGGCCAGGTCACCTGCCAGATCGGACAACATGTCCGCGTGCCGAGGGCCGGGCGATCCACGACATCGCATCGGTCTACGCCGTGCGGTTGCTGCGACGCTGGCGCCAGCCGGGGTCGAATCGGGGCGCCGGCTGAGGCGGAGGGTCGCTCTGGTCGCGGTCGTTGATCTTCATCATGTTGTCAAGCAGCCACAGCATGCGCAGGAAGCGGATCAGCGCGAACGACATGACTGCCTCGAAGAGATAGCGTGCCGAATGCGCATCGGTCTTGTTGTCCAGCCCCTGAGCGGCGAGGCAGCCCACACAGATCACGGCGGTGGCGACGAGCAGCGCCTTCCAGTTGCGTCGCAGTTCGTTTTGGTAGTGGCGCCGCGCGGCGCGGATTCGTTCCCCGTTGCTGGAGAGGTAGATGGAGATCGCGATCGAGCTCAGCCCTCCGATCGCGGAGACGACGCCGGCGGCGGTCCCGTACAGAGAGACACGCTGTTCGGACTCGATCCAGGACAGCCAGTCGCCTCTCCCTGAAATCTGCACAGTTGCGACGTGCCCTGACACCAGCAGAAGGGCGATCACGTAGTCCCACCACACGGCCTCTGACCATCGGTCGACGAGAGACTCCCGTACGCTCACGCACCGCCCCCTATCACATGTCAGCGCAGGTCAGCCCCCACAGCCGCCCGCAGCTCGCCCTCGTGCTCGGCCGCTACGTCAAGGATCGCATCCACCGCTGACAAGATCCGGATGGAGTTCCCCTCGTCGTCGACCGCTGAGACCCGCCGCTTCGCCGTGATGTGATGCTCCGTCAACTCCACGAGGCGGCTGCGCTCTACACCGTCCGCCTCCGCGAACACCAGCTTGGCCCGAGCACGGTCAGCGGCCCCGGGGGCCACCGGCGCGATGTCCCTCAGATCGTCCAGCAGCGCCTGACGGTCCTCGTCCCGCCCTTGCCCCGCGGCACACTGATGATCATCGTGACGTTGATGTCGCCGTAGGCCTCGTGCGCCAGCCGCAGGAAGCTCGCCAGTCGGCCGGTGCGGTTACGCAGCGCCGATGCCTTGTGGTTTCCGATCTTGATCTCGATACGAGACGCCCCGTGCGCAGTCCCCAACCGTTCGACCTCGGCCTTCGACAGCACCGGACGGATCGCCAGCCGTGTGTCGGGAAACAGGTGCAGCTCGTTGAGCCAGGTCTCCAGTCCTTTATGCGTGGGGGCCGAAACGGAACCCTGCATGATGCCCACCACATTCCCGAACGGCAGGAAACAGATCGCAGAAGTGTCCACAAAGCCGCGGCTGGCGTTCTGCTCAAGCTCGCGCCACTGGCCGGTGCTCCAATCCATCATGCTCAGCCACTCCGTGGCGTCCTTGACCCGGTGCAACAGCAGATGATCCTGTTCGCGCACAGTGGCCACCGAGCCGACCAAGGTCACCTCCTTGTCGACCATCCGCTCCTGCAGGGTGGCTGTGGCCAGATCACTCAGAGCCCTGTCCCACTCCATGGGAGGCACCCGCACCTGTTCCCCGGAAGCGCCCGCGACGATCTCGAAGAAGGCGATCGTGCGCTCGGGCATGCGTCGGATGGAAGCCACCGCGTCTCCTCGGTCATGCACGCGGGCCGGCCTCAGGAGAGGGAACGGGCGTGCGGGCGGGTGCAGATGGACATGTGACGCTAGCACCTGGCGTCGCCCGAACGGTCTACAGCACGCCACCCCTCCCGGACGTCCCCGAATATCCCGAATGTACATTCCAGAGCCCGGCAACATTTCGACTGATCGCACGGCTGTACGCGCACTTCCTCGACCACGTCACCGGCGCCCGCAGCGGCACGCCGCACACACGCCCGCACCAGGTCGTCATCGTCGACAACGACCTGCCGTCCCTGCCCGCGCAGCTGCGCCGCCGGATGCACACCATCGAGCTCACCCGGGACAACCCGCTGGTGCCCTGACCCCCACCACGCGATCACGGCGGGCGTGGACCTCGCTCTCGGACACGCGGCCGCGGCGGTGTGCCCTGTGCGGAGACCCGATGCACCGCGGCGCCCGCCTCCTGCCGTCCGGCCGTTCCCCGCGCTCCGGCCCACCAGACAGCTATGCGAATCACTCATAAATGATTCAAAAACCGCATGACTTTGGTAGGATGGGGTCATGGGAATGTCCTTGCCGGAACGGGTGCGGCTGGTGGTGGCGGCGCTGATGCACGCCTCGGGCGAGTCGCAGGCGAGACTGGCTGAGGCGCTGGGAGTGACGCAGGCGCAGGTGAGCCGCCGTCAGTCCGGGGCCGCCGCCTGGAGTCTGGCCGACTGTGAGGCGCTGGCCGTGCACTACGGCATGGACGTCCTGGACTTCCTGGCGGGCCCGACCCGGGCATGCGAGGTGCTGCCCGACGCGCGCCGTGCCGGACGGCGGCGGCCGCCCGTGAAGGGGGAGGTGCGGTGAAGCCGCAGTTCGAGGCGATCGACGCCCTGCTGGCCGCGGCCCGCAACGAGGCCGAACTGCCCCCGGCCGGGCAGCGCCGCGCCCTGCGTGAAGCACTGGACCTCTCCCGCGCGCAGGTGGCCCGGGCGCTGGGGGTGAGTCCCTCCACGGTCGGCGGCTGGGAAGCGGGCCGCGACCCGGCCGGTGACGTCCGTGAGCGTTACGCCTACTTCCTCAACGGCGCTCACGCCAAGCTCGCCGACCTTGATGCCGCCCGGCAGGCCGAGACCGCCGCTCACGCCGGCCTGCCCCAATCCGGGCCCGCCACGTCGGGCGGCGATGCTGTGACGGCTGCCAAGCGGCCGGGTGCAGCTGATCAGCCGTATCCGGCGCCGGAAGCCGACGACGTCGAGGACCTGGGAGTGCCCCGGCCGTGCGTCCTGTGCGGGCAGCCCGCCCGCCACCAGGTCGCCGGATTCCCGCAGCACCTGGACCCCGCCGCGTGCGCGCCGCAACCGGCCCCGCCGGCCGCGAATGTCCCGGCGAGCCGTCCGTCCCGCCCCGCCGCGCCGGTGAGAACCGTGTCCGGCGCCCGCCGTGTGCAGGCCGCCTCCGACCTGCCGGATCCGATCGCAGAAGTCGTCGCGGCCGCGCTGGCCAGGCACGAGGGCGATGTGGAGGCGGCGACGGCAGCGCTGGTCAAGCGGGCGATCCCGGACGCGATGGCTCTGCTGGACGACTGCCGCAAGGGCGGCCGCTACGCCATCGTCGCCCACCCCTGGATCCCGGACATCCTGCGCAAGTCCTCCGCCCGCGGCGCCGACCAGATCTGGGAGGCCCGCCCCAAGTGGACCCGCCCCGAACTGCCCGCCGGCACGCACCAGGTGACGGCCCTGGACATCAACGGCGCCTATCTCAGCGCGCTCAAGACGCACCTGCCGATCGGCCAGCTGGAACACACAGCCGGCAACCACCACGACCGCCGCCGCGCCGGCGTCCACCTGATCACCCCGCCCGCATGGGAGCACGACGCCTACCTGCCCAACCCGATCGGCAACCGCGACGAGCCCGGCCCGCTCTGGGTCACCGAACCCACCCTGCGCCTGCTGCTGCGCCTGTCCGGCCCCAGACACGGACTGTGCGAACCGCCGCAGATCCACGAGTCGTTCACCTCGGGCGCGACCGAGAGCCTGCTGGAGAAGTTCCGTATCGCCCTGAAGGACGCCCGGGAGAGGGCGCTCGCCGAGGGCGACGAGGTGACGCTGGAGTATGTGAAGGCGATGTACTCCAAGTTCGTCTCCACGATGGGGGAGTCGAACTACAACCGGGAGCTGTACCGCCCGGACTGGATGCACCTCATCCGCTCCCAGGCCTTCGCCAACCTCTGGATGAAGGCGCACAAGGCGCACACCGAGGGCCTGACCGTCGTCCGCGCGATGGGCACCGACGAACTCCACGTCATCGGCACCTGGCACCGTGTCTTCCCCGAGGGCCGCGGGGTTTTCGAGGTGAAGGTCAAGGACGTCTACACCGTCGGCGCCGCGCCCGCACACCCGGCCGCCGCCCACGAAGCCGACGACTGAGAACCGACAGGGAAGAAGGACCTTTCAAGTGCCCGAGCGCACCGCCGAGTTCGGCAAGTACGGCGCCAGCGGAATCAAGGGACACCAGGCCATCGCCCGGCAGCTCGACGCCCTCGCCGACTTCATCGCCACCCCCGTCACCACCCGGCGCGGCCTCCTGGCCCGCCTGCACTACCTCACCCGCACCCCCCACGCCCGCGCCGCCGCCCACGACGCGGGCCTGACCGTCACCGACCGCACCCTGAAGGCATGGCTGGCCGGCACCCGCAGCCCGACGAAGCAGAACCTCGCCCGGATCGACGCCGCCTACCGCGCCGTCCGCCGCCGCAACGTCGCCCGCTACCTCCTGGCCCGCCTGGGCCGCGCCGGCCGGGGCACCCGCGTGGAGATCCACCCGCTCAACCAGTCCGGAGTACGTCCCTCCCACCAGCGGGCCGTGGAACTGCGCACCCTCAACATCCGCCACTGGGAGGCTCTCGTCGCGGCCTGGTCCACCGGCGACGACCGGGCCCTGGACGATGCCTGGATCGAGCAGATCGTCGACCTCGGATCGCGATGGGGCCAGTACGAGTACGTCACCAACATCGGCTTCGCCGCCTGACCCCTGCGTGAGTCCGCATGCCGCGTATCTCCCCCCGGCAGCGAGGGCATCGCCCCGGTCGACTGACGAGCCCGCCGATACGGGCGGGCGCTCCAGCGCCGCAGAACGCCGTCCCCCTCATCGTGCAGCCCTGTCGTCGAAGCCCACGAGCATGTGCAGTTCGGCGATGGTCTCGTCGTCCGGCTCGATGGAGCGGAGCGTGTGGGGCATGGTGCGGGCGGCGTCCGCGATGATCGCCGCATCCCGGGCGTCGGTCCTGCCCTCGCCCGGAGGGGCGGGGGTCGGCAATCCGCCGCATCGTCGGGCCGGGCAGATAGGCGACCTTGCGGTCTGCGTCGCGGGCGGCCGTCGGCGGCAGGGCGCCGATCGAGGCGGGCTGGTCGACGATCACCAGCACGGTGCCGTGCTCCGCGGCGAGCGCGCCGTCTCCGTCTTCGCCGGCCTCGACCGCGTCCCTGGCGTGACCGTGTTCCGCTGGCGCCGTACTTGCCGAACTCGGCTGTGCGCTCGGGCACCCCACAAGTCGTCGTCCACGATCCGGCAGAATGCTCACACCACACGAACGGTCGAATCGTCAGGCCGGTAGCGCCCGACCAGGACATCTCGGCAAGATCGTGTTACGAGCTCTTATGGGCGAGTTCACGGGGTTTCCGGGGGGCCTTGTGCCGCGCACCGCGGCCCGGTGATGTGCGGCCAGGCTGCGGTGGGGGAGAGGCGATGTCGCGTACGAAGACGGGCTTGAGGCGCTTCTCGTGCAGCGCGTCTGGGGGCCGTGTAAACCCGGCGTACGGCCCGACTCGTCTGCCGATCTCTGTTTCCGCAGGCCAGAGGCCATATTTCCTCGCTGGATCGACTGTCCCGGTCGAATCCGGGTCTGCGTATTGCCTGCCCTGTCCAACCGGCGGACGGGCAGGCAGGGCATATCGGGCGACCGGTTGGTGCGAGGTGCGGTCGGAAGGCGGTGGACAGCGGGGTTGAAGCGCGGGGACGGGCCTTGGCCACCATGGGTACAGCCCGCTGAAGGTCGCAACTGTCGCGGGGGAATCGGTCGGCGCACATTCCGGCAGAAGCAGGAAAACCGCCGCATTGCCCCGGAAACCGTAGGCGTCGTGGTGCGTGAGGCCGTGTCGACCGCCCTGATGGTCAGCGGGCCCGGGAGCTCGCAGATGGCGTGGTTCGCGCCTGTCCTCGGTGAGGATCCGCGCCCCCCTTCGGCGACGTCCGCGAGGCGCCCGAGGGGGCGGGGCGGCGGTCCTCAGGCCGGGCCCTGGGCTCGGGCGGCCCGCACCGCAGAGCTGCGGGGGAGCAGGCCCGGGCAGGCGGTGATGAGGTCCCGGAGCGCGGCGGTCGCCGCGTCGATGACTTCGGCCGGCACACCCTCGAAGAAAGCGTCGTGCTCGGCCGAGGTGACGAGGACCGCACGCTCGGCGAGCGCGATGCCGTCCGGTGTCAGCCGGATCCAGGTGCTGCGGGCGTCGGCCGGGTCTTCCTCCCGCTCGACGGCGCCGCGGGCCACCAGGCGGTGGGTGACGTTGGTGGTACCGCCGGTGGAGAGCATCAGGGAGCGGGCCAGCTGGTTGGGCTTCATGCGGTACGGCTCACCGGCCCTGCGCAACGCCACCAGCACGTCGAACTCGGCCACCGTCAGCCCGAGTTCGGCCAGATCGGACCGCAGCACGCGGTCCAGGGCCGCGGAGAGGAACATGATCCGCTTGCTCAGCTCCGACGATGCGAAGACGACCTCGGGCAGTTCCGCACGCCACGCCTGCATCCACGCGCCCACGGGATCTGATGTCGCTGTCACGCCTGCAGTATAGGTCACTAGCGCGATAGCTTCATAGAAAGCTTTTGTAGGTGGCTTGCGATGTGGGGAAGTCTCGCTGACACGCACGCTGCCCGCCCCCGCCTCCTTGGCGATCACACCCAGCGGGCCTGCTCGGGCGCCGCGGTAGCGCCGGCGCCACCGATCACGACCCGTGCGGTGGGCAGGCGGAAGACAGCGAACGACATTCTGCGGGGCGCGGTCGGCTCGATTGTCGAACGCCTCCAGAAGCCGGTCGCCCATCCGCGACCGGCCGGACGGCGGCGCAACGGTCGGGGATGTACAGGAGGGCCTGAGGGCCGCATGAGCCGAGGTGTCGGCGACAGGCCGGGCACCCGGCTCGGGTACTACGGGCTCACCGTGCTCGCGCCGCGGAACCCGTCGGACGGGAACTCGCCCGGCGTCAGTACCGCAGCTACCGCGATCGGGCGGCGCACGCCCTCGTCCCGGTGGGCAAGGACGTCGAGCCCGACGGGCCGCCGCGGCTGCCCCGTTCGCGGCGCCCGCGTTCGACGGCCTCACATGCGACCGGACACGGGCGCGGGGCGGGAATCCATCGACACCCAGTGCCTCGTAGGCCCCACGACTGCGGTGCCGGGCGGGATGGGAGGGGTGCGCTGCCTCTGACGTCGACGGCCGTGGCCAGGGCGAAGGGGCGGGCCTCGCCGCACCGGCGGTGCAGGGGGTCCGCGATGTTCGGCCTGGCGTGCGCTTCGGGGAAGACGGGCTGCTCGAACGGGCCGCCGCCGTGCCCTGGGGGAGAGGGGCGCGGCGGCGGCCCTGGTACCCGGTGGTGTGGCGTCGCAAGCCGCCGGACGTCGGTGGGAACGCGCGGGTGGTCGGCGGGTGGACCGACCGGCCCGGGCGTTCAGAGCAGGGCTTCGGGGGTGATGGGAAGTTCGCGGATGCGGCGGCCGGTGGCGTTGAAGACCGCGTTGGCGATGGCGGGTGCCACGCCGACGATGACGATCTCACCGAGTCCCTTGACGCCGATCGGGTCGGCCTTGTAGTCCTCCCCGTCGATGTAGATCGCCTTCAGGTCCGTGGGAATGTCGGCGTGGACCGGCACGAGGTAGTCGGCGAGGTTGGCGTTGACGATCCGGCCGTCGCGGTGGTCGGTGACCGTGTGCTCCAGCAGGGCCTGGCCGATGCCGCCGATCATGGCCCCGATGGCCTGGCTGTCGGCGAGTTTCGGGCTGATGATCCGGGCGGCGTCGTACACGCCGACCATGCGCCGGACCCGTACCAGGCCGAGCGTTACGTCCACGGCCACTTCCGCGAAGGTCGCGGCGTAGGCGTAGAAGGAGAACTTCTCCGTTCCGGTCGCCCCGGCGTACGAGCCGAGCGTTTCGAGGTGGGTGAGGTTGTTGCGGGCCAGGAGCCGCTGGTATGTCTCCCCGCGCGCGGGGTCGCTCTTGTCGTACAGCCGGCCGCCGCGTACGACGACGTCGGCGGGGGCGACGCCGTGCAGTGGTGATCCCTTGTCCCCGACCGCGAGCGTGATGGCCTGCCGCCGCAGCTTGTCGCAGCCGTCCTGGACGGCGGAGCCGACACTGGCCATGGTCCGCGAGCCGGCATGGATGGTGGCCGGGGGCATGAGGGAGTCGCCGAGCCGGAAGGTCACCCGGCGCATGGTCAGGCCGAGGGCGTCGGCGGCGACCTGGGTCATGGACGTGGCCGTGCCGGGACCCATGTCGCTGGTGGCGGACTGCAGCAGGGCGGTGCCGTCGGCATCCAGCCGGACCGAGACCTGGGCCTCGCCGCGCTGGGTGTCGTAGACACCGGCGGCCATCCCCATACCGATGAGCCAGTCGCCGTCGCGCGTCGAGCGGGGCTCGGGATTGCGCCGGTGCCAGCCGAACTCGCGGGCGCCCACGCGGTAGCACTCGCGCAGGCGGCGGGTGGAGAACGGCAGCCCGCTGGCCTCGTCGGCGCTGGGTTCGTTGCGCAGCCGCAGCTCGATCGGGTCGAGGCCCAGTTCGTGGGCGAGTTCGTCCAGCGCCGACTCGATGGGGTAGATGCCGCTGGCGTAGCCGGGGCCGCGCATGAACGTCGGCGTGTTCACGTCCAGCGGCACGGGCCCGTACGCCTGGCGGACGTTGGGCGTGTGGTAGAGCATCCGGCCGGGAACGAGAACGCTTTCGCTGTACGTCTCGTAGCTGGAGGTTTCGGAGCGGACGTCGTGCACCGACGCGGCCAGGCGGCCCCGCCGGTCGCTGCCCAGGCGCAGCCCGTACTCGTACGCGGGCCGGTATCCCACGCCGAAGTACGTCTGCCTGCGGGTGAGCACGAGTTTCACGGGGCGCTTCACCTCGCGGGCGGCCATGGCCGCGATGGCGGTGTGCACCCAGGTCCGCCCGGAGCTGCCGAAGCCGCCGCCGACGGCCGGCGCGATGACACGGACCTTGTCCGCCGGCATGCCGAACTCGGCGGCCATGGTCATCACGGTGCCGCCCACCCAGTTGGTCTTCTCCCACAGGGTGAGCCGGTCACCGTCCCAGCGGGCGACGGTGCCGGCCGGCTCCATCGGGTTGTGGTGGTTGCGGGCCATCCGGTACGCCAGGTCCAGCTTCACGTCGGCGGCCCCCAGGGCCCCGTCCGCGTCGCCGCGCGCATAGGTCTGGGGATCGCTCGCGGACGGGGCGGCGGCAAGGTCGGTCGAGACGGGCCGGGCGTCGTAGGAGACCTCGACCAGGCTCGCGGCGTGCTGTGCCGACTCCAGCGTGGCCGCCACCACCACCGCGACAGGCTGCCCGAAGAACCGGACCCGGTCGTCCTGAAAGGCGCGCAACGCCCCCGGCGGTGGCCATCCCCCCGTCAGAGGCGGGAGCTTGGGCGCGTTGAGGTGGCTGATCACCTTCAGGACGCCCCTCTGGGCTTCGGCGGCGCGGGCGTCGATACCGGTGACACGGCCGCGCCCGACCGTGCTGTCGACGATGACCGCGTGCACGACCCCGGCGGGGCTGTTGTCTCCGGCGTACTTCGTTCTCCCGGTCACCCTCTCCCGCGCGTCGACCCGGGCGACGGACGCGCCGACGGCTGCCTGCGGCTGGCTCACTTGGTGCCTCCTACGATGCGCAGCTGGCGTTCGACCGTGCGTTTGAGCAACTCGACCTTGAAACGGTTGTGCCGCAGGGGGTGGGCCCCGTCCGCCGCCCGCTCGGCCGCCTCGGCCCACAGGGCCTTCGAGGGCCGCTCGCCGATGAGCCGCTGTTCGACGGCGGGCAGCTTCCAGGGCACGGTGCCCACGCCGCCTGCGGCCACCTTCGCCTCGCGGATCACCCCACCGCGGACGTGCAGCGCGACGGCCGCCGAGGTGAGGGCGAACTCGTAGGACTGCCGGTCACGCACCTTCAGGTAGCCCGACCTGAGCGGCCGCGGATGCGCGGGGATCTCCACTGCGGTGATCAACTCACCCTTCTTCAGGGCCTGTTCGCGGTTCGGGGTGCTGCCGGGTTGCAGCAGGAAGCCGGCGAACGGGACGGTGCGCGAGCCGTCCGGGCCCAGCAGGTGCACGCTCGCCTCCAGCGCCGCGAAGGCCACGGCGGCGTCGGAGGGGTGCGTGGCCACGCAGGAGGCGGACGTGCCCAGGATCGCGTGGGTGCGGTTGAAGCCCTCGCGGGCCGCACAGCCCGAGCCCGGCTCGCGCTTGTTGCAGGCGGCCGTCACGTCACGGAAGTAGGTGCAGCGGGTGCGCTGCATGATGTTGCCGCCGATGGTGGCCATGTTCCGCAGCTGGGGCGAGGCGCTCAGCTCCAGCGCCTCGGAGATCACGGGGAACAGAGAGCGCACCTTGGGGTGGGCCGCGGCGTCGGCCATCCGCACCAGCGCGCCGATGCGCAGGCCGCCGCGTTCGGTGGCCGTCACCTCGTGCAGCGGCAGGGCGCTGATGTCGACCAGCGTGCCGGGGCGTTCGACGGTCTCGCGCATCAGGTCGACCAGGGTGGTGCCGCCCGCGATGTAGCGGCCGCCGCGCCGGCCGGCGTCGAGCGCCTCACGGGTGTCGGAGGCCCTGGTGTAGGCGAAGGGATGCATGACCGGGCCTCATTTCCCGCGCGCGGTCTGCTCGACCGCGCGCACGATCTTCACATAGCAGCCGCAGCGGCAGAGGTTGCCGCTCATCCACTCCCGGATCTCGTCCGTGGAGCCGGTGTGGCCCTCCTCGATGCACGCGGCACCGGACACGATCTGGCCGGAGGTGCAGAAGCCGCACTGGTAGGCGTCCTGGTCGATGAACGCCTGCTGCAGCGGGTGCAGCCGCTCGCCCTGCTCCAGGCCCTCGATCGTGGTGACCTCGGCGCCCTGAAGCCGCACCGCCAGCGTCAGACAGGAATTGACCCGGCGTCCGTCGACCAGGACGGTACAGGCGCCGCAGGCACCGGCGTTGCAGCCCTTCTTGGCACCGGTCAGGTCCAGGTGCTCACGCAGCAGGTCGAGCAGCGAGGTGCGGTTGTCGACCGTGACGGTGCGCCGGACACCGTTGATTGTCAGGGAGACGCGACTGCCGGGCGGCGCCTCGGCCGCCACCGCTTCCTCGGCAGCGACCGCGGGCGGCGCCACGATCAGGCCGCCTGCCAGGGCAGTCCCTCCGACCACGGTGGTCGTCGCGATGAACGTACGTCTGGTCGGCGCCGAGGGGGGCCCGGCGGACGGAGACGCAATTGAGTCGGGAAGTTCGGTGGACATGTCCGCTCTCCCTCATTGGGGTGCAGGTGGTTGTCAGGGGATTACCGGTGGGCGCGCAATTGCGCACGGCGCGCGTCGCCGGTGCGTGCGGGGCCTGCGTCGTCAGAACATGGGCGAACCGGACGGTGTCGGCCACCGCATGCCGCGGTCGATTGCGGAGGGGCTCAGGCGGCTGTGCATCGTCCCGAGGTCGGCCTCGGCGATGGCCCGGCCGGCGGTTGGAGTCGCGCAGGTAGAGGTCGGCGGCCTGCGAGGCGGCCGGGCAGGACGACTTCGTCGTGGTGGTCTCGGTGCCGGCGAAGGCGGTCGTGCCTACGGCCGGTGCGGCTGTGGTGAGGCCCGACACCGACAAGGGTGACGTGGCGGCTGGGGTTCGGGCGACTTCATGACAGTTTCCGAATCGGTCTGAGGAGATATGGACATGTCCTGCAGGTCTCCCGGCCCCGAGGAGGCGTGGAGAGGCTTGGTCGCCTTGCTGGTGGCGTGCAGGCGCCCCCGTCAGGCGACTCCCAGTACGGCCCGCTGACCTGCGTCGCGGTGGATGGGTGTCCCCGCGCCGGTGAGCGGGATGCCTGTGCCACCGTGTTGGACGGCAACGATCTCCGCAGCGATGGACAGGGCGGTCTCCTCAGGCGTACGGGCGCCGAGGTCGAGCCCGATCGGTGACCTGAGCCGGGCCAACTCCGTCTCTCCCAGGCCGGCTTCGCGCAACCTGCGCTCGCGGTCCGCGTGGGTGCGGCGAGAGCCCATGGCGCCGACGTAGGCGACCGGCGTCCGCAGAGCCTCCGTCAGCAGGGGTACGTCGAACTTGGCGTCGTGGGTGAGGACGCACAGGACGGTGCGTGCGTCCGTCGATGTGCCGCGGAGGTAGCGGTGGGGCCAGTCGACGACGATGTCGTCGGCGTCCGGGAAGCGGGCCCGGGTGGCGAAGACGGGGCGGGCGTCGCACACGGTGACGTGGTAGCCGAGGAACTTGCCGACCCCGACCAGCGCCGCCGCGAAGTCGATCGCCCCGAACACGATCATGCGGGGCGGAGGCATGTTCACCTGGACGAGCAGGGTGAGCCCGCCGGGACAGAGTGATCCGTCCTCGGAGATGTCGACCGTGCCGGTGCGGCCCGCTTCCAGCGAGGCACGCGCCTCGGCGGCCGCAGTCCGGTCCAGTGCGGCGCGGTTGTCTCCGTGTGTCCCTTCGAATGTGCCATCGGGGCGTACGAGCAGGCTCTTGCCCAGAAGGTCGGACGGACCGCGGATGACCTGGGTGAGGGCTGCCGGTTCGTTGCGGGCGGCGCCGGCCAGGGCGGACCGGAGTACCGTCCTGACCGTCGCGGCGGCGGTGACCGGCGTGACGAGGATGTCGATGATCCCGCCGCAGGTGAGGCCGACGGCGAAGGCATCGTCGTCGCTGTAGCCGAACCGCTCGACGACGGCGTTGCCGTCTTTGAGCGCTCGTGTGCACAGGTCGTGGACGGCTCCTTCCACGCAGCCGCCGGAGACCGACCCGACGGCGGTGCCCTCGCGATCGACGGCGAGGGCCGCCCCGAGTCCGCGCGGTGCGCTGCCACTGACGCCGACAATGGAGGCCACGGTGAACTCCCGGCCCTCCTCAAGCCACCGACTCAACTCCTGGGCGATGTCCAGCACTTGGTCCCTCCACAGAACGCGATCGGATCGCATGGGCAGGTGGTGGCGTACGCCGGTGGCGGGCCGGAGCGTCGTTGGGCAGGCCGGGAGTCGGCCATGCGCCTTCACCGCATCCGGCGCTGTGGCGCCGCTAAACGGACCGCGGTCCGCTCACACGGGAAACGTACCGGACCACTGTCCGTTTAGCAAGGTGTCGGGATGTGAACCCAGCAGGAGAGTGGAGTTGAGAAGTGACGGTCCTCAACGCTCGGACGCGCAGTGGCATTCGGAGCGCATTCTGGAGGTGCCGCGGGTCGAGCTCTCGCATCCGGTGGACGTGCCGCCAGGTTGAGGCTCTTGGCTTTCGCGGTTGACGCAGCCTGTGATGAGCTCGAGTTTCGCGCCTTTTGCAGACGGTCAGGTGCAGCGGGCACCGGTAAGACGCGCCAGTGACGCTTCGGAGGGAGGCGAGCGGGGCCCTCCGGCACCGCCGCTGTCGCCGGGGCCTTTCATGTGTGTGCCCGGTGATGCCGGCGTCTGGTGATCTGGTTGCCGATGAGGCCGTGGCGCGGGGCGAAGAGGTACACGAGGGCGAACACGGTGCCCTGGACCAGGACGATCATGCCGCCGGAGGCGGTGTCGAGGTGGTAGCTCAAGTACAGGCCGGCGACGGCCGCGGCAGCGGAGAAGGCCGGTGCGATCAGCAGCATGCGCTGGAATCGGTCGGTCAGCAGGTACGCGGTCGCGCCGGGGATGACCAGCATGGCCACGACCAGGATGACACCGGCGACCTGGAGAGCCACCACGCAGGTGAAGGCGAGCAGTGCGAGCAGGGCCGCGCCGAGCAGACGGGGGGACAGGCCGATGGCCTGCGCATGGGTCGGGTCGAAGGCGTAGAGGGTGAAGTCACGGCGCTTGAGGATCAGCAGAGCGAGGGTGACCGCGCCGAGGGCGGTGATCTGGATCAGGTCGGCGCGGTCGACGCCGAGCAGGCTGCCGAAGATGATGTGGTTGAGGTCCGTCTGGCTGGGGGTGACCGAGATCAGCACGAGGCCGAGGGCGAACAGGGTGGTGAAGACGATGCCGATCGCCGCGTCCTCCTTGACCCGGCTGGTGTCCCGGACCACCCCGATGAGCGCGACGGCCAGCACGCCGAAGACGATGGCGCCCAACGCGAACGGCACACCGAGGACGTAGGCCAGCACCACGCCGGGCAGCACGGCGTGGGAGACGGCGTCGCCCATGAGCGACCAGCCGATGAGTACCAGCCAGCAGGACAGCACCGCGCAGACCACGGCCGCGACGAGCGTGGCCGCCAGGGCCCGGACCATGAAGCTGTAGGTGAGGGGTTCCAGGAGGAACTCGTAGAGGGTCACACCGTCTCCTCTCGCCGGAGCACGTCCAGACCGAACGCCCGTGCGAGGTTGTCGGGCTGGAGGACCTCCTCCGGTGAGCCGTGGACGAGGACCGTGCGCATGAGCAGGACCGCCTCGTCGGCGAGGCTGGGAAGCGCGTGCAGGTCGTGGGTGGACACCAGGACGGCGGCCCCGTCGCGGGCCAGTTCGCGCAGCAGACGGGTGATGGTGGCCTCCGAGCCCTTGTCGACACCGGCGAAGGGCTCGTCCAGCAGCAGGATGCCGGCCCCCTGGGCGATTCCGCGGGCGACGAACGCACGTTTGCGCTGGCCGCCGGAGAGCCGCCCGATCTGGCGGTCGGCCAGCTCGGTGAGCCGCACTCGCTCCAGGGCATGGTCCACGGCCTCGTGGTCGGCGCGACGCGGGCGCCGGGTGAAGCCCATGTGGCCGTAGCGGCCGGTCATCACGACGTCCCGTACCGACAACGGGAACGCCCAGTCCACGTCCTCGCTCTGAGGGACGTAGCCGATCGCCTGGGCCTTGCGTGCCCGTGCGGGCGGGCCGCCGTTGACGCGCACGGTGCCGCTGTCGGGCTTGAGGGAACCCATGATGGTCTTGAACAGCGTCGACTTGCCCGAGCCGTTCATCCCCACGAGCCCGCACACCCGTCCGGCGGCCAGCGACAGCGTGACGCGGTCGAGTGCGACGACGTCGCCGTAGCGGACCGTGGCGTGCTCGACGTGGATCGCCGGCGCGGTCACCGGGTGGTCCCGGTCAGCGCAGTGACGATGGTGTCCGCGTCGTGGCGGATCAGATCGAGGTAGGTGGGCACGGGACCGTCCGGTTCGGACAGGGAGTCGACGTAGAGCACACCGCCGAACCGTGCTCCGGTGGCCGAGACGACCTGGCGCATCGGAGCGTCGGACACGGTGGACTCGCAGAACACCGCGGGGACCCTGTTCTGTTCGACGAAGTCGATCGTGCGGGTGATCTGCTGCGGAGTGGCCTGCTGCTCGGCGTTGACGGCCCAGATGTACCGTTCGGTCAGGCCCGTGTCGCGTGCCAGGTAGGAGAAGGCGCCCTCACAGGTGACCAGTGCCCGTTCATTGTCCGGTAGGCGGTCCAGCGCACCCACCAGTTCGTCATGAAGCCGTTGCAGCTGCCGCTTGTAGCGCGTGCCGTTGGCCTTGAACGCGGCAGCGTTGTCCGGGTCGAGGTCGCTGAACGCCTTCACCATGTTGTCCACGTAGATCTGCACGTTCAGCGGTGACATCCACGCGTGCGGATTGGTTCGTCCCCGGTAGGCGTCCTCGGAGATGTCGATCGGCGTGACTCCTTCGCTGACCACCACGTGGGGCACGTCGAGTTCGGCCACGAACTGCTCGAACCACGCTTCCAGGTGCAGGCCGTTGTCGATGATCAGATCCGCTCCGGCGGCCTTCTTGATGTCGTCCGGTGTGGGCTCGTACCCGTGAATCTCCGCACCGGCCTTGGTGATGGACTCCACCCGGAGGTGGTCCCCCGCGACGTTGGCGGCGATGTCGGCCAGGACCGTGAACGTCGTCAGGACAACCGGCCGCTCGGCGCGGGCCGCACTCGCGCTCCCGATCTGGCACGCGGCCAGCAGGAACACCATCGTCGTCGCACAGGCGCCCCAGGCACTGCGGGCGAATCTCTTCGGCATGTGTGGCTCCGCTGGACAGAGGTGGCAAGAGGCAGGTTCATCAGGCACCGGACGCTCCCCGCGGGGAGTCACTTCCGTGGAGTGACCTCCGCCATCCGCGACCATCCCTGGCCCTCCGCCTCGACGTTGATGATGTCGGGGGTCACGGTCACCACATCCGGCATCCAGGCCATCGCCGCCTTGAAGTGGTCGGAGCCGACGTGTTCGACCCCCGCCTCCTGGGAGGCGAACGCCTCCAGGAGGACGAAGCGGCGCGAGTCAGCGGTATCGACGGACCACTCGAAGAAGAGGTTGCCGGGCTCGGCCCGGGTGGCGGCGGTGAAGTCGGCCACGCGGTCGAGCCACTGGTCGCGGTATTCCGGACGGACGGTGAATCGTACGGCGATGAAGATCATTGAATGCTCCGTGAGACAGCGCCTTGGGACATGTACGAAGGGGCGCTCAGCCCGCGAACACACGCGTCGGCAGAGCCACGCTGAGCGCCATCACCACGCGAGGCGCGTCTGCGCTACGGGATGTTGGACGGCCGCGGCAGTCCCTCGGCGAGGTCGCCGATCTCCGGGGAGTGGATGGAGCCGGGATTGCCGATGATCTCCTCGACGATCAGTGTCTCGGTGGTGAGCAGCAGGGCGGCGATGGACGCGGCGCTGAGCAGTGCGCTGCGGGTGACCTTGACCGGGTCGATGATGCCGCGCTGGTGCAGGTCGGCGTAGTCGCCGCGCAGGGCGTCCAGTCCGCTGCCGGTGGGCAGTGTGGCCACCTTGGCCTCCGCCTCGTCGGGGTCGAGACCGGCGTTGATGGCGATCCAGCGCAGCGGTTCGGCGAGCGCCTTGGCGACGATGGCGCGGCCCACTGCGGCGTCCCCGTCGCCCCGGCCAGGTCCGGGTCCGTCGAGCGCGGCGATGTCGGCCCGGGCGTGCAGCAGCGCCGCGCCGCCGCCCGCCACCACGCCCTCCTCGGCCGCCGCCCGGGTGGCCGCAAGGGAGTCCTCCAGGCGCATCTGCTTCTCCTTGAGTTCGACGCCGCTCGCGGCGCCGACGCGGATGACGGCGACGCCGCCGGAGAGTTTGGCGATGCGTTCGGCGAGCTTGTCCTGGTCGTGCTCGTTGGTGGCGCGCTCCAGCTCGGTCTTGAGGTTCTCGATGCGTTCGGCCACGCGCTCGTCGCCGCCGGCGCCGCCGAGGACGGTGGTGGAGCGTTCGGTGGCGATGACCTTCTCGGCGCGTCCGAGGTCGTCGAGGGTGGCGCTCTGAAGGGTGCGGCCCGCGGTGCCGGTGATGACCCGGCCGCCGGTGAGCGCGGCCATGTCCTCCAGTTCGGCGATGCGCCGGAAGCCGAAGCCGGGGGCGCGTACCGCGAGCGAACGGAAGGTGCCGTGCGCGGCGTTGGTGACGAGCATGCCGAGCGCGGGCCCGTCGACGTTCTCGGCGATGACGACCAGCGGGGAGCCGGTGCCCGTCACCCGCTCCAGGACCGGCATCAGCTCCTGCACCTTGGTGATCTTCGTGTCGCAGTAGAGGAGATAGGGGTTCTCCAGGACGGCTTCCATGCGCCCTTGATCGGTGACCATGTACGGGGAGATCCAGCCGCTGTCGAACTCCAGGCCCTCGGCGTACTCGACGGTGATTCCGAAGGCCGACGACTCCTCCACCGTGACGACGCCGGTGCGGCCGACGCGGGCCACGGCCTGGGCGATGGCCTCGCCGATGGCGGGGTCGTTGTTGGCGGACAGGGCGGCCACCCGCACGAGTTCGTCGTCGGTGCGGACCCGGCGCGACTGGGTGGCCAGCGAGTCGACGGCCACGGCCACGGCGGCCTCGATGCCGTTCTTCAACAGCACTGGATTCGCGCCGTCGTTGACCGCCCTCAGCCCCTCGCGGACGATCGCCTGGGCGAGCACGGTGGCAGTGGTGGTGCCGTCGCCGACGTCCCCGTTGGTGCGGGTGGCCACCTCCTTCACGAGTTGGGCGCCCATGTTGGCGAAGGGGTTCTTGAGCTGGATCTCGCGGGCGATGGTGACGCCGTCGTTGGTGATGGTGGGCGGCCCGGTCAGCTTCTCCAGGACCGCGTTGCGGCCCTTCGGGCCGAGGGTGACACGCACGGCGTCGGCCAGCGCGTTCACCCCGCTCTCCAGCAGTGCGCGCGCTTCGGCGTTGAAGCGCAGTTCCTTCGCCATGGCGGTGTCGTCCCTTCGGGTACGGCTCGGATGCGGCAAGGTGCGGGCGGTGGGGCAGGCGTACGGGCGGTGGCGACGGTCGGGGTGCGGTTTCCGCGGTGCGCCGACCCTCAGGAACGAAGGTCCACGGACCGGCCGCCGCCACCTGCGCGGGGGTGCGGATCAGGGCACGAGCACGGCGCGCCCGCGCACCCGGCCCTGGTTCAGGTCGTCCAGGGCCCGGCCGACGTCGTCCAGCGGGTAGGTGACGGTGTGGAGGGCGACCAGTCCGCGTGCCGCGAGGTCCATCAGTTCCACCAGGTCGGTGTAGGAGCCGACCAGGTTTCCGATGAAGTTGATCTCGGTGGAGATGATGTCGATGGTCGGCACGGACAGGGTTCCGCCGTAGCCGATGACGTAGTAGTCGCCGGCCCGGCGCAGCATCCGTACGCCGTCCTCCAGGGCGCCGCCCTCACCGACGAAGTCGAGCACGGCCTCGGCGCCCTCCCCTCCGGTGAGCGCGGCGACCTGGTCGACCTGGCTGCCGTCGGCGACCACGGTGTGGTGCGCGCCGAGCGTCTCGGCGAGCTTGAGTGCCTGAGCCGACCGGTCGACGACGATCAGCTCGGCGGGGGTCAGCGCCCGCAGCACCTGGATGCCGATGTGTCCGAGCCCGCCCGCGCCGATCACCACGGCCCTGGCGCCCGGAGCGAGCGAGCGGGCCGCCTTCTTCGCCGCGTGGTACGCCGTCAGGCCCGCATCGGCCAGTGCCGCCACGTCGGCCGGGGCGAGGCCCGCGTCCAGCGGGACGACCGCGCGGGCGTTGGTGCGCAGGTACTCGGCGAACCCGCCGTCGGAGTCGATGCCGGGGAAGGCGCTCGCCGAGCAGTGCACGTCGTCACCGCGCCGACAGGCGGCGCACAGTCCGCAGGTGGCGAGCGGATGCAGGATCACCGGGTCGCCGGGAGCGACGGAGGTGACGGCGGATCCGACCTCCGCGACCCAGCCCGCGTTCTCGTGCCCCTGGACGTACGGCAGACTGACCCCGCTCTTGGCCTCCCACTGGCCCTCGATGATGTGCAGGTCGGTACGGCACACACCGGCGCCGCCGATCCGCACGATCACGTCCAGCGGCGAGGAGATCACCGGGTCGGGCACCTCGTCGAGCTCCAGTTGATGCTCATACTGGTGCAGTCGTACGGCCTTCATGACGCTTCCTCCCTGCTGCGACTCACTTGCGTCCAGCCGGCGGGCCCGTAACGAGTGGCCAGCAGGCCCTCGCAGAACTCGGTGTTGGCGCCGATACCGACACCGGCCGCGCGGCCCATGATCAGATGCCGCTCCAGACCGGCGGCGGGCACGGCCCGCCCCTCGGCGTCGGTGAACAGCGGCGCCGACGCGTCCGCCCGGAGGCCGAGCAGGGCACGCCTTCGGCGCAGGGTGACCGTCAGGCGCTCGGGCAGGTCGCCCAGGACCGCGCCGGCCAGCTGCCGGTGGGTCCAACCGCGCTCCAGCAGCCGCTTGCCCAGGCGGGCCTGGGCCGCGAGGTGCCCTTTGCGCAGGAAGACGGCGCGCAGCTCCTGCATGCGGTCGGGGTCGGCGAGACCGGGGAAGGCCTCGGCGAACGACTTCCCGCATCCCACGCCCTGGTTGATCTCCTCGGAGGCGAAGTGGTCCTCCAGGACCACCGTGCACTGCCTCGCCCAGGACAGCCGGGCCAGCTCGCGCCGGGCGTCCTCCACCATCAGCCAGGCGAAGTTGGGAGCGCAGAAGTAGGTGGGCAGCCGGAGTCTGGCCTCCACCGAGCCGTCGGCGCCGACGCTGACGGAGCGGACGAAGCCGAGTTCGGTGATGGGGCGGTCGAGTTCCGGGTCGAGCACCGCCGCCAGAGCCGTGTTGACGGCGGTGACCCGGTCGACCGCGTCGGTGACGGCGGTCATGCCGCCACCGCTGCGGCGGCGGGCAGCTGAGCAGTTTCGGGCACCTTCAGGTCGTACAGGCGTGCGTGGTTGAGGCCGAGGATCTTGCGCTTGGCGTCGGTGGTGAGGGTGCCGTACTCGGACTGGAGGTCCTCGGGGATCTGGAAGTCGACGAACTTCTCGATCAGCCACTTCGGGCTCCAGATCGCGTAGTCGCTGCCGAACACGATCCGGTCCTCGTCCAGCCAGTACAGCAGCTCGCCGATGACCTGGGCGAAGTAGCGCGGGCGGGTGTGGATGAACGGCATGACCACGGACAGGCCTGCGTACACGTTGGGTTCCTGGGTGGCGATCCAGCAGAAGTCCTCCAGGCGGGGCAGCCCGGAGTGCTCCACGACGAAGTTCAGGCCGGGGAAGGCGGTGGCCGCGTGGTCGATGTCGGCGACGTCGAAGGCGTCCCGGTTCAGCGGCCAGATGGTGGGGCCCTTGTGGACGTGGATGTTGCGGATGCCGAGCTCCTGGCACAGGGCCAGGTAGTCCTGTGCCTCGGGGTCGCTCAGCTTCCAGCCCTTGGAGGCGCCGCGCCATTCGGCGGTGTAGAGCTTGACGCCCCGCAGGTTCCACTCGGCGTGCAGCTTCCGCAGCCGCTCCAGGCCGGCCTCGCCCTCACGCGGGTCGAAGGAGCCGTTGGCGATGAGGCGGTCGGGGTACTTGCGGGCCAGTTCCCCGTTGCGCTCGGTGGTGTTGAAGCCGTTGCGGTAGAACTCGTTGAGGTATGTGGGCTGGAAGATGCCCCAGTCGACGTAGCCGGTCTCGAACAGGTCGTGGATCAGGTCCTGTTCGCTGTACTTGCGGAACTTCTCCAGCGGCCACACCCACTCCTCGGGGCTGAGGTTGCGCTGGTAGTCGTAGAAGCAGCGGATGAAGCCCTCGCCGTACTTGTTGGCGGTGTTCTCCTCGCTGCCGTCCCAGAAGTGGATGTGACCGTCGACGATGAAGTAGTCGACGCCGTCCTTGCGGTACATGTGGCCCCTCCTGACGGGAATCAGTCGACCGGCCTGAGGTCGAAGTCGATGTACTCGGCGGCGTCCTCTGGGTTGGCGAAGAGCACCGTGCGGTCGTCGAGGTGGACCATTCGCCCGTAGTGGGTGGACATGATCTCCTCGAAGTCGGCCTGGTCGAAGTCGAAGCCGAGGGCGCCTGAGATCTCGTCGAAGTCGAAGGTGAGCACCCGCTCGCCGTCGACGCGGATCATCGACGGGAAGTCGGTGACGGTGACGTTCTCCTTGGCGCGCATCACATCGGCGACGACATGGCCGTTCTGGTTGTTCATCAGCGTCACGCCGCACATGTTCGACGAGGTGCGGTCGGCGCTGAACGGCTGCGGGGCGGTGGTCACTTGGCGGTCCTCTCGCTCGTGCGGTCGGCGGGTGCCTCAAGGCCCAGGTCCTCGACGAGGCGGGCGAAGCGCTCCTTGGCGCGGTCGAGACTGTCCTCGAAGCGGACGGGCTTCTCGGTGGGCTGCGACCACAGCGGCTGCAGCCGGCGTGCGGCATCGAGGCTCACCGGTGCCCAGCGCTCCAGCCATTCCTGGACGACCTGCTTGTTGCCGGCGCCGTGGGCGGCGTCACCGAGCAGGAGGGTGAACAGGGCCCGGGTGTAGCGCAGGTCGCGGTCGTAGTCGTTCTCGCCGGCGCCCATCACGGTCGGGGTGGTGTAGTCACCGTTGCGGGCGGCGATCTGCAGCACGAGGTGACTGCGGAACAGCTCGCCGACGAGGGGCTCGAAGACGAGGTTCGTGGCGAACAGGGCCTCGGCCCAGTCCTGGACGGCGGTGAGCCGTTCGGTGTTCTCCCGTACGCCCTGCCAGGCGGGGTCCGACTGCCACACTTCCCGGTGGGCCGAGCCGTTGAAGCCGTCGAGCTGCTCCTCGATGTCGAGGTTGTACAGCGCGAGGTCTTGGGCGAAGCGGAGTTTGTGGACGCTGTTCACCGCGAGCGCGTTGTTGATCATGTTGGTGGGTGCGGAGCGCTGGATCGCGACGAACACGTGCATGCCCAGGCCCTGTTCGGCATGCATCCACGCGCCGACGTGCCGCTCGACGAACGTACGCCAGGATCGGGACCACTGCCCGTATGCCTCGGCCTTGCGGGCGTTGGCGAGGTTCTGCTGGACCTGCCGCACGACGTTGGCGTTGTTGCGGTAGATCGTCTGCTCCCACTCCTCGTTGGGGTCGAGGAAGCGGTGCCAGTCCGAGGACTTCAGGGCGGTCCAGTCCTGCGGGTATCCGGCGGAGCCGTCGGCGAAGCCGTAGATCCAGCCCTGCAGCAAGTGGCGTTCGGGGTCGGGCTGGACGTCGAAGGTGACGTCCTCGTACATGGTGGCCCGCATCTTCTGGGGCTTGTAGTAGGAGAAGGTGCGGCTGGTGGAGCTGGGGAAGACGAGGGCTCCGGCCTCGGCGTCGGTGAACTGCGGCTTGGGGAAACTGCGTTCGGCCTTGGCCGGCTTGTCGGCTTGGGTGGTCATGCGTACGGCTCCTCACATCTCGGTCAGGAGGTCGGGTGGGTGCGCGGGTCAGGTGTCGGTGGAGGTGGTGAACTTGTCCAGGAAGATCCGTTCCTCGGGCATGCCCTTCGCGGTGAGCAGCTCGAAGGCGGCGTCGCACATCGGCGGTGGGCCGCACAGGTAGGCGTCGGCCTGTGACAGATCGCCCTCGTGCCGGTCGACGATTTCGGTGATCAGGCCCTGTTCGTACGGTCCTGACGCGTCCTCGGACAGGGCCGGCACGAACGCGAAGTCCGCGAGGTGGTCGCCGAGTCCGGCGATCTCGTCGAGCGCGAACAGGTCCCGCCGGGTGCGCGCCCCGTAGTAGAACCGGGTGCGCCGGGCGCTGCCGGTGGCGGCAAGTCCCCGCAGCTGGGCCAGGATCGGCGCCATGCCGGCGCCGCCCGCGAGCAGGATCAGGTCACGGTCCGGTGCGTCCCGCATCACGCAGGTGCCGTAGGGACCCTTGACCGTGAGCGGGTCGCCCGGGGTCAGGGCGCCGTCGAGCAGCCCGGAGAACAGTCCGCCGGGGTAGCGCTTGATGATGAACTCCAGTTGGCCGCCGGGCCCTTCGGCGGGCAGGCCCGCCATGGAGAACGACCGCCACTGGTCGGTGCCGGGCACCTGGATGTCCACGTACTGCCCGGTGCGGTACGGCAGTTCGTCGGCGGGGTCGATCATCAGACCGAGCCGGACGATGTCGTGGGTGAGTGGCTGTACCGCGGCGACGGTGGTGCGGGCCTGACGCGGCGGGATGCCGGAGAGGAGCATCTCCTCGTCGTAGTTGATGAGTTCGACGCTGAGGTCGCCGTAGGCGTGCACGCGGCACAGCAGGACGTATCCCTCCTCGCTCTCGTAGTCGGCGAGCGCGAAGGTGGAGTAGCGCTCCATCTGCTGGTCGCCGTCGAGCAGGAAGGACTTGCAGGACGAGCACTGGCCCTCCTTGCAGCCGTGCATGAGCATGACGCCCTGGCGGAACGCGGCGTCCAGTACGGTCTCGTCCTCGTCGGCCTCGATCTCGATGCCGACCGGTTCGAATCGGATGCGGTGCTTGTCGCCCACAAGGACCAGCCTTCCGGGGCGGCGACCCCGCGACGGTTGCGTCCGCCGCCCCTGCACGGGTGTCGGTCAGAGCATTGACGGTGTGATGTTGCTGCGGCTGCGGTAGTCCGCGACGTGCGCCTCGCGCTCCGCGTCGGACATCTCGTTGAGCGCCACGTTGGGGCTGATGAGGGTGTTGCCGCGGATGTCGTCGAGCGTCCACAGCTTCTTCGGGTCGTCGAGGTCCAGGTGCGGCTGCGGGATCAGCGTCTTACCGTCGTCGCGGACGTAGCCGAGGTCCTGGACGATGTCGGCGAGGTCCTGCCCGTGGTAGCAGCTCTCCCACTCGCGCTTGCCGGTGAGGCGGCCCATCGACGGGGTGGGGCGGCCCTCGTACTCGGGCCGGAACGCGGTGGTGTCGGTCCACGCGCAGGTCTCCGAGCAGTACGTGCGCCACTGGCCGTCCACCTTGTCGACCACCATGTCCTGCCGGATCAGACAGGGCACCATGCACGACCAGCAGCGGTGCGGGTACTGGTAGCCGACGTCCTCGAAGGTGATCGGCTTGTTGGCACCGGGATGCCGCAGCCGGTTGTACGCCTCCCACCAGGCGCCGTACTCCGCGTACCAGCCCGGGTACTTGGACTCGAACCACTCGAAGTCGTCGTCGGTCATGCCATCGATGCGCCAGAAGTTCACCGGCCAGCCGGTGGCGAAGAACTGGGCGACCTTGTGGACGTAACCCTGGTTCCAGATCCGGTCCCACGCCTGCTCGACGAGGTCGTGCGGGATCTTCAGGCCGTACTTCTCCAGCGGGATCAGGTACGACCGGTAGTAGTCGTCGTAGATCCAGCGGCGCCACATCTCGGCGTAGCTGTCGCGGTCCCCCCGGCGGTCCTTGCTGCCGTACTCGATGAACGTGCCGATGGCGGCGTCCACCACACAGTGGTTGTTCCACCAGGCGTAGCGCAGATCGCGCTCCAGCAGCTGCCGGTTGTCCTCGTCGGCCAGCGCCATCAGCAGGATCGAGTAGCCGTTGGAGATGTGCCGGGACTCGTCCGACTGCACCGAGTGGAACACGGTGGGCAGCAGGTAGTCGCCGTTGGCGGCGGCCTCGGCGGGCATCGCCACGAACAGGGTGTTGGTGAAGGCCGTCTCCGCCACCAGCGTCAGGTAGACGTTGGCGGCGGTGATCGCGTCACCGGTGATGAACCCCTCGCCGAACTGCCGGCCGATGGTGCCCGCGTAGCAGTTGGCGAACGCCTTCTCGGAGATGTCGAACCCGGCGGGGTCGATGTAGTGGTTCATGTAGAGGCGCTTGAGGTTCATCTGGATCGTCGAGTGACGTACCTCGTCGATCATCTGCACCGCGAGCCCGTTGTGCAGCTCCGGATTGGGCACCGCGCCGATCGCCATCGGCATCGCGCGGGCCGCGCTGATCTCGGGGAAGGGGATGATGGACAGGAACAGCTTCTGCCACTCCATCCAGCGCTCCTGGACCTGGCGGAACATGTTGCCGCGGATCGCGCCGTCCATCGCGCCGTAGACCCGGTTGTCCTTCTCCTCCTCCATCGGGAAGTAGGAGCGCAGGACCTGCTTGAGCGGGTCCTTCTTGGGGGCCTTGTCGAAACGGTAGTCGGTCGCGAAACGGGTGGCCGGCGTCGCGAACGTCGGATCCCACGACAACTCGGTGATCTTCTTGTGCGCCTTGCTCAGGCTCTGTCGGCTCACGGGTGATACTCCTCCGGCTGACTCGGCAGCGATGGGGCTCCCCCCGGGATCCGGCACAACCGGAACCGGAGGGAAGGAACCTCGTTCGCCCGGCGCTCGCGGCGGCGCACTGCCGTCGGTGACCGGGGCGTCGCCCATCGTGGAGGCGCCCGCGGCAGCCGCGCGTCTCAATTCGAGACGGGCGTCACATCCCGGGTATGGCCACCACCCGACTCCCGGACTTACCGTGCGGGCAATACCGGAAACCCCGAGAGTCACCGCACGGCAGAAGGCACAGAGCCGATGGAACCTGTGGAATCCGTGGAACCCCCGGAGACGACGAGACGGCCGCCCACCGCCTCCCCGCTCGGCCCAGGCCGCCCCGTCCCACACCTCAACCCCGTACGTGAGCGGGCCCGGTTCCTGGAGGGCGGGGACGTCTCGCCCTCCGCTGTGCGCCCGCCCATCCTCGACTCATGGCAGCGCTCACGCTTCTTCGGCGTGGACGCCGACCACATCCAGGCCCCCTACAACGCCGACTTCGACCCGCACTCCCGGCTCGCCACCGCCGCCCGCCCCGTCCTCGACCGGCTCTCCGACGCCCTCCAGGGCACCCCCATGTGCCTCATCCTCACGGATTCCAAGGGACGGGTCCGTGAGCGCAGAACCGGCGACCGGGCCCTGCACCGGCATCTCGACGACATCAGCCTCGCACCCGGCTTCAGCTACGCCGAGGAGTACGTCGGCACGAACGGCATCGGCACCGCGGCCGAGGACGGCCGTACGGCGCTGGTCCTCGGCTCGGAGCACTTCTGCGTACGGCTGCAGCGGATGTCGTGCGCCGCGGCGCCCATCCGCAATCCGGTCAGTGGCCGGGTGCTCGGCCTGATCGATCTGACCTCTTGGCAGCACACCGCCTCGCCGCTGATGGTGGCGCTGGTCCAGGAGGCCGCCGCCGACATCGAGGAGCGGCTGCTCGACATCGGCTCGGAACGCGAACGAGCGGCACTGCGGGCTTTCCTGACCTCCCGCCAGAGCACGCGCAGGGCCCTCGTCACGCTCACCGACGGCTTACTGCTGGCCGACGCGGCCGCGACGGAGATGCTCGGCCCGGCCGACCACCGGCGGCTGCGGGAACTCGCCGCCGATCCGTCCGGGCTGCGCGAGCAGCGGATGCTCCTCAGCGACGGGCGGACCGTGCAGCTGAGAGGCCGCCAGGTGGAGGGTGACGCGCCCGGCGGACACCCGGCCGCGTATCTGATCGAACTGCGCCTGGTCGCGGAGCGGGACGAGCCTGCCCCGCACCCTGCGGTCCGCATGCCGCGGCTGGCCGGCATCAGCGGTTCCAGCCCCGTGTTCCGAGGCGCCGTCAGCCAGTTGATCCGCCACTGCCGGCAGGGACGCTGGACACTGGTGGAAGGGGAGGCGGGCACCGGCAAACAGGCGCTGGTCCGAGCCGTGCACCGGCATGTGGCGCCGACGGAGCCGATCGGCGTCCACGACGCGGCGGACGCGAAGGCCGGCGCGGCGCCGTGGCTGCAGGCCGTCTTCCACGATCTCGCCGAGGACCGCGGCACGGTCGTGCTCCGGCATCTCGAGCTGCTGTCCGCGCACGTGCTCGGGCAACTCGACGCGGTGCTGCGCACCACGGCCGGGCGCTCCGGCTGGGTGGCCGCGCTGCTCACCCATGACCGGCACAGGCAGCCCGGCGCGGGCGGCGGAGCGCCGCCAGGTGCCGACGGGGTGACCGCGCCCCGGCAGGCGGATCCCGCCGCCGCGGTGCGGGCGCGGTTCGGGGCCGCGGTCACCGTCCCGCCGCTGCGGCACCGTACGGCCGACATTCCCGCGCTCGTGACCTGCCTGCTGGCCCGCCACGGTGACGACAGCGGAGGGCTCGGGTGCACGGACGCCGCGTTGCGCGCCCTGTCCCGGGCACCTTGGCCGGGCAACGTCCGCCAGCTCGACGGCTCGCTCCGCTACGCGCAGACACACCGTTCGGGCCCCCTGATCGAGGAGTCCGACCTCCCACCGTCCCTCCTCTCCCAGGCCCAACACCCCTTGTCCGCCTGGGAGTCCACGGAACGAGACCTGATAGTCCAGTCCCTCCTCGACCACGGCGGAGACAAGGCGAAGGCGGCAAAGGCCCTGGGCATCTCCCGGGCGACGATCTACCGCAAGATCACGGCGTACGGGATCCGGCTGGGGCCGTAGAAAGGGTGAGGCCTGCCGAGATCACGTGGCGCCGACAGCCTCTGGTCCGGCGGGCAGACGCCGTCAGCGGCGGGTGCCCTTCCTCGCTCCTGAGAGCCAGGCGTTCCACAGCCACAGGCCGCACGCCTCCCAGCAGCCGAGTACGGCACCCGCGAGGGCGACTCCAGGGCCGGCCGGGGCACCCGCCACCGTCGCCACCGCACCGCCCACCGCCAGCAGGACCCCGAACCCGCCCAGGGCCAGCAGCCGCTCTCGGTGCCCCCACGACTGTTTCGCCATCTCCCCCCCACCCTCAACGCTCCGTCTCGGCACGCCGTCCTGAGCATGCCGGAGGGCATCGGCAGGACGAGTCTCACTGTGAGACACCCCCGGATCGTCGTGACGGCTTGGTGCCGCTCGGCGACGGCCGCAGGCGCGCGTGCGGCGGCGGGTGCTCCAGGCGGTTCTCGCACCCTGCCCCGAATGTGATCCTCCGTGGCTCCGGTGATGAAAGTGCTGCGGAACCCACCCTTCCCGACGCCGAGACCGGGCCGCTTTCCAGGAGGAAAGCGCCATTCCTACCGCGCTGAGCTGTTTTTCCCGCACGTAACTAACCCGGCGCATCACCCACACCTTCGAAGCCCTCCTGGAGGTCCAGGACTTCGCCGAGTTCTCCAAGGACAACATCACCCTGGAGAAGGCGCGCGGTCAGGCCGTAGCTGTCTCGGTGGTCGCCGCATGGCCGGTCGCGTAATGGTAGGAGGCGGCGATGACCTTCTTGGCCACCTCCAACTCGGACTGGCTGCGGGGGGCGTAGAACATCACGACGTTGACGCCGCGGTCGTAGAACGGGTGCTTCTCGCCCCACCCGGACGTCAGGAACGCGGGGTGGTCGGCCGGGTCCAGGCACAGATGGAGGCTCCCGTCGGCGTGCAGGTGCACGAACTCCGAGTTCCAGCGCGGCGGCATGAGGTGTACGTCCTCGGCTGTCGCGGCTTCCTTGAGGAACACCGCCCATGTGCTCGGAGGGGAGATCTCGCTGCGGCCCGTCACGACGCCGGGCAGAGCGGTGGTCATCCACTGCCTCAGGTTCTCCTTGACGTCGGGCGGGCTGGTCTGGGTGAGCTGCAGGTGCGGGATTTCCGGCCCGGTCACGGGCCGGTCGCCCTCACGCTCGGGCAAAACCGGGAGCGTCATGGCGACGCCTCCTTTCACTTCGTCGGAACCACGGGCCTGAGCAGCCCACGGTCGGTACCACGGGACTCTCCCCCGGCACCGGCCGGCACGGGCCGGGCGCGGTCGCCACTGCTGGTACGTCGGGGGCGCCCGCGTTTCTTCGGTCTGATCTCGCGAGGAGCCCGTGCGTGAACGCGCGGGTCTCTCGGGCTGAACTTCTGGTTGTGTCCAAGCCTCGTCCCCGCACTCGAATGTGTCGCGGAAGGGCATGGGCGTCACCACCGCCGGCCGTCGGCCTGCCTGTCATGACGTGGGCGCCTGCTGCGGCGACCAGCTGGTGGCGAGCGTGGGGCTGGGGCGGGAGCCGTTCACGCAGGCTTCATCTGTGCAACGACCTGCGCGCCCTGACGGGTACCCGCCGACGGATATGGTGTCCCGCCAGGACGCGTGGCGTTGGTTTCAGCGACGCCGCAGGCCACCGTCGACGAGATGGACCTGGCCGGTGATGAAGGAGGCGTCGTCGGAGGCGAGGAACGCGGCGAGGTTGGCGACGTCCTCGGGAGCCTGCTGCCGCTTCAGGTTCTGGATGTCGACATAGTGGGCGAACGCCTCCTCGGGCAGGTGGGCCAGGGTGGCGGGCGTGGGCACGACGCTCGGAGCGAGGGCGTTGACGGTGACGCCGTAGGGCGCGAGGTCCGTGGCCAGTGCATGGGTGAAGCCGTTGATGGCGCCCTTGGCGGAGACGTAGGCGACGAAGGCACCCGGGGCCTCCCAGTAGCTCGACGAGGACATGCTGATCACCCGCCCGTGGGAAGACCTCTTGAGGTCCTCGACGAAGGCCTTCGTGACCAGGAACGCGCCGGTGACGTTGATCGAGAACAGGTGCGTCCACTGTTCGAGCGACGTGTCCTCGATGACGGCCAGCAAGGGGATGGCCGCGTTGTTGACGACGATGTCGACCTCGCCCAGCTCTGCGTGGACCTGCTCGGCGAAGGCGTTCACCGAGTCCTGGTCGGCGATGTCGCCCTTGGCGCCGAAGAAGCGCCGGCCGTTCGCCTCCACGATCGCCCGGGTTTCGTCCGCGGGGTTGACGTCGAGGACGGCGATGTCGGCGCCTTCCTCGGACAGCTTCTGCGCGATCGCGCGGCCGATTCCGGCGGCGCCCCCCGTGACGACGGCGATCCTGCCGTCCAGTTTGTTCGCCATGATCTTGGTTCCTCTTCTGTGTGTGACGGTGACGCAGTCGGTGAAAACGGGGGTGATGGTTTCGTCCCCCGGATCTTGCGGCCGACTTCTGCTCTCACAGGCATTCGATGAGGCGAGAAGCCGGTGGTCTCGAATCAAGAGCGAAACCCGCTCACGCGGTCGGCGGCGTCGCCGACGGCCTCCACGGCACCGGCGGCGTCGCGACCGAGGGCCGGGAGTGCTCGCGCGGCACCATGCCGGCCGGCGTTCCGGCGGCGATCATCGTGTCGAACGGGTTCTGCCCCGCGGCCTTGCCCGTGTCCGAAGCGCGGCCTGATGCCCCTTGGGGGTGAGCAGGTCGCCGAGCGTGTGGTGCCGCTCGGGCCGGGACACGCAGTGCACGCATGACGGTGCTGTTCCGCGCGTTGACCTTGGTGAACACCTGGTGGTGCGAGGTGGTGGGGCCGTGGGTCAGTGATCGTCGACGTTGACGGCGGCGGCCGTGGCGCGCAGGGCGCGAGCGGCCTGGGCGACGTCGCCGTGGACGAGCTTTCCGCCGGCCTTGACGATCTGTCCGGCCACGAGGACGGTGTCGACGTTGTCGGCGTTCGCGGCCGTGACCACAGCACCGATCGGGTCGCGTTCGGCGGTGAGCATGTTGAGATCGCTCAGGCGCAGCAGGATGACATCGGCCTGCTTGCCGGGGCGCAGTGAGCCGATGCGGTCGGCCAGTCCCAGGGCGGCGGCACCGTCCAGCGTGGCCATCTTCAGCACGTCCCCCGCGGTCAGCGGAGAGTCGTCGGCGATCTGGCTGGCCAGCAATGCCGCGCGCATCACGGAGAACATGTCGCCGGGCAGCGAGGAGACCGCGTCGGCGCCGAGGCCGACGGTGACGCCGACGTTGCGCAGTCGGCCGGCCACGGGGGCGCCTACGCCCATCTGGGCCTCCGTGGCCGGCGTGACCGAGGCGGTGCCGCCGGATTCGGCGATCAGCTTCAGTTCGTCGTCGTCGAGCGAGTTCCCGTGCACGTACAGGGTGTTCGCGCGCAGCAGGCCGTGTTCGCGCAGGGCGGTGATCGGCCGCGTGGCGACCGGACCGCTGCTGACGTGGAGCGTCAGGGGAAGGTCCAGCTCGTCGGCCAGCTGCCAGTCGGCGGTCACGGTCTCGATCGGTGAGAAGGACGGCCCGAGCGGGGCCAGCGCCATGGTGACCCGGGCCTGGTCGTCGTGCAGGCGCCCGCTGCGGATCCGGCGTACGTCGTCGGGGCCGTGCTCGCCCCGGACCGGGAATCCGTAGCCGAGCACGGCGCGCAGCCCTGCCGTGTGCAGGGCGTCGACGGCCGCGTCGGCGTGCTCGGGGGTGTGCAGTGCATGCGAGTAGTCGATCAGGGTGGTGACGCCGGCGTCCAAAGCCTCCAGACCGCCGACCAGGGTCGCGGCGTGCACGTCCTGTGGCCGGAACCGCGGACCGTACCGCCCCAGGACCACACCCATGTAAGCGCCCAGGTCCAGGTCCACGGCCCCGGCGCGCACCGCCGTCTGCCACAGATGCCGGTGGGTGTCGACGAACCCCGGCAGCACGATCCGGTCGGTCGCGTCGATCACCGTGGCGCCGTCCGCCGACAGCCCTGGCCCCACCTCGACGATCCGGTCGCCCTCGATCAACACGTCAGTGGCGGGCCGGGCGACCGGCAGGGGCTCGGTGTCGACGACGTAGCCGTTGCGCAGCAGAAAACGGGTCTCGGCCATGAGCCCACCTTCCTTTCAGTAGAAAGCTTTAGTGAAAGCTACCTCGGAAGTGGTGTGCTGGCAATAGCCCCTTCGTCGGAGCCGGCAGAACGGATCACACGCCTCGGCGGCGTGGGTGACCGGGTGGTTGTGCTCGCCGGTCCAGATGATTCGGTTCCGGCGGGCCGGTCCCCATGGGGCGTATCCCGGGTATCCCTTGAGGGCGGCAGCCGGCCTGGACGGTCGACGAGTCTGCGGCGGCCGGCCTTTAGCCGGGCGGCCGGGGAGCCGTAGCGCTCCAGTGGCCAGGTGACGGCCTGGTGGCCGAGACGGGGAGCGAGGACGCGATCCAGGCTGGGTGGAACTGGGTGAGCAGGCCGCGTATCCGGTTGGACGTGCGGGTGGCCTCGGCGGCGAGGTCCTGGTCGAAGCCGACGAGGTCGTGTGTCACGGCTCCGTGTGGTCCGGCCGGCTCGACACGGCCTTGGTGCACTGCATGCCGGTTCAGCAGGTGGTTCGCGTCGCGGAGACGGTCGTCCGTCTCTTCCGGGCCGCAGCGACCGAACGCGCCTCGGCGGCGGTCCGGTCACTCGCATCGGCCGGAGCCGAGACGCCGACGCGGTTGCGCGTCCCGGCCGGGTGCGCCGGCCCGGCGGCGCCCGCGCCGGGAATCAGCCGGTCGGCAGGAGCACGACTCCGTCGTGGTCGGCGTGCAGGATGTCACCGGTGGTGAAGGTGACCCCGCCGAACGACACGGGCATGTCGACGGCGCCCGCTCCGGCTTTCTTGCTCTTGCGCGGGTTGGTGCCCAGGGCGTGGATGCCGATGTCCATGCCGGAGAGGAGGGCGCTGTCGCGGACGGCCCCGTACACGACGATGCCGACCCATCCGTTGTCACGCGCGCGCTCGGCCATCAGATCGCCGAGCAGAGCGCTGCGCAGCCGTCGACGACCGCGACGCAGCCCTTGCCGGGGGTGCGCAGCAGCTCGTGGAACAGGGCGTTGTCGCCGGGGCAGGAGAGGGTGCGCACGGGGCCTGCGAAGGAGTGTACTGCCCCGTAGGAGGTGAACTGGACGTCGCAGACGCGCAGTTGGTCGCCGTACTTGTCGGCGAGGTCGGCGGTGGCGATGGGGGATGTCCTGGGCACGCAAACTCCACGGTGTCGGGTCAGGGTCCGCCGCGGGGTGCGCCGGCTTCCGGTGGGGGCCGGTCCGGCCCGGCGTCGAAAGGTCAGGTCCCGTCGGCCGGCTCGCGGTGGCCGAGCCGCCACACCGCCGTCGCTCCGAGGCTGGTGTCGATGTGCTTGCGCATGATCTCCGCCGCGCCGGCGCCGTCTCCCAGGGCGACGCATTCGACGAGTGTGTCATGCTCCTTGGCCTTCTGGTCCCGGGCGCCCTGGCCCGGGTCCGTACGGAGCGCCAGAAGACGATAGCGGTCGGCCTTGTCCCAGAGCCCCTCGAGCGTCCCGATCAGCAGGTCGTTGTGGGACGCCGTGTAGATCGCGGCATGGAAGCGGCGGTGCGCCACCAGCTGCGCGACGCTCGGGTGGGGGTGCAGCGGGGCCAGGCCCTCCGCCGCGGCGCGGATGGCCCGGATATCGGCGTTGGTGCGCCGTTCGGCGGCCAGCGAGGCGGCCAGGGGGTCCAGGGACCGCCGGATCTCCAGCAGATCGCGCGCCTCCTCGGCCCGCAACGGTGAGACCCGGGCGTCCCGGTGGGCGTCCAGCTCGACCAGCCCCTCGCTCTTGAGGCGGCGCAGCGCCTCGCGCAGCGGCGTGGTGCTGATGCCGATGAAGCTCGCGAGTTCCCGTTGCTGGATCACCGAGCCGGGCTCCAGCTCCCCGGAGAGGATCCGGTCGCGGACCTGACGGTAGGCGAAGTCGCTCTTCGTCTCGAAAGCCTCAACCGGCTGCGACATACGGCCCCCTCTGAGAATCAATGGTTATAACCTACCGGGTCGGCGTTGGATGCGCCAGTGAGCACCCTATGTCGCAGGGCCTTGTGGGAATGGCCTCTTCTGTGCTCCCCGTAAGGCATCGATCACGGGCAAGGGTGGCCGGTGACATACGGATTCTGCCGCCAGGGTTGACGTCATAGGTTATAACCGTCACTGTTTGCGGCGACTCGCCTGAGGCGCACGTCTGGTCTCTTCAAGGAGGAAGAGCATGACCACCAACCCCCGCCGCCGGTTCAGGACCGCCCTCGCACTCGGCGCCGTGGCATCCCTGGGCCTGGTGTCCGCCTGCGGTTCCGGAGAGGACGAGCCCGGCGCCGACAACGTCATCGAGTCCGGCAAGGCCCCCTCGTACTACCCCGCCGCATACGCGGACGTCATCGCGGCCTCGAAGAAGGAGGGCGGCTCGCTCACCATCTACTCCAACACCGACCAGGAGAACTGGGCGCCGATCTTCCGCGACTTCCAGAAGAAGTACCCGTGGGTCAAGAAGATCGACGCGAACAACCTCGACAGCGACGAGGTCTTCCAGCGGGTGCTCAGCGAGCAGGCCACGGGCGGCTCCCCGGCGGACGTCCTGGTGTCCAACGCTTCGCAGGCATGGGCCGACTTCGCCGAGCGCGAGGGCACCCTGCTGCCGTACAAGTCGCCCGAGCTGGACAAGCTCCCCGAGACCGCCACGCTCCTGCCGAACGTGTACTCGATGTCGATGGACCCGATGTCCATCATCTACAACTCCACGCTTCTCAAGGAGAAGCCCACGGGACTGAAGTCCCTGGCCGACATCGTGGCCAAGGACCCCGGCACCTACCAGGGCAAGATCACCACCCGCGATGTCACAGGCGCCTTCGGGTTCTCGGTCTCCCACGCCTTCACCGAGGCCCGGCCCGAGGCCTGGACGTCGCTGGAGGAACTGCTGCCCCTCGGCAAGGCCGAGTCGTCCTCCGGCACCCAGCTGGAGAAGGTCCTCTCGGGCGAGTACCTCGCCGGGTTCTTCGTCAGCGCCGGCCCCGCCTACCCCAAGGTGAAGGACAGCGGCGGCCTGCTGTCCCTGACCTTCCTCGACGACGGCACCGTCGTACTGCCGCGCGGCATCGGCATCGCCGCCGACGCCCCGCACACCGCGACCGCGAAGCTGTTCACCGACTTCACCCTCTCGGCGGAGGGCCAGCGCGCCGTCGCCGAGGGCGGGCTGACGTCGTACCGCGACGGCATCGAGGCCACCGACGGCCGCCACACCTACCAGGAACTGGTCAAGGCGGTCGGCGAGAAGAACGTCATCGACGTCAAGTACGCCAAGGTCGGCGACGGCGAGGTGAAGGCGTTCACCACCCGCTGGGACGGGCTCCTCGGCCGCTGAGCCGCCAGACCGACGAAGGGCGCTGAGAAAGCATGTCCACCACCACAACGTCGCCTTCGCCGCCGAGCAGCGACAGCCCTCCACGGCGAGAGGGCCACCCGGCGCCCGGCTACCGGCGCGTCCTCGGGCGAGGACGAGAGGTGTGGCTGCACTACGCGGTCATCATCGTCCTGGCCGTACTCGTCCTGGCACCGATCGTGCCGACGCTGTACCAGTCACTGCTCGACCGGCCGCTGTACGAGGCCGGCGGCGTCCTCAGCCTCGACAACTACGTCAAGCTGTTCACCGAGGCAGGCTTCGGCAAGGTGGCGCTCGACACCGCGCTCTTCGCCGCCCTCACCACCGTCTTCACCCTGGTCATCGCGATCCCGATGGCGGTGGTCGTCGTACGGACGAAGATCCCCGGCGGACGCCTGCTGGCAGCCGCCATGCAGTGGCCCTTCTTCATCTCCTCGCTGATCCTCGGCTTCGGCTGGATCACCATGTACGGTCCCGCCGGCTTCGTCAGCGTCAAGGTCGCCGACGTACTGGGCAGTGTCCCCTGGAACCTCTACTCCATCCCCGGGATGGCGCTCACCGAGGCCGTCGCCCTCGCCCCGATCGCCTACACCTTCTGCGCGGGCGCCCTGCGCCAGAGCGACGCCTCACTGGAGTCGGCCGCCCAGGTCTGCGGCGCGGGACCGCTGCGCATCCTCTTCCAGGTCATCCTGCCGATGCTGCGCCCGCCCATCGTCTACAGCTCCATCCTGGTCGTCTCGATCTCCGTCGAGACGCTGAGCGTGCCCCTGCTGTACGGCCAGCCGGCCAACATCCAGGTCTTCTCGACCTTCCTCTACCGCAACGGACTTCAGTCCATCAACCCCGACTACGGCATCCTCGGCGCGGCCTCCGCCGTCATCCTCTTCGTCACCGTCGCCCTGGTCGCGGTCCAGGCCAAACTCCTCAAGGACGCCCAGCGGTTCGTCTCGGTCCGCGGCAAGGCCACCCGCCCCCGCCGCCTCGACCTGGGCTGGCTGAAGTGGATCAGCCTGTTCGGGATCCTCTTCTACGTCGTGATGGGCGCCCTCGTCCCCATCGTCGGCCTGGTCTTCCGCTCCTTCACCTTGGTCTTCACCCCGCTCCAGTCCCCGCTGAAGACCCTGACCATGGCCAACTACGAACGCATCTTCAGCTACACCGCGTACGTCGACTCCATCGTCAACAGCCTGATCGTCGCGGGCGTCGGCTCGGTCCTGGTGAGCGTCCTCGGACTGCTGGCCGTGATGGTGGCGCGCCGCTCCACCTTCCGCTTCCGCCGGGCCACCGAATATCTGGCGCTCGCCCCGCAGGCGATGCCCGGGATCATCGTCGGTATCGGCCTGTTCTGGGCCTTCGCCTACGCCCCGTTCAACATCGGCACCGTGATCCAGGGCTCGATCTGGGCCGTCATCATCGGCTTCGGACTGCGTGCCCTGCCCAGCGGGTTCGGCTCCCTGGCGCCGTCGATCATGCAGATCGGCCAGGAACTCGACAACGCGGCCCGGGTCTCGGGCGCCGACTGGGTCAAGGCGTTCACCATGATCCTGGCCAAGCTCCTCACCCCCGCCTTCGCCGGCGCGCTCGTCCTGACCTTCGTGACGATGCTCAAGGAGTACTCGCCGGCCGTCTTCCTCGGCTCGGCCGACAGCAAGATCATCGGTACGACGATGCTCGAACTCTGGGTCCAGGGGAACACCGGCTCCGTCGCCGCGCTGGCCACCCTGCAGATCGCCATCACCGCGGCCTTCGTCGGGCTCGCCGGACTCCTCCTGAAGGGACGCAACAACGATGCCTGACGTCAAGGTCTCGCACCTGGGCAAGCAGTTCGGCGGCAACGTCGTCCTCGACGACGTCGACTTCACCGTCAGGGACGGCGAGTTCTTCACCCTCCTCGGCCCCAGCGGCTGCGGAAAATCGACGACCCTGAACTGCATCGCCGGTCTCGAACAACCCACCAGCGGCGCGATCTCGGTCGGCGACACCCCCTTCGTCGACACGGAGAAGAAGCTCTTCGTACCGCCCGAGGGCCGCAACCTCGGCATGGTCTTCCAGTCCTACGCCCTGTGGCCGCACAAGACCATCGCCGACAACCTCGCGATGCCGCTGCAGATCCGCAAGGTCGACAAGGCCGAACGGCGCCGGCTCATCGACGACGCCCTGGACAAGGTCGGCCTGCTGCACCTGCGTGAGCGCTACCCCCACCAGATGTCCGGCGGCCAGCAGCAGCGCGTCGCCCTCGCCCGGGCGCTGGTCTACTCGCCGAGCGTCCTGCTCCTCGACGAGCCGCTGTCCAACCTGGACGCCAAACTGCGTGAGCAGGCCCGTGCCTGGCTCAAGCGGCTCCAGGAGGACCTGGGCATCACCACCGTCTACGTCACCCACGACCAGGACGAGGCCCTCGCCCTGAGCGACCGCATCGCGGTCATGTCCGGCGGCCACATGCTCCAGGTCGGCACACCGCGGGAGATCTACGAGACCCCGGCCACCGCCGAGGTCGCCGCGTTCGTCGGCCGCTGCAACTTTCTCAAGGCCACGGTCGGCGAGACCACCCGGGAAGGGGTTGTTCTGAAGCTGGCTGCCAACGGCCAGGCCGTGTCCGTCACCACGGGCCAGAGCCTGAGCGCGGGCGAGACCGTCACCGTCGCCGTCCGCCCCGAGCGCCTCTCCGTCCTGGTCGACCCCGACCAGGCGCCGCCCGGCGTCAACGTCATCGGCGCGGAGGTCCTCACCACCTCCTACCTGGGCTCCCGCTTCGAGTACGACCTCAAGGTCGGCGACCAGGTCGTCCAGGTCGTCTCCGACCGCGGCGGCCTCACCGGCCAGGTCAGCCTCGCCGTCGATCCTGCGGCCTGCCTGGTCTACACCGACACGGCCGTGCTCTCGGAGGACGCACAGGCCCTGCTGACCGTCGCCGGCTGACAGCCCGCCCACCCACCACAGAGGAGTCCCGTGCCCTCCCCCCACCGCTACACCCTCGGCGTCCTGTACGGCGACGGCATCGGCCCCGAGATCGTGCCAGCCTCGGTCCTGGTCGCCGACACCGCTCTCGCGGCCACCGGAGCCCCGCCCCTCACCTGGCAGGAACTGCCCCTGGGCCTGCGGGCCATCGAGGAATTCGGGGAGGCGACCCCCGAGGCCACGTTGGAGGCTCTCGCCGAGACCGACGGCTGGCTGCTCGGTCCCCACGACAGCGCGGCCTACCCGGAACCGTTCCACTACGAACTCAACCCCAGCGGCACCATCCGCAAGCACTTCGACCTCTACGCCAACGTGCGCCCCGCCAGGGCGTTCGAGGGCGGCAGGGCCGTCGTGCCCGGCACCGACCTGGTCATCATGCGGGAGAACACCGAGGGCTTCTACGCCGACCGCAACACCCACCTGGGCACAGGCGAGTTCATGCCCACGCCGGACGTCGCCATCGCGATGGGCATCATCACCCGCACCGCGTGCGAGCGCATCGCGCGGGAGGCGTTCGAGCTGGCCTCGCGGCGCCGCAAGAAGGTCACCATCGTCCACAAGGCCAACGTCCTCAAACTGACCACGGGGCTCTTCCGCGACGTGTGCCGCGAGATCGCACGGGACTACCCCGACGTCGAGGTCGACGACTTCCACATCGACGCCATGACCGTGCATCTGGTGCGGCGGGCCCATGAGTTCGACGTCCTCGTCACCGAGAACATGTTCGGCGACATCCTCTCGGACCTGGCCGGCGAACTGGCCGGATCGCTGGGCATCGCGCCCTCCCTGAACGCCTCCCAGGACCGCGCGATGGCCCAGGCGGCGCACGGCTCGGCGCCGGACATCGCCGGGCAGGACTTGGCGAATCCGGTCGCGATGTTCCTCTCCACGGCGATGCTGCTGGAGTGGCTGGGGTCCCGCCACGGGGACGAGACGCTGACGCGTGCCGCACGGATCGTCGAGGAGGGCGTGGCCTCGACGCTCGCGCGGGGAATCCGCACGAGGGACATGGGCGGGTCGGCGGGATGCCGAGAGTTCGCCGAGGCGGTCGCCGCCTCGATCGGGCAGCCGTGAGCGGGAACCGGGCTGACCGGCCGTGCACGGTGGCCGTCGTCCACGCCACTCCGGCGTCGGTCGCTCCCACCCGGAGCGCCCTCGCGGAGGGATTCCCCGAGGCCTCCGTGTGGAACCTCCTGGACGACCGCCTCATGAGCGATGCCGAGGAGGCGGGTGGGGTCACACCCGACCTGTCCGACCGGATGCTGTCGCTGATCGACTACGCGGTACGTGGCGGCGCGGACGCCGTCCTGCTGTCGTGCTCCCTGTACGGGTCGGTGCTGGAGCAGGCCCGGCGCCGGTACGACCTGCCCATGCTGAGCTCCGACGACGCGCTCTTCGCCGAGGTCGCCCGGCGGCGGTTCGGCAGCGTCCTGCTTCTCGGCCCGCTCGCCCCGGCGGTCAGGGACTCGGTGAACCGGCTGGAGCGAGTGCTCTCCGGAGCGCAGGACGGCGAGCGTACGAAGGTCATCGGCCGTACCGCCACCGGAGCGGCCGAAGCCGCCGCGCACGACGACCTCGGCGCGCTGGAGCAGTCGCTGACCGCGGCGGCCACCCCGTACCTGAAGGACGTCGATGCCGTGGTTCTCGGCATGTTCTCCCTCGCCCCCGCACACGCCGGTCTGGAGCAGGCGCTGGGCCTGCCGGTCCTGAGCGCTCCGCCGCTCGCCGCCCGCGCTCTGCGCGAGAGCGCCGGCGCCGGGCGCGCCCACACCTCCTTCATACCGTCCGTCCCCGGGAGCATCCCCGACTCGTCCGCCGTGGAGGCATCGTGATGAGCCGTAACCACCTGGCGGGCTCCGGCCTCGACGCACTCGGCACCCGGGCACGCCTCGACGTCGCCGGCCAGTCGCTGTCGTACCACCGCATCGACGGGCAGGCTCCCGCCGACCTCCCGGTCAGCCTGCGGATCCTGCTGGAGAACGTGATCCGCTTCCACGACGGGACCGCTCGGGGCGACGACCAGGTGCGGGCGATCGTGGAGCGCGGGGCATCCGGCACACCCGTCGACCTGTACGCCTCGCGGGTGTTCCTGCACGACACCAACGGCGTGCCCACGGTCGTCGACCTGGCAGCCATGCGGGACGCCATGACCGCCCTGGGCGGCGACCCCGGCCGGGTCAACCCCGTCATCGCGTCGGAACTCGTCATCGACCACTCGGTCATCGCCGACGTCTTCGGGCGCCCGGACGCCATGACCCGCAACGTCGAACTGGAGTACGCCCGCAACGGCGAGCGCTACGGCTTCCTGCGCTGGGGACAGCAGTCGCTCAAGAAGTTCGCCGTCGTGCCCCCCGGCACCGGGATCATGCACCAGGTCAATGTGGAGCACCTGGCCCGCGTGGTCATGGTCGAGGACGGCTGGGCGTTCCCCGACGTGTGCCTCGGCACCGACTCGCACACCACCATGGTCAACGGGCTCGGCGTGCTCGGCTGGGGCATCGGAGGCATCGAGGCCGAGGCCGCGATGCTCGGCCAGTCCATGTCCGCCCTCGTCCCGGACGCCGTCGGCGTACGCCTCACCGGCGCCCTTCCCGCCGGGGCCACGGCCACGGACCTGGTGCTCACCCTCACCGAACTGCTGCGGGCCCACGGAGTCATCGGCAAGTTCGTGGAGTTCCACGGCGACGGTGTCTCCGCCCTGTCGGTGGCCGACCGCGCGACCGTCTCCAACATGTGCCCGGAGTTCGGCTCGACCTGCGCGCTCTTCCCCGTCGACGACGAAACCCTGCGCTATCTGCGGTTCACCGGGCGCTCCGAGGGCCACGTAGCCCTGGTCGAGGCGTACACCAAGGAACAGGGCCTGTGGCATGAACCCGGCAGCCCGCCGCGGTTCACCGACACCGTCGACCTCGACCTGTCGACGGTCGTCCCCTCCCTGGCCGGTCCCTCCCGCCCCGAGGACCGCGTCCCGCTGGACCGGGCGAAGAGCCGCTTCCGTACGGCCGTCGAGTCGATCCGCGAGCAGAACGGCACCGGAGAGGCGAAGACCGCGACAGTCGTCATCGACGGCACCGCACACCAACTGCACGACGGCGCGGTGGCCGTCGCGGCCATCACGTCCTGCACCAACACCTCCAACCCGGCGGTCATGGTCGGGGCGGGTCTGCTGGCCCGCAACGCCGTCCGGGCGGGACTGCGCAGCAAGCCCTGGGTCAAGACCACCCTCAGCCCCGGCTCACGGGTCGTCATGGACTACTACCGGAGGGCCGGCCTCCTCCCCGACCTGGAGACCCTCGGCTTCCACCTGGCCGGCTTCGGCTGCATGACCTGCATCGGCGCTTCCGGCCCGCTCATCGGCCCGGTGTCCGAGGCGGTGAACGACACCGGTCTGACCGTGACGTCGGTGCTCTCCGGGAACCGCAACTTCGAAGGCCGTATCCAGCCCGACGTCGCCATGAACTACCTCGCCTCACCGCCCCTCGTCATCGCCTACGCACTCGCCGGCACGATGGACATCGACCTCCAGGCCGAGCCCCTCGGCCACACTCCGCAGGGAGACCCGGTCCACCTGCGCGACATCTGGCCGGACCCGGCGGAGATCGAGGCCGTGATGGCAGGGAACATCGACGCGGCGATGTTCACCGACGCCTACGGACACGTCTTTGCCGGCGACCACCGGTGGCAGGACATCAGCGTGCCCGCGACCGAGCGCTTCTCGTGGGATGAGGACTCCACCTACGTCCGCCGGCCGCCCTACCTCGACGGCATGACCACGGAACCCGAGGCCGTCAAGGACATCACCGGGGCCCGGGTGCTGGTGAAACTCGGTGACAAGGTCACCACCGACCACATCTCCCCGGCCGGCGCCATCACCGCCTCCAGCGCGGCGGCCCGGTATCTCACGGAACTCGGCGTCGACAAGGGGGACTTCAACACCTACGCCTCCCGGCGCGGCAACCACCTGGTGATGATGCGAGGCGCGTTCGCCAACATCAGGCTGCGCAACCAGGTCGCCCCCGGCACCCGTGGCGGCCGGACCCGCGACTTCCTCGCCGACGGCCGCGAGAGCTCGATCCACGACACGGCCGCCGCCTACCGCGCGGCCGGAGTCCCCATGGTCGTCGTGGCCGGAAAGGACTACGGCGGCGGGTCCTCGCGGGACTGGGCGGCCAAGGGGCCCGCACTGCTGGGGGTCCGCGCGGTGATCGCGCAGTCCTTCGAACGCATCCACCGCTCCAACCTGATCGCCATGGGCGTCCTGCCCCTGGAACTCGTCGACGGCGGCCCGGACGACCTGGCCCCCACCGGCGCCGAGACGATCACCATCGCCGGACTGGAAGCCCTCAACGCGGGACACGTCCCGGCCACGGTGCGCCTCCTCTCCGAGGGCCGGGAGTTCACCGCCCGGGTCCGCCTGGACACCCCCCGCGAGGCCGACTACTTCCGCCACGGCGGAGTCATGCCGTACGTCCTGCGCGGCCTGCTCACCCACCCGACCGAAACCGACGAGTGAGGGGCACCGATGAACCACACGCCCTCCCGAAGAACCGTCCTGCTGGCCTCGGCCGGCACCCCCCTGTCCCTGGCGGCCACCGCGCCCTCGGCGACGGCGGCCACCTCCTCCACTCCCCGCGGACTCCCTCCGGTCCAGTACGCCTACGTGGGCTCCCGGACGACGAAACAGCGAGGCGCCCGGGGCTCCGGCATCACCGTGTGGCGGGTCGACCCCCGCCGCGACACCTGGGAGCTGCTCCAGACCGTCCCCGCCGACGACGGGGACCCGGCGACCGAGACGCCGGCGGGAGCGCTCCCGGTCAACCCGTCCTTCCTCACCCTCAACCCCGAAGGCACCCGCCTCTACACCGTCCACGGCGACGCCACGACCGTGAGCGCCTTCGCCGTGCACCCGTCACACGGCACGGTGCGGCTGATCAACACCGTCGACGTGGGCCGGGGCAACCCCGTCCACCTCACGCTCGACCCCACCGGAAAGTGGCTGGTCGTCGCCTGCTTCGCGGTGCCCGGGTCCGTGGTGACCCTGCCGGTGCGGGCCGACGGCTCCCTCGGCACCGTGGCCGGCGTCCTCGAACTCCCCGGAACACCGGGCCCGCACAAGGCCGCGCAGACGGGCCCCAACCCCCACCACGTCGTCTTCGACCCCACCGGCCGGTGGCTGGCGATACCCGACCGCGGCCTGGACCGTGTCTTCATCGCCGCGCTCGACGCCACCACGGGAGCGCTGAGCCTCAACGACCCCGGATGGGTGCGGACCAGGGAGCTGGAAGGCCCCCGGCACATCGCGTTCCATCCGCACCGGCCGCTGGCGTACCTCGTCAACGAGCTCCGCTCCACCGTCCACACCTACCGATGGAACGCGGAGGCAGGCACCTTGACGCCTCTTCAGTGCCTCGCCTCGACAGCGCCCTCGATGACCGGCGACACCCGCGCCGCCGAGATCGCCGTCTCACCCGGTGGCGGACATGTCTTCGCCTCCAACCGCAGTGGCGCGGGCGATTCCGTTCCCGGTGGCCCCGACCCGGACACCATCGGTGTCTTCGCTGTCGAACGCCACGGGGGCCTCGAACCCGTCGGCTGGGTCTCCACCCAGGGCCTGCGCCCGCGCTTCTTCGGGCTGGAGCCCTCCGGACGACGGCTGTTCGCCGCCAACGAGGTCACCGACACCGTCGTCGGCTACGAACTCCACGCCGACGGCCGTCAGTTGCGTCCCCTCGGCATCGTCGCCGAGACCGGTTCCCCCACCTCCATCGTCTGGCGCGCCGCTTGCTGACTCACACGCTGAGATCAGTCGGGAACGCGCTCGGCCCTAGTTCATGACACGTCGACACAGGAGGAAAGATGACGCCATCCAGGCGTGAATTCGGTGCGTTCGTCATGGCCGGCATCGGCACGGCGGCGATCCCGGCCACGCTGCTCGTGGGGGCGGCGGACGCGCGGGCCACCGAGTGCGGGTGCACGGCAGTCGCCCAGACCGCTGCCGACGTGCCCTGGGGCGGCCCGCTGGCCCCCGACAAGCCGCTGGCCAAGGCCTACGCCGACGGGGCCAAGGCACTGGCGGAGGTGGACGACAACCCGATGATCCGCTGGCAGTACCGCGTGTGGTGCGAGACCGGTTACCGCAGTCCGGGCAACGCGGGAACGGGGCAGCCGGTCGACCGACCGGTGGACCCGACCAAGGACTTCGTCTCCCCGATGGGGTTCCTGTACCGGGACTACGTCCGGCCCATGCCGGCGGGCGGGGTCCAATTCCTCGACAACGCCTGGTACTTCGGCACCGACTTCACCGGACTCGTGATCGTCCGTACCCCGGACGGCCTGGTCATGCTCGACGCGCTCACCACGCCGGACGACATGCGCACACAATTCCTGGACCAGGCCGCGGCGGCAGGCCTCGACCCGCGGGACATCCGTTACATCTTCCTCGGCCACGCACACGGCGACCACGTCGGCGGCGCGAACCTGATCCGGGACGAATACGCGCCCAGAGCCAAGTTCGTCATGGGGCAGCCCGACGCGGCGGTCATCGCGGAGCAGCGCGCCGAACTGAAGAAGAACAAGGACCAGTACACCAAGGAGGAATACCTGGCACGGCTGGCCCGGATACCCAGCCGGATCGACATCGAGATCGAGGCCTACCCGGGCCACACCGTCGGCATGAAGAAGATCCGCATCGGTCGGCGCACCGAGGCCACCGCCATGCTCGCCCCCGGCCACACCATCGGACAGATGCATGTCATCGTGCCGGTGGTCCACCAGGGCGAGACCCGCCATCTCCTGGTGTGGAGCGGCAACGACAACATCGACGCCGCCGCCCAGTACGCGATCTCCGCCGACTTCGTCCAGGGCATCGCCGGCCAGGAAGGAGCCGACGTCTTCCTCAACACCCACGCCTACCAGGGCGGCGCCTTCAGCCACCTGCGCGCCCTCAAGGCCGACCCCTCGGCGCCCAACCCCCTGCTGATGGGCCGTGCCGGGGTGCAGCGCCACATCGAGATCTTCGGCAACGCCCACCGCGCCCTCGCGCAACGCCTTGTCGACGGCACGTGGAAGGCGATGTAGCAGGGAACATCTGAGAGGGCGTCGGCGTCGCGACGACGGGCACGTCGCGACGCCGACGGCGAGCCCGATGTTCGTCAAGCAGCGCCAAGACCACTGTCCCGGCCCCGCCGGGGACCGGTCCGACGAGCTGCGGGGCTCCACGCGGGCAGTGGCCGGCCAGCGGACACGGGGCAGCGCGCGGTCTGGCCGGGGTCCGGCGAGACGAAGCCTCCGGCTGCCTCCATCAGGACGTGGAGAGGTCCTGTTCGGTGGTGGCGGAGCCGATGCCGGAGATCTTGCGGCCTCGGCTTCCGTGACTGGGCGAGCACGCGCAGCGGTGTCCGCAGAGGAACGGGACGCTGGTGGCGCATCCGGAGCGAGAGGGCCATCCCCGGCGTCCCGGAGACGGCGCTGGCCCAGCCCATCAGTTCGTCCGGGAGCATGGAGGTCATGCCTGTCGGCGTGTCCGTAGCCGGGCGGCCCTTCGTGGGCTATGCCGAGGACGCGGGTTCCCGTCACACCGCGGTCGGCCGGTGTGATGCGCACGAGTGGACTGCCGACTCCGGTGAGCGCCCGGTCGGCTACCCGGTGAGGCTGCGGGTTCCGGCCGCCACGCGGTGCACAGTGTCCGCCGAGGCCGCGGTACGGACGGTGGTGTCGACCAGGGCCTGCGGCTCGTGGCCCAGCGGTGATCGCCGCCCGCCGTGGAGTGGCGCTTCATGGGCGAGTTCATGGGGTTTCCGGGTGGCCTTGCGTCGCGCGCCGCGGCCCGGTGATGTGCGGCAAGGCTGCGGTGGGGGAGAGGCGACGTGGCGTACGAAGACAGGCTTGAGGTGCTTCTCGGGCAGCGCGTCCGGGAGTTGTTCCCAGGGTGACGCCGCTGAGGTACATGTCGAGCAGGGGCACCTCACCGGGCTGGAAGTGGCTGCCCGGCGACTCGCAGATGCTCTCCGTGGCAAGGACGTGACGCTGAGGGCGAGCCTCCTCGCCCACGGCGCTGACGACCCTCACCGGTCCGCGGTCGACCACCGGTTGCGGGTGGCGGAGGTGAGCGTGCCGGTCGGTTCGGTGGGCCGCTGGTACGACCTGTTCTTGCGCGGCACCGCGGCTTCACGACGCTCTGCGCGGCGGGGCGGGACGCGAAGCCCGGCGCAGGGCAGGTCCGTGGACACACATGGCGATGGGCGTCTTCGCGGAGGCGCGGCACAGATTCCTGGAGTCCGGACTCGCCCATGCTCATGGCGGCCGGCCGCCCGCGCGCACCCGTACGCCGGTACGTGAGGGGTGCGGCCGCCCCTGTCGGCGACGGAGAACTTCTCGCTGTCAGCAGGCGTTGCGCCGACCGGAGTGCCGTGCCGGTGACGGCTCGGCATCCGGCGCGGCGGCGGATCGGTGCGTCGACGCACGCTGTGGGCCCGGTCCCGCCGTGCGGCCCGGACCGCTCGAACGGGCCGCCGGTCACCACGGCGTCGCCGTTCGAGCGGTGCTCTCCGCGACGGACCGACGGTTCCGAGGCCTCAGTTCTCCAGGACGAAGATCGGCTTGTGGCCGGCCCGGTCGGAGGTCAGCACGTCGGGGATCTCGTCCCAGCCGTAGATTCCGCTGGTGACCAGCTCGGGGTGAAGGGTGCCGGCGGCCACCGCCTCCAGGGTCGGTGTCATGTTCGGCCGCGCGTGCCCCTTGCCGTTGTGGAAGTGGACGCCGCGCTGGTAGAGCGCGAGCAGCGGGAGCGCGACGTCGTCGAAGTAGATGCCGACGCTGTTGACGTAGCCCTCGGGCATGACCGACAGCAGTGCCTTGCGCAACCGCTCGGGGTTGCAGCTGGCGTCCACGGCCAGATGGAAGTCCTTCTCCCGCTTGCCGTTGATGTCCTGGACCTCCGCGCCGAGCTGCTCGGCGACCTTCATCCGGACCGGGTCGTCGTCGTAGTAGACGGTGCGGGCGCCCGCGCAGTGGACGGCGACGTCGACGCAGTACAGCCCGATGGAGCCGGTCCCGCCGAAGACCGCGATCTTCGGGTCGGTGATGCCGGCGACGGTCGGCATCACCGTCTCCCAGCCGAGGGCGAGGTTGTCGCCGATCGACGCGAGGTGCACGGGGTCGACCCCGGCGGGCAGCTTGGCGAGGTTGAAGTCCGCGTAGGGGACGCGGATGAGTTCGTCGAAGGTGCCGCCCCAGGCTCCGTTCACCGGGAGGCCGTACTGGGCGTCGCCATGGAGGAGACAGCGGGCGGTGTGGCCGAGCTTGCACTGCGCACAGGTGCCGCAGGCGATGTGCCAGGCGACGCCGACGACGTCGCCGACCGCGACGTCGGTGCAGTCGGGGCCGACCTCGACGACCGTGCCGACGCACTCGTGGCCGAGCGGGAACGGGCCGAATCCGGAGAACGGGGTCTTGTCGGCGATGACATGGTGGTCGAGATCGCAGGTCGTGGCCGCGAGCGGGCGCACGAGCGCGTCCGTGCCCTCGACGATCGTGGGGGCGTCGACCTCGTCGAAGCGCAGCTGTCCGGGCGCGACGAACATCAGGCTCTTCATGGGAAAACTCCTCGGTTGCGTGGGGGTGCCGGGTCGAGCGGCATGTCCGTCGGCCCGGTGCCCGCGTTCGGTCAGATGGCGCCGGAGTCCGGGACGCCGACGGGGATCGCCTCCAGGAAGAACGCGTCCAGCGGACGGGCCAGTGCCTCCGCCAGGGCGGTGCCGATCTCCCGCATCGCGGCGCCCTTCATGTGGGCGCCCAGCGCCTCCTGCGAGGCCCACTTCTCGATCATCACGAACTCGCCGGTGGTGCCCGCCTTGCGGTGCAGCGCGTACAGCAGGCAGCCGGGTTCGGCGTGCACCGCGGGTATCGCCGCCTTGAACGTCTTCTCGACCAGTTCTTCCTGGCCCGGCTTCGCGACGATCGTCGCCACCATCAGTACCGGCTCGGCCATGGAGCACACCTCTCTATATAACGGTCGTCATAATCATGGCAGAAGTCTGCGGGGCCGCTGGTCACAGCGGACGGCTTGATCTCAGTTCCTTGCGCAGGATCTTGCCCGCCGACGACTTGGGGATCGCGGCGACGAACTCGACAGCCCGCACCTTCTTGTACGGCGCGACCCGCGCGGCGACGAACTCCATCACCCGCTCCGCGCTCAACGCCGGGTCGCCGGCGACGACGAACGCCTTGGGGATCTCCTCGCCCTCGGCGTCGCTCACCCCGATCACGGCGGCGTCGGTGATGCCCGGGTGGGCCAGCAGCAGCGCCTCGAGTTCGGCGGGCGCGACCTGGTAGCCCTTGTACTTGATCAGCTCCTTGATGCGGTCGACGATGTGGACGCATCCGGTGGGGTCGACCCGCGCCAGGTCCCCGGTGTGCAGGAACCCGTCGGCGTCGAGGGCCTCGGCGGTGGCCTGCGGGTTGCCCAGGTAGCCCGCCATCACGTTCGGCCCGCGCACCCACAGTTCCCCCGGCTCGCTCAGCCCGTCCGCGGGCAGGCCGATCTCGGCGCCGGTCGCGGGGTCGACGAGCTTGTTGACCGTGTTGGGCAGCGGCCAGCCGACGGCCGCGACCGGTGCGCGACGGCCCGCGATCCCGGCTCCGCCGTCGGCCACCGGCACGAGGTGGCTGACCGGGCTGAGCTCGGTCATGCCGAACCCCTGGACTACCGGCACCGACAGCCGCCGGGCCACTTCCGCGCCCAGTTCCTCGTCCAGCGGGGCCGCGCCGCTGACGATCGCCCGCAGCGACGTCAGGTCGTAGGAGTCGACCAGCGGGTGCTTGGCCAGGGCCACCGCGATCGGCGGCGCGACGAACAGGTAGGTGACGCGGTGGCGCTGGACGGCTTCCAGGAACGCGGTCAGGTCGAAGCGGGCCATGGTGACGATGCGGCCGCGTACGGCCAGGGTCGAGTTCATCAGCACCGACATGCCGTAGATGTGGAAGAACGGCAGGACCGCCAGCACCACGTCGTCGGAGCGCAGGTCCAGCACCGGTTCGAGCTGCGCGATATTGGCCACCAGGTTGCGATGGGTCAGCATCACGCCCTTCGGTATGCCCGTGGTGCCGGAGCTGTAGGGCAGCACGGCCACGCGCTCGGCTGCATCGAACCGTTCCGGCGCGGGCGCCGGGGCGGACGCGGGCGGACGCTCGGTGTCCAGCAGCAGGATCGCGCCCGCGTCGAGCCCGGCCGCGCCCACCGCGGTCTCGGCCGTGGAGGCCAGGGACGTCACCGTCACCAGCGTCCGCGCCCCGGAGTCGGTCAGCTGCTTGGCGGTCTCCGCCGCGGTGGACAGCACGTTCACCGTGGTCACCGTGGCGCCCGCCCGAAGGATCCCGTGGAAGGCGACAGCGAACGCCGGCGTGTTCGGGCACAGCAGCGCCACCGTGTCGCCGGGGCCGATGCCGCGCGCGGCCAGTTCGGCGGCGAACCCGTCGACGCGGGTCCGCAAGGCTTCGTACGTCAGCGCTTCACCGGACTCCGCGGAGACCAGTGCGACCCGGTCCTCCTCGGCGGGGCCCAGACCCGCGAACAGGTAGGCGTGCAGCCCCGCGTCAGGCAGCTCCACGTCGGTGTGGGGACTGGCGAAAGTCATCTGTGCACCCTCAATCCAGGGCCGCGAAAGCGGCCTTGACGTACTGGGTCGTGCGGTCGCTGCCGAGCAGCCCGGTGCCCATGCTGTTCATGACGTACGAGATCGTGGCCCGGCGTTCGGTGTCGATCACGACCACCGAGCCGCCCCAGCCGGTCCAGAAGCAGATCCGTCCTTCCGGGAGATACGGCACCGCCGGGGACGGCAGCCCGAACCCGATGCCGAAGCGCAGATGCGCCCCGAGCACCAGGTCCGGCCCGTCCGTCTGCTGGCGGAAGATCAGGTCGATGGTCCGCGGCGACAGCAGGCGTACGCCGTCGAGCGTGCCCCCGCAGGCGATGACGGAGTGGATCCTGGCGAGCGACCGGGCGTTGCCGTGGCCGTTCGCCGCACCGATCTCGGCGCGGCGCCACTTTGGGCGCCACGACTCCTCGGCACCGCCGAGGGGACCGGTGAAGGTCTTCATCGCCACCCCGTCCGGATCGGCGCCGGCGAGATCGCTGGACCGCAGCGGCGGCGGTACGACATCGGCGACCCGGCCGGACTCGGAGTCCGGCAGACCGATGTGGAAGTCGGCGCCGAGCGGACCGGCGATCTCCTCGGCGACGAACCGGCCCAGCGTGCGCCCGTCGGTCCGCCGGACCAACTCGCCCACCAGATGGCCGTAGTTGAGGAGGTGGTAGCCGGACGCCGTGCCCGGGGGCCACCACGGCGCCTGTTCGGCCAGCCGGGCCGTCGACGCCGGCACGTCGAGGACGTCCGCGACGGTCACCGGCCGCTCCCATCCCGAGACGCCGGAGGTGTGCGACAGCAGGTGCCGGACCAGCACGCCCTCCTTGCCGCGCGCGGCGAACCGGGGCCAGTAGCGGGCCACCGGGGCGTCGACGTCGAGCAGTTGGCGCTCCACCAGCAGCAGCGCCGCCAGGGACGTGACCGTCTTCGTGCACGACCAGACGTTGGTGATCGTGTCGCGCCGCCACGGCGCCGTACGGTCCTGGTCGGCCCAGCCGCCCCACAGGTCGACCACCGGTTCCCCGTCGACCGCGACCGCGATCGAGGCGCCGAGTTCGTCGCCCGCGTCGAGGTTCTCGGACAGCCGCGCGGCCACCTCCGCGAAGCGCTCGTCGCACACTCCGTCCAGATCCGCCACGGTCAGTCTCCCGTCCGGGTGTCGTCGCCGGCCGGCCGCACCGACGCGCGAGGCACGCCGCGCAGTTCGCGGCGGAGGCTGGCGCGCGCGATGTCGGCGGTGTCCAGCAGATAGGTCTGTCGCATCCGCCACGGGGCGCGGTGGCCCTGCCGGGGGAAGCTCTTAACGCCCCGCTGGACGTAGCCGGAGGCCAGCTCGATCATGGGCTGCTCCCGGATGCCGGGCTGCGCGGGCGGGGTGACCGCGGCGAGGCCGGCGCGGCGCATGTGGTTGAGGACGCGGCACACCAGTCGCGCGGTGAGGTCCGCCCGCATCGTCCAGGACAGGTTGACGTAACCGAAGCAGAGCGCGAGGTTCGGTACGTCGCTGAGCATGGTGCCCCGCCACAGAAGGTGTCGCGCGGGCTCGACCGGCTCGCCGTCGACGCTCACCGCGACATGGCCGAACGCCAGCATGCGCAGCCCGGTCGCCGTCACCACGATGTCGGCGGGCAGCACCCTGCCCGACCGCAGCCGGATCCCCTCGGCGACGAAGCCGTCGATGTGATCCGTGACCACCTCGACCTCCTCGCGCTGGATCGCCTTGAACAGGTCCGCGTCGGCCGTGATGCACACCCTCTGGTCCCACGGCGCGTACGACGGGGTGAAGTGCTCACGCACCGCCTCCTCGCCGATCCGTCGCGCAGCGGCCCTGGTCAGCAGCGTCCGCGCGCGGTCCGGGAAGCGCCGGCAGTAGTGGTAGAAGCCGCCTGCGTAGGCGGCGTTGCGCGCCCTGACGATCCGGTGCGCGAGCCCGGCGGGCAGCCGCCGCCGGACCCTGGCGGCGAACCGGTCCCGCCGCGGCAGCGCGCTGATCCAGGTCGGCGTGCGCTGCAGCATCGTCACCTTCGCCGCGTCGCGGGCCATCGCGGGGACGATGGTGATCGCGGTCGCGCCGCTGCCGATCACCACGACGCGCTTGCCCGTGTGGTCGAGCCCCTCGGGCCAGAACTGCGGATGCGCCACCGTCCCGGCGAAGGACTCGATGCCCTCGAACCGCGGGTCGTGCCCGCGCTCGTAGTCGTAGTAGCCGGTGCACAGGTAGAGGAACGTGCAGGTCACGGTGGACCGCCGCGGCCCGTCCGCACCCCCGCCCTGCTCGACGGTCACCGTCCAACGGGCCGTCTCGCCCGACCAGTCGGCCGCGACCACCTTCGTGGAGCAGTGGATGTGGCGGTCGATGCCGAACTCCTCCACGGTGCGCCGCAGATAGTCGAGGATCTCGTCCCCGTCGGCCATGGAGTTCTCACCCGTCCAGGGCTGGAAGGGAAAACTGAGCGTGTAGATGTCGGAGTCGGCACGCACGCCCGGATACCGGAACAGATCCCACGTCCCGCCCAGGGACTCGCGGGCCTCCAGCACGGCGTACGACCGATCGGGACACTGCGACTGCACCCGGTACGCGGCGTCGATACCGGAGATGCCGGCGCCGACGATCAGGACGTCGACATGCCCGGGCAGCGATGAAGGGTGCGGGGGACTGGTCATGGCACCCGAGTATGGAAGCGCTTACAAGACGTCGCTTTACCCTGGGCGACAAAAATTTAACTCTGCGCGACACGCGGTGCCGGAGAGGCGTACCTGGCGTCACGGCGGACCTGCGTCGGTGTCCTGCCGAACCAGCGGCGCACCGCACGCGTGAGGGCCGCCTGTCCGGCCAGTTCCACCATCGACGCGACCTGGGAGAACGGCATGTCCGTCCCCGTCAGCAGCCGGTGCGCCGCGCTCTTGCGGACGTCGTCGACGATCGCCTGGAACGAGGTGCCCTCCTGCGCCAGCCGTCGCTGCAACGTGCGCGGATGCATGTACAGCCACTCCGCCACCACGTCGATCCGCGCCGGCACCGTGCCCAGCGCGCGGCTGACCGCCGACCGCACCGCGGTCGCGACGCTCTCGCGCGGATCGGTGTAGTGCGCCTCCAGGTACTCCACGACCATGCGCCGCAGTTCGGGATTGACCGGCGTCGACATCGGCCGGTCGAAGAGCTTCGTCGGCACCCGCAGCAGGGCACGGCCGGTGTCGAACCGGACCGGCGCACCGAAGAACCCGGTGTAGACCGACTCGTCGGTCAGCGGCGGGTGGGGCATATGGACCCCGAGCAGCTCGTACCCCCCGCTCATCGTGATGAGATTGCGGTGCAGCAGCCCCAGGCCCGCGTCGATGGTCTGAGGCTCATACGGAATGTCCGGGTGCAGCATCCGGTATTCGACGGCCCCCACCCCCGCATAGTGTTCGGGATCCTGCTCACGAGACAGACGAATCCCCTGGTTGTGCACGAACAGGAAGCGCGACGCGCAGTCCAGCCCTTCTCCCACGGTGTCGCAGTTCCCCACCGCCAGAGCCAGCGGGCCGAGCATCGACAGGTCCTGGTACGCCGCCAGGCGCAGCCCGAAATCAGGACAGTTCAGTTTCTTCGTGGCGCTGCGCAGGATCCGCCCGGCCGTCACCGTCGACAACAGCCCGTGCTCGGAGTCCAGATCACCGGGCGACACTCCGAACTCGGACAACAGCCCCGCCCCGTCGCCACCAAGGTCGTCGATCAGACGATCGATGCCGCGGATCGCGGCGGCCCGGATCTCCATCTGCATGCCCCGACCGTATCGCCGCGGACCGCCCGCGCCGATGCCGGTCTCCCGGACCGCGGTCGGGAAACAGCCGGAGGGGAGGGCCGAGCCGGGCATCGCCTCGTCGGGTTCGGGTGGCGTCGCGAGAGCGGCGGCACGCAGCGCTGTGGCCTCGCTCCGGCCGCACTCGCGACTTCAACGGTGTGCCGCAGGGCATCGGCGCGCACGACGGTTCCGGGCGCCTGAGAGTGGCGGCCGCTCGGCCAAGCGGAAGCCGTGGCCCGTCCGCAGGCGCGGTCGAGGCCGTGCATCTGTGCGCACGGCGGGGTGAAGGCCGGTCGGGGAGAGGCAGAGCTCGATATGACAGTCGTTATAGGGCGGTGTAGCCTGCACCTGTCTATAGCGACTGCCATAGGAGGATGCCGTGACCATCATCACCGTGAACGCACCGAAGGGGCGCCTGAGTGTGGAGCAGCGCCGTGAGCTGGCCGAGACACTGACGGACGCGGTGCTGGTGCCCGAGGTGGGGCAGAACGCCCCGGCCGCTCGGGCCGGGTTCCAGGTGCACTTCGTCGAGCGTGAGCGGGACATGATGGCCATCGGCGGCCGGTTGCTGGCGGACGCCGGCCCGGAACTCGACGTGATGGTGATCGACCTCGCGGTCATGGACGCCGCCTGGCAGCCGGAGGTGCGGGCCGAGGTCATCGAGCGTGTCCTGGCCGCGCTGGCGACGGCCTGTGGGCTGGAGAAGCCGGCGCCGGCGTGGTGGGTCAACTTCCGGGTGATCGACGAGGGCAGCTGGGGCTCGTCCGGGGGCGTGCTGTCGATCCTGCCGCTGCTGCAGAGCGGGGTGTTCACGGATGAGCGGGTCAAGGCGGTCCGCGCCGCGCTGGGTGCCTGAAGCCCGATGAGTTGAGCGTGGGCCGGTTCAGTCCTTGATCGTGGCGAGGATGAGCGCCTGCAGCTGCTCGGCGGTGTGGTCGAGGGGCTCGGTGCTGCGCTTGGCGCGGCACATGGCCACGGTTCCCTCGACGGCCGCGACGATGAGCGTCGCGAGCTGAGCCGCTTGACCGGGCTCGGTGCCATGCTCTCGCAGGGAGCCGGCGAGCAGGCCCTCCCACGTGGTGAAGACGTCGGCGGCGGCCGCGAGGGCGGTGGGCGTCTCGCCGGTGGCGGGTTCCTCGATGGAGACGGCGAGGACGGGGCAGCCGGCCCGGAAGTCGCTGTCGACGACGATCTTGCGCCACAGGGCGAGGAAGGCGCGCAGTCCGGCGACCGGACCCGCCGCCAGTTCCTTGCGCAGGCTGCGCGCGGTCCACTCGCCCGTGAAGCGCACGGCCTCGGTGACCAACTGCTGCTTGCCCTCGGGGAAGTAGTGGTACGTCGAACCGAGCGGCGCCCTGGAGTGCTTGGCCGTCTCGCGGATGCTCGTCGCGTTCAGGCCGCGCCGGCTGATCATGTCGGCCGCACCGGCCACGATCCGCTCGCGCGCTGTCGGGCTGGGCTTGGTCACGTACGTGATCCCTCCTGACTCCCTTGGTCATAACGACCGTCATAGTCTAGCGTGGTCACCGTCTATGACAACTGTCATGGGCATGTGCCGCCTCGTGAACCGGGAGAAAGGTGTGCCCATGCCGATGGTCCGGCCCATGTCCCCGGCCGGCATCCTGCCCGGCGAAGGGCGCCGAAGCGTCCAGCACGGTCTCGCGAACACGCGGCTGCACAGGGAGGGCGCACTCGACGCGTTCTCCTTCCGCGCCCAGGCGAGTTGCCCGGCCGAACTGCCCGAGGGCGCGCAGGCCACCGCCGGGGATGACGTGCCGCGCTTCCTGGTGGAGGTCACCCGTCCCGCAACACGCCCTGTCCGAACTTGGCAGGGCCGGCCTGATGGAGGAGGCGACGAACACCGTCCTGGCAGGGATCTGCGGGTCGGCGGACGACCGCTTCAGCCCGGCGAGCTGCCCCTGCTCGACATGCACCTCACCGGCGTCACCCTGCGCATCGCCCGCGACAACGTCCGCGCCCGCACCCCCGGGAAGGCGATCTCCCATGTCATCGACGGGGAGGACCTGACGACCGCGTTGTCGGAGAAACGCCTCAAGCCCGTCCTCGTCCAGGCCGAAGCCCGACCCCAACCCCGTCCCGCCACCTCACCGAGGAATGCGATGCACACCTCCCTCAACGAGCCGTCGGCCACCGGCACTCAACCTGCGACAGCCGAGGAGCTGGAACACCAGAAGGCGGCGATCACCCGCCTCGGGCACGAACTGCGCGTCCTGGTGGAAGCCGCCGTCCGCACCGCCGCCTCCCCGGACACGCTCCACCGCGTGGCCGACGGTGTCCGTCACGTCACCGGCCAGCTGACGGGACGGCGGCGTACCCGGGCGGAGATCCCCGAGGTGGACGAGTTCCCGACGGGGCCACGGATGTACAGCCCTGTCACCGGACCTGGCAGCCCGCTGGCTCCACCCGTGCGCGTGACGCCGTCCGACGACGGCCTGGTCGGCCACTGCACCCTCGGCATCGCCCACGAAGGCCCGCCCGGCTACAGCCACGGCGGCATGAGCGCCATGCTCCTGGACGAACTCATGGGCCGCGCCTGCACAGCAGCGGGATCGCCCGGCCTGACCGTCTCCCTCCAGATGCGCTACCACCAGCCCGTCCCGCTGGAGACACCGCTGCGGATCCTCGCCCGCGTCACCGGCACCGACAACCGCAAGATCTTCGTGAACGGCTCGATCACCACCCGAGCGGACCCCGTGGTGGACCTCGTCACAGCGGATGCCGTCTTTGTCACACCCGACCTCGACCGCACCCGCGCTCTGTTCCCCGGCCTGGACCGGCGGACCTGACGGGCCGGCCCGCCACCCGCCCCCGCCGCGCGCCCGGCCCGCCCCGCCTGCCCGGTGACCTCGACGTCACCGCAGCGCCGCACGGCCGCTCCCGGGGGCGCGGGCGGGGCCGCCGATGCCCTGTCGGGACAGTCGGCGCATGGCTGCGAAGCCGAGCCGGTTCACGGGCAGGTCGCCGCCGAGACGGAATTCTCCGCTCAGCCCCCGCCACCGCCCGTGGCAAAGCCGTACACCTGCCGGACCGGCTGCGCGTCACCCGTCCCGAGGCCCGCCTCGCGCAGTATCCGAACGAACTCTCCGGCGGCATGCGCCAGCGGGTCCTCATCGCCATGGCCCAGATGGCGCAGGCCGACCTGATCACCGCGGACGAACCCACCACCGCGCTGGACATGACCGTCCAGCACCACGTGCTGCGCACCCTCCACGAACGCTGCCGCCAGGAGGGGAGCGCGGGCCCGCGGCACGACTACACCCGCACGCTCATCGATTCCCTGCCCACACCCGGCGAGTTCGGCGCGGTCGCCGTATAGCCGACGGCACAGCCGCCCCGCCGAACCAGCCGCATCCCAGCAAGGAGCAGGAGCATGTCCCACCCCCTCGGCATCAAGCCGTCGAAGATCATCGCCGTCCACCTCAACTACCCCAGCCGAGCCGCCGAGCGCGGGCGCACGGTGCCCCGCCCCTCCTACTTCCTCAAGCCCGCCTCCTCCCTCTCCGGCACCGGCGACCCCCTGGTGCGCCCCGAAGGCTGCCGACTGATGGGCTTCGAGGGCGAGATCGCCCTGGTCATCGGCCGGTACGCGCGCAACGTCCGGCCCGAGGAGGCATGGGGGTACGTCGACTTCGTCACCGCCGCCAACGACGCGGGCGTCTACGACCTGCGCTGCCGTGATCCCCTCCTGGTTACAAGGAGGCCACCGAAGTCCTCGACCTCGACAGGAATCCGCAGCCGGTGACCGAGACCCTGCTGGACGAGTCGGCCGTCCAGGTCGGCGCGGACGGCCTGGGCTGATGGCACCAGGTCCCTGCCGGCCATGAGGCGTCGAGGACGTGCTCCCCGCTGCCGGGCGGTGGGCCTCGGCCCCGGTGCGGCTCGGGTCATCCGGGCGAGAACGCCTCGTGACGGATGCCCGGTGAATCCCCGGGCCCTGAGCTCCCGCGTGAAGGTGCGGACCAGGGCGGTCGGGGGCCGCAGCAGAGGAACGCCGGGACGTCCGATCCGACGGTGCCATCGGGCTCCCGGCCCGATGAGGCATGTGGCGCTGGACCGAGCCGCGCCCGGAGGCAGTTGACGTCCTCGTCCCCGGGCTCCGAGGCGGCTCGGAGACGAGGGTCTTCGGTGCATCCTGCGGTGATCAGACCGTCTCCGCGTTCGACCGGGCCGACGGGGTCTTCGTGCCCTCGGACGTCGCAGCGGCACCGTGCCTGCCGGGCAGAAGGACGAACACGAGCACCGCTGCGAGAACACCGAGCCCGTCGGCCACGACATAGGCCGCGTCGAGTCCGCTCGCGAAGGCGGCGTGCAGGTCCCGCACCGGGATGCCCCCCCGCAGGGCGTCCGCCCCGCCGCCCGCGAGCGCGTGGGCGGCGGCCCGGGGGTCGGGGGCGGCGGAGAGGGACTGCTCCACGCGCGCGGTCGCGACCGTACCGAAGACGGCGACGCCGAAGGGGTACCCGAGTTGGCGGAAGGTGTTCACGGCCCCGCTGGCCTTCCCGGCGTTCTCGGGCGGCACGGCCGCGAGAGCCGCGCCAGCCATCGAGGGGTTCACCAGACCGGTGCCGATGCCCGTCACCACGAGTCCGGCGATGAGCACCGGCCAGGACGAGCCCGCGTGCAGCACGGCCTGCCCCAGGGGCCCGGCGCCGATCAGCAGCAGACCGCCGCCGATCGCCGACCGGGGCGGCACCGCGTGCAGCAGCCGACCGCCCAGTCCGGCGACGAGGAACGCGGCCGTGGCGAGTGGCAGCAGCACCAGACCCGTGCCGATGGCGCCCAGGCCCAGCACGCTCTGCAGCCAGATCGACGTGAACGGGAGCACACCGAACGCCACCCCGTTCAGGGCGAGCGACCCGGCCATCACACCCACGAACGCGGCCCTGCGGAAGAGCCGCAGATCGAGCAGGGGTGAGGCCACCCAGCTTTCGACGAGCACGAAGCAGACCAGTCCCACCGCGGCCAGCGCGAAGGCGAGCAGGGTGGGTGCCGAGCCCCGCCGTGGTTCAGGTGCTGCTCATCGGGACAGCTCTTCCAGGCGGCCGAGTTCCTTCTCGGTGAGCCGGAAGGCCTGCGCGCCGGCGTTTTCCTCGGCCTGCTTCGCTCTGGACGCGCCCGGAATCGCCACCACGGTGTCGCCGTAGAAGTTGATCAGCCAGTTGAGTGCCACCTGGGCACGGGAGAGGCCGTACGCGTCCGCGATCCTGCCGAGTTCGTGGATCAGCGGCCGGGTGCGGTCCAGGTCGCGGGCCCGGCCGAACATGGCCTTGCGCGGCAGGGGTGCCCGCCGCATCGCGGCGGGGTCGTCGTGGAAGCGTCCGGTGAGGATGCCGGCATGCAGCGGCGAGTAGGCGATCAGCGTGATGCCGAGTTCGCGGGCGGTGTCCAGTACGCCGTTGCGTTCGATGGTGCGGTTCAGCAGGTTGATCTGCACCTGATCGGCGACCAGCTCGATGCCTTCGGCACGCAGGGCCGTAGCCGCGCGCGTCATCTGGCGGGCGCTGAAGTTGCTCACCCCTATCGAGCGGATCTTGCCGGCGCGCAACAGTTTCGCCATCTCGCGCATCTCGCTCTCGACGGACGAGAAGCCCCAGGGCTGGTGGATCTGGTAGAGGTCGATGGGATAGCCCTGCAGGGCACTGATCCGGTCGCCGATGGTGCGCGGGATGTTGGCGGCGCTGCGGCCCATCGGCAGCTGCTTGGTCGCGATGACCACGTCGCCCTGCCGCACGCCCGCAGTGCGCAGGCCGGTGGCCAGCGCACGCTCGGACTCGCCACGGCCGCCGTCACCCTGGCGTACTGTCTGCCGAGGGCAGGGCCCGTCCTCTGGGGGTTCGGCCACTGCCGCTGCCGAGCATGGGTGCCCCGACGGCGTCCTGTCCGAGGCGATCCTGTGGGCCCGGCCGGTCCGTGGCCGTGAGGTGACGGCGAAGCGGGAGACCCCATGGTGCAAGCCGGGGGAGGCCGGCGTCGGGAGAGTTGCGTTCGAGGTTCGGCGCGGGGCGGGAGGGAGGCCGTCAGTCGGTGATCACGGGGCTGCGGTGGATCCACTCGCTGCCGTGTGCCGCCTTGTGCATGAAATCAGCCACGTCCGCGCGGCTGATGGTGGGGTTGCCCTTCATCGGCAGCCGGTCCGCGGCGCTGTACGTGCCGCCTGCGGGGCCGTGCGTCAGCCGGGTCGGGTAGACCACGGTCCAGTCCAGGCCGCTGTTGCGGATGCGTTCGTCGGCGATCGCCTTGTCGGCGTAGATCGACCGCAGCAACGTGCTGTAGATCGCCTTCTGCGTGGTGCTCGACTCGTCGAAGGTGTAGCCGACGCCGAACGACGACAGCCACACCAGCCGGGAGACACCCGCCTCCTTGGCCGCACCGATGACGGCCGCCGAGGAGCGCGTGAAGAATTCGTCGGCGCGTATCGAGGAGCCCCTGCCGAGGGCGGAAACGATCGCGTCCTGCCCGGCCGCGGCGGCGAGGACATCGCGATGCGAGGTGGCGTCTCCGGTGACCACCGTCAGCCTGTCGGCCAGGTCACCCAGAGCCGCCGGGTTGCGTACGAAGGCGGTGACCGAGTCACCGGAGCGCAGGGCCAGGTCGACGACGTGGCGGCCGGTGGGGCCGGTCGCGCCGAGGATGAGCAGCTTCATGGGGAGGGAACCTTCCGTGAGTGGGGGCGCAGACGGATGCACGTCCGCCGTGCCGGGCGGCGCATACGGGGCCGCGAGACAGAGAACCGAACCGGATAACTGTCCGCCACGAGGAACGTAGCGGACGGCTGTCCGGTTGGCAAGGTGGATCCGGATGCGAGCCGGGTGCGGGCGCCGGGTGGCCGGGGCCGCGGAGCGGATGCGCGGCGGGTGTACAAGGGGGCGGCCGGCGGGTTCCGTCCGCCGGCCGCCCGTCGCCTCCTGTCGTTCTCGCGGGTGAGGCGGTTCTCAGTGCCGCCCGGGAGCCCCCGCGCGCAGGCCGTCCATGACGAGGTCCAGCAGCCGGGTGGTCTTGGTATGCCAGTCTCCGCGGATGTCGATCTGCCAGATGCCGGCGATGGCGAGCAGGAAGTCGTCGACGGTGATGTCCGGGCGGATCGTGCCGGACTCGCGGTTGGCGTCGAGCAGGACCTCGATCGATTCGCGCACCAGTGAGTACCCCGACAGCTCCTGCCCTCCTGCCGCGCTGGCGGCCTGGCGCAGCGCGTCCGCCAGTCCGGTCTTGGCCATGATGAAGCGGGCGAGCCGGTCCATCCATGTACGCAGGGCCTCATCGGGCTCCCTGGTCTTCAGCAACTCGGCCGCGCTGTCGGTGAGTTGCCGCACCTCGTGGTGGTACGCCTCGAGGACGAGCGCCTCACGGTTGGGGAAGTTCCGGTACAGCGTGCCCTGCCCGACGCCCGCCTTCTTGGCGATCAGGCTCATCGGGGCATCCGCGGAACGCGCCAGTTCGACCAGTGCCACCTCCAGGATGCGCTCCCGGTTGCGCTGCGCGTCCGACCGCTGCGGACCGCCGTTTCTCGTCTCCACATGTCCTCCTCCCGGGCTCGCTTCCGAAGCCCTTGCCTAACCGGACGACCGTCCGCTACGTTCTCCGTACCGGATTGCTGTCCGTTTGCGATTCACCATAGCGGGCGAAATCGTTCGGCGTCATGGGCCCCTGGCGTGTGCCGTCGGCGTCCGCCCCCCCACGTCCCGCCTGATCACGTCCCGCCGTCACCCCCTGTGCCGAAGGCTGATCCAGGACCACGCGTCACCGGCCGGTACAACTCTGGAGACCATCATGAACCTCCCCGTGCTCCGCCGCGGCGGCGTCTTCCTCGGCGCCGGCATCATCACCGTGGCCGCGCTGACCGCGGGCACCACCGCGTCCGCCAGTCCCGACACGGCGCTGCCGGCACCGGCACCCGCGTCCGCACCCGCTGTGGTCACCCTGAACGGTGCCCGGGCGAGCCAGGAAGCGGCCAACAAGCGCATCGCGACCGCGTTCCTGGACCTCGCCGTCAATCAGAAGAAGCCCCGCGAGGCCGCAGCCCGCTACCTGGGCGCCCCGTACATCCAGCACAACCCCCAGCTCGCCGACGGCAAGGAGGCGTTCGTCGCCTGGGCGGAAGCCTTCATCGCGGCGGCCCCGGAGGTCAGGATGGACTTCAAGAGGGTCCTCGCCGACGGCGATCTCGTGATGCTGCACAGCCACGTGACGACCTCCCCGTCCGACCGCGGCACGGCGGCGGCGGACATCCTCCGGCTGAGGAACGGCAGGATCGTCGAGCACTGGGACGTGCTCCAGGCAGTGCCCGAGACATCGGCCAACGGCAACACCATGTTCTGAGCCGCACCGCCGCCCCGCACACACCTGGCGGTACCGCCCCTCCCGCACCGGCCTTCCGCCGGATCACGGGCCCGCAGCCCTGGGCCACGGGTCCTGCCGCAGACGGACCACCGGCGCCCCGCCCCCTCCCACGCCAGTTCCTCCAAGAGCAAACAACGGAGACGAACCATGAGTGAACGCGCCGACCACATCATCGCCGCCCTGCGCAGCGGACACGACCACCTCGCCCCACTGGTACGCGACCTGGGCACGGTCGACCTCACCCGGCCCTCCGGGGCGGCGGCGTGGGACGTGTCGCAGGTGCTCAGCCACCTGGGCAGCGGCGCGGAGATCGCCCTGGCTGTCCTCGAGGGCGCTCTGGACGGCACCGGCCCCAAGGACGCGGACTTCAACAAGTCGGTGTGGGCGCGCTGGGACGCGATGTCCCCGGGCTACCGGGCCGCGGGCTTCGTGTCCGCCAACGAGACGTTGGTCGCCCGCTACGAGGGCCTCGACGCGCAGACGCGCGAGGATCTGCGGATCGACCTCGGCTTCCTGCCGGTGCCCGTGGACGTGGCCACGGTGGCGGGGTTGCGGCTCAGCGAGTTCACCTTCCACACCTGGGACGTCGAGGTCGCCTTCGACCCGGCCGCCGTCCTGGCGCCCGCCGCGACCGGACCGCTGCTCGACCAGGCCGGCCTGCTCATCGGCCGCCTCGGCAAAGCCGACGCCGTGGACGGCCGTCCGGTCCGCCTCGCGATACGCACCACCGCACCCGAGCGGTCCTTCGGGCTCGACCTCGGCGAAGCGGTCGCGCTCGGTGACGAGCCGGCCGGGCCCGACGCGGTGCTGACCGCGCCCGCCGAATGGTGGCTGCGCCTGACGACCGGCCGCCACGCGCCCGCGTACACGCCGGCGGACGTGACCCTCACCGGCGGCGCCCTGACACTGGACGACCTGCGGCGCGTCTTCCCCGGGTTCTGAACCGGCAGAGGCGCGCGGACGGGCGTTCCCGGCCGGGGCCCCGGTCCTGCCGGCACGGGTGCCCTTGGCATGGCGGGCGTCCCGGGGGTGAGGCTCGCTCACTTCACACGGACCTCCTCGACCAGGTGTGCTTCGTCCCTGCTGCCAGTCGGCGCGGATCGGCGGGTCTCACCGGCTCCGCCGCTGTGCTGTGGCGTCCGGCCTGCTTCACCTGCCCTCCTCCTGGGCTCGCGCCGAACCCTCGACCCTTGCTTCATCTACGGCACATGGGCCGGGCGGGTGGCCCGCAGGCGTGCGCGACCTGTGTCGGCGGCCCGTTCCCGATCTGTGAAAGAAGGCTGATTATGGCCCCATCGACGACCAGCACCGTCACGTTGCACATCAACGGCGAGAAACACACCCTGTCCGTCGACCGCCGCACCACGCTGCTGGACGCGCTGCGCGAGCGCCTGGACCTGACCGGTACCAAGAAGGGCTGCGACCAAGGCCAGTGCGGTGCCTGCACCGTCCTGCTCGACGGGCGCCGGAGCGTTTCCTGTCTGCGGCTCGCGGTGGCGGCCGAGGGCCGGGAGGTCACCACCGTCGAAGGTCTGGCGGACGGTGAGCGGCTGCATCCGGTGCAGCAGGCGTTCCTCGACCTGGACGGTTACCAGTGCGGCTACTGCACGCCGGGACAGATCTGCTCGGCGATCGCGGTGATCGAGGAGCACACGGCGGGCTGGCCGAGCGCCGTCACCGGCGACGTGCGGCCCGAGGCCGGGCCGCCGCCCCTTTCCGCGGACGAGATCCGGGAGCGGATGAGCGGCAACCTGTGCCGCTGCGGCGCGTACACGGCGATCGTCCAGGCAGTCTCCCGCGCGGCCGGGGCAGAGAACACCGCTGAGGGTGCGAGCGTGGAGGCAGCGGCGTGAGGGAGTTCGGCTACCAGCGCGCACACGACGTCTCCGGAGCCCTGGCTCTGCTCGCCGCCGATCCCCGGGCGCGCTTCCTCGGCGGCGGCACCAACCTCGTCGATCTCATGAAGTCCGGCGTCGAACGCCCCGCCCGGCTCGTCGACGTCCGCGAACTGCCCCTGGACCACATCGAAACGACCGAGGACGGTGGCCTGCGCATCGGCGCCACCGTCACCAACGCGGTCCGGCACGCCACCGGCGTCCGCCACCGCCACCTGCCCATCCGGGTGTTGCTGGGGGGCGGCCAGGTGTTTGACGTCGCTGGGGAGTTGAGCCGCTGGATCCAGGAGGCCCGGACCTTCGCCGTCGCCACCGTCGTGGCGGTGAACGGCGACGGCCCGCGCGTGCCCGGTGCGGTCCTGGCCGTGGACGTCGAGGGAACGGCCATTGGTTCAGTCTCCGGCGGCTGCGAGGAAGAAGCGGTCCGTGAGCTCTGCGGCAAGGCCCTGGCCGACGGCGATCCGGTCATCGAGCGCTTCCGCTACTGCGGCGAGGAGGCTTCTTCGGTCGGCCTGACCGGCGGCGGGTTCATCGACGTCCTGGTCGCGCCCGTACTCGCGGGGACTCCCGTCGGGGGTGTGTTCCGGTCCGCGGTGATCGCCGCCGCCCATGGTGAACCCGCGGCACTCGCCCGGGTGGTCCGCGGCCCCGCCGACAAGATCGGCGCGGCCCTTGTCGTGCGCCCCGACGGCTCCTACGAGGGCGGCTTCGGCGGCTCTGCGGAGCTGGACCTGGCGGCGGCAGCTGCGGCACGCGACCTGCTGGAGGCAGGCCGCGGCGGCAGGCTCGACCTGCGGGCGGACGGCTTGCTCGGCCCCGGCGGCCTGACCCTGTTCGTCGAGCCCAACATGCCACCACCGTGATCGCCTCAGGTCGATCGACCACATCCGCTGACGTCGGTGCCCGTATGCCCGAGGGGACGCCACCGCATCGCAACGAAGATCTTCGCGGCCCGGCCCGGCGGGACGGGCGCCCCGTCGCAGGAGCCGTCGCCGTCCTGCCCGGCAGGCCCGGTGGGTACCGCACCGGCCAAATCGGAGCCGAGCCGAACCACGCAACTTGTTCCCGCATGACGCCAAGCCGGGAACCCGACGAAGAAGGGGAAAGAGCATGAACGAAAAGACCACGCCGGTCACAGGGGCCGCATCCGACGCGCACGCCGACTACGTGCTGGGAAGCTCGGACCTGGAGCACCGGCGTCTCATGCTGCAGGCGCGGATCCTGCGTCCCTCGACGGACCGGTTCCTGCGCCTGGGCGGTCTGAGGCCCGGCATGTCCGTCCTGGACCTCGGCTCGGGGATGGGCGATGTCTCGATGCTGGCCGCCGGGATCGTGGGGCCGCGTGGCCGGGTTGTGGGCATCGACCGCGACCCGGTGACCACGGGCAAGGCCCGCCGCAGGGCGCGCGGCGAAGGCTTCGACGGGAGCCTCGAGTTCGAGGTCGCCGACCTCGACGACTTCGACACCGGGGAGCGTTTCGACGCCGTGGTGGGCCGCTATGTCCTGCTGTACCAGAAGGACCCCGCCGCCACGCTCCGCCGGTTCGCCCGCTTGCTGCGGCCGGGCGGGATCATGGTGTTCCACGAGTTCGACTTCGTCGTGCCGAACCCCACTTTTCCGCCCTGTCCGCTCTGGGACGACAGCTACCGGCTGCTCACCGACGTGTACGAGGCCATCGGAACGCCGCCGGACTTCGGGCGTCGGCTGAACCGTGCTTTCCTCGATGCCGGCCTGCCCAGCCCGACGGTGGAGTGCCAGGGGCCGGTCGCTGCGGGCGAGAAATCGCCGCTCTTCCCGTGGCTGGCCTACTCGCTGCGCGTCCTGGAGCCGGCGCTGGCGAAGACCGGCCTGTCCCTGCCCGCGGGCCTCGTCTGCGACGACACCCTGCCGGACCAGCTGGAGAAGGCCGTGGTGGAACAGGGCAGTCAGGTCCTGGGGGCGTTGCAGTACGGCGCCTGGACCCGAGTGCCGTGAGGCAGCGCCGCAGACCGGCCCGATGGCATGTGCCCAGGGCCGGTCTGCGGCGGTTGCGGCCCCGAGCGAGGGCTATGCCTGCTTCGAGGCGACTTCGACGACGGTGATGTCGGACGGCGCGCCCACGCGGACCGGCGGGCCCCAGGCCCCGGCGCCGCGGGTCACGTACAGCTGGGTGTCGCCGTACCGCTCCAGGCCGGCGACGGTGGGGTTGGCCAGTTCGGCGAGGAGGTTGCCGGGCCAGAGCTGGCCGCCGTGGGTGTGGCCGGAGAGCTGGAGGTCGACTCCGTGGCGGACGGCGTCGTGGATGACGACGGGCTGGTGGGCGAGGAGGACGGCGGTGCGGGAGCGGTCGCGGTCGCCGAGCGCCTTGGTGAAGTCGGGGCCCTGTCCCTCGCCTTCGCCCTCGACGTCGTTGACGCCCGCGAGGTCGAAGCCGGGCAGTTCCGTGCGGGCGTTCTCCAGCGGGCGCATTCCCAGGTCCCGTACCTTCTCGACCCACGGTTCGGCGCCGGAGATGTACTCGTGGTTGCCGGTGACGAAGTAGGAGCCGTGCCGTGCCTGCAGCCGGGCGAGCGGTTCGACGGCCGGGGCGAGGTCCTCGACGCTGCCGTCCACGAGATCACCGACGACGGCGATCAGGTCGGGCCGGGTGGCGTTGATGGTGTCGACGACCCGCTGGGAGAAGCCGCGGCCCAGGACCGGGCCGAGGTGGATGTCGCTGACCACCGCGATCCGGAAGCCGTGCGCACTGCGCGGCAGCTTGGCGAGAGGAATGGTGAGCCGCTTCACTCCGGGGCCGCGGAGTACGCCGTATGTGCCGTGGCCGACGGTGCCCAGGGCCACCGCCGCGGCCGCGCCGCCCACCACACGGGAGACGAAGCGGCGGCGCGATGGGGCGGAGCCGGAGGAGCGCCCGGGTTCCCGTCCGCGCGGGTGTTCCGCCGCCGTGACCGGCTCGGCCGTGCCCTGCGGCGTACCGGAGACACCGAGCTCCGCCCCGCCGGACCGCTTGTCGCCGATGGGGACGAGCAGCTTCTGGTCTGCCGCCGCGCTGGGCTCGACGCGCCGTGGGTCCGGGGAGTCCGCTGCGGGGGAAGCCCGTCGTTCGGTGCCGACGTCGGCGTCCCGCCGGGCGAGCCACCACCGCAGCACGGGGCGGACGGCCTCGCCCGCCAGCAGCGCGAGCAGCAGGTACAGGAAAAGGGCCAGCCACAGGAGTCCGGGCCAGGCCATGAGGCGCTGGAGGACGAACGGGACTCCCGCGAATTCGCCCACCAGGCCACCGGCCGCGAGCACCGGCCCGGCCACGAAGACAGCACTCCCAACTCGCCGGGGGAGGGAGCCCGGGAGCGAGGTTTCGCGTATGAGACGGCGCCACGCGTACCAGTGGAGTGCGCCGAGCGCCAGTGCGGCGACTGCGATGACTACGAAGACGATGACCACGGCCTGGCGCAGTCCTTCCGTTTGAGATGCCTTGTCGAAAGCGGGTTCAGCCCTCGCGGACCGGCGGTCCTCGCCGCTGCGGCCGACCGTTCGACGACGGTCCTGCCGTCCGTGAGTGCTTGCGTGCACAGGTCGTAGACGGCTTCTTCCGTACGACCGCCGAGGACCGATCCGGTCGCGGCCCGCGCTGCCGCTGACGCCGGCAACAGTGGCAGCGGAGAACTTCCGACCGTCCTGGACCACCGACTCGACTCTCGGCGATGTCAAGCACCTGGTGCCTCCGCAGACAGAGCACGATCGGGTCGGACGCGTAGTGGTGGTGGGTGCGCCGGTCGCGGCCGCACGGCGTTGCCGGTAGCCATCGCCGTGCTCACGTTCCGACGTCACCTTTGGCCTTGATCGGCGGTGGGTTCGCCGTGCCACTGACTGAGGCCGTCGTCGGGCCAATGACTGCATAAGCGGACTGCTGTCCGTGCGTGGAGAACTTAGTGGACGGCAGTCCGCTTGGCAAGGGGCTTGGGGGCTGCCTTCAGGGGGAGGGGTGAGGGGGGTTCGGCCTCGGCGGCCCATTCCTCCGGCGGCAGTCGTCCCTGGCGCCGGCCTGCTCGGCCTCGCCCTCGTGCTCCGCGCGGCGCGACTGGGACCGCTGCTCGCAATCGGGCTGTTCGGCGCCCTTGCAGGGGGTGAAGGTGTCGACCGTGTCGCGGATGGACGGGGGTCGACTGGGGGGGGGCGTCGACGGCGGGGTGGGCGGCGGGCGGTGCCGCGGAGGCGGTCCATGTGAAGCGGGTCACTCGCACGGACCTTTGTTGCGCTTTCGGCTCTTCTGTGCGTACCTTCGTCCTGTCGACGAACCGGACAGTAGTCCGGTTTGGATCGCGATACTACCTGAGGAAGTCCCCCATGTCTCTCGTTCTCGACCCCACGGCCCAGGACCTGCTGTTCCGTGAGGCCCGTACCGCCAACACCTTCACCGAGGAGCCGGTGACCGACGAGCAGATCCAGGCCATCTACGACCTGGTCAAGTACGGTCCGACCTCCATGAACGGCTCCCCGCTGCGCGTCACGCTGGTCCGCTCCGCCGAGGCGCGCGAGCGCCTCCTGCAGCATGTGTTCGAGGGCAACCAGCCCAAGACCGCCGCCGCCCCGCTGGTCGTCATCCTCTCCGCGGACAACGAGTTCCACGAGGAGCTGCCGCAACTGCACCCGCACTTCCCGCAGGCCAAGGACCTCGTCTGGGGCGAGCGCGCCTTCCGCGAGAAGAACGCCACTCTCAACGCCGCCCTGCAGGCCGCCTACTTCATCATCGGCGTGCGCGCCGCCGGGCTCGCCGCCGGCCCGATGACCGGCGTGGACCTCGCGGGTATCCAGAAGGAGTTCCTGGACGACGACCACACCCCGCTGATGGTCGTCAACATCGGCAAGCCGGGCGAGGACGCCTGGTTCCCGCGCGCCCCGCGCCTCGGCTACGACCAGGTCGTCACCACGGTGTGAACGCCCCCATGGCAGAGGCCCCTGGCGGCGGGTGTGCCGATCCGGCAGGCCGTCCCGTCGGGTGCCGAGGGCAAGCTCGCCCCACGGTCGCCACCGGTGGCGACGGCGTACCGCGATCGCGGTACGCGCAGTGAACGCCGTAGGTGGACGTGGAAGCCCGCCCTTCTCGAAGAAGCTTGAAGCCTCAAGATATGGAGGCGGATGATGATCGAGGTGAACGACCTCAGCAAGAGGTACGGCGACAAGCTCGCGGTCGACGGGCTGAGCTTCGCCGTGCGTCCCGGAGTGGTGACGGGGTTTCTCGGCCCCAACGGGGCGGGCAAGTCGACGACCATGCGGATGATCATGGGGCTGGACCGGCCGTCGTCCGGTACCGCGCTCGTCAACGGACGCCCGTACGAGCGGCACAAGGCCCCGTTGCAGGAGATCGGGGCGTTGCTGGAGGCGAAAGCGATCCACCCCGGACGCTCGGCGTATGACCACCTGCTCGCTCTGGCCGCCAGCAACGGCATCGGCAAGCAGCGGGTGCTGCAGGTGATCGACATGGTCGGACTGGCAGAGGTGGGCCGCAGGCGCGCGGGCGGGTTCTCGCTGGGCATGGGCCAGCGGCTGGGTATCGCCTCGGCCCTGCTGGGCGATCCGCAGGTCGTCATGCTGGACGAGCCGGTCAACGGACTGGACCCCGAGGGCGTGCTGTGGATCCGCCACCTGCTGAAGGACCTCGCGGACCAGGGACGGACGGTCTTCGTCTCCTCCCACCTGATGAGCGAGATGGCGCTGATCGCCGAGGACCTGATCGTGATCGGACGGGGGCGGCTGCTGTCCGCCGGTCCGCTCACCGACTTCGTCGCCCAGTCCTCCCGCCACAGCGTCCGCGTGCGCTCCCCGCAGGCCGCGCCACTGCGAGAGGTGCTGGTGGGCGACGGAGTCTCCATCACCAGCAACGAGCCCGGCGTGCTGGACGTCACCGGACTGGAGGCGGCCGAGATAGGTGAACGCGCCGCGGCCGCCGGCGTGGTCCTGCACGAACTCCACCGTCAGGAGGCCTCGCTGGAGGAGGCGTTCATGGAACTGACCCGCGACGCCGTCGAATACCACGCCACCACCGCGGAGTTCGCCACCACAGGAAGGACGAACCGATGAGCACCACCGCCCTCGCCCCGCGGGAGGAGACGACGACCCGGAAGGCTCCGCCGCACGCGGGCGGTCAGCGGGTCACCTTCCCCCGGATCGTCCACATGGAATGGATCAAGCTGCGGTCGCTGCGCTCCACGCTCTACACGCTGGCGGTCACCGTGGTCCTCGTCATCGGTGTCGGACTGATCCTGAGCAGCGTGGTCGGTACGGGAAGCGGCCCCGACCGGGAGGACTTCGGCGACCCCACCTCGATCACCCTGAGCGGAGTCCCTCTCGCCGCCCTGGCCATCGCCGTGCTCGGGGTGCTGATGAGCGCCGGTGAGTACGCCACCGGGACCATCCGCGCCACGCTCGCCGCGGTCCCGGCCCGGCTGCCCGTCCTGTGGGGCAAGGCGGTCGTCTTCGCCGCGGTGAGCTTCGTGCTCATGTCCGCCGCGGCCCTGGGGGCTTTCCTCGCCGGTCAACCGGTCCTGTCCGCCAACGGCATGGACACCGCCGCGCTGTCGGACCCCGGGGTACTGCGTGCGCTCGTCGGCGCGGCGGTCTACCTGACCGGTGCCGGGCTGATCGGCCTGGCGGTCGGCGCCCTGCTGCGCAACTCCGCCGGAGCCATCACCCTCGTGGTGGGCGCGCTGTTCCTGGTGCCCGGCCTGGTCGAACTGCTGCCGGGCACCTGGAACGACGCCATCGGCCCGTACCTGCCGTCGAACGCGGCGAACGCGTTCATGACGGTGCAGACGGAGAGTGGCGCGCTGTCACCCGGGCCCGGCCTCGCGGTGTTCGTCTGCTACATCGCCGCACTCCTGGCCGGCGCGGCCGTCCTGCTCAAGCGGCGCGATGCCTGAGCCCGCGGACGCCACCGCGCCGACCCGCCCGTACCCCTCCGGCGTACGGGCGGGTGGCCCCGTCTGTCCGTACGCGGGGACCGTGCAGCCGTGACCGGCCCGGCGCCGCTGAGACGGGTGACGGGCGTTCAACCGCGCCTGCTGGACACCGCCCTCGCCACCCTCGTCGGCGCAGGCGGAGTGCTGTACCTCGTGCTCGGACGAGCGCCCTACGGCGCAGCACTCTCGGGCGTCGACGCCGTGGCCGCCGGGGCCGCGTTCCTGCTCGTGCTGGCCCGCCGCCGGGCACCGCTGCCCGTCCTGGCGCTGTCGGTGCTCGGCGAGACCGCCTTCACCGCCATGGCCTCCCGTGCGTCACCCGTGCTCGGGGCGGCAGCGCTGATCTCGGTCTATACCGTGGCCCGCACGGTCCGCCGACGCATCGCGCTGATCGCGGCCGCCCTCACGGCCATCGCGCTGTACGCCGTCGTCGCCTACCCGATGGATCCGACGTCCAGAACGGAGGGCGCCGGGGTGTTCGCCTGGGTCGGCATGTGCGCCGCGGTCGGGGGCACCGTACGCACCTGGCGCGACTACCTGGCCGCGGTGGAGGAGCGGGCACGACGGGCGGAGGCGGGCAAGGAGGAAGAGGCCCGCCGCCGGGTCGCCGAGGAGCGGCTGCGCATCGCCCGGGAACTCCACGACGTGATCGCCCACCACATCGCCCTGATCACCCTTCAGGCGGGAGCCGCCAGACATGTCCTGCGCACCGAACCGGACCAGGCCGACACGGCGCTCGGCCATATCCGTGACGCCGGCCGCACCGTCCTGGACGAACTCAGCTCCCTGCTGCACGTGCTGCGACAGCCGGGCGACGAGACGGACGGGCGGCCGGACCCGACCGAACCCACCCCCGGCCTATCCCGCCTCAGCAGACTCCTCGAATCCGTGACCGCCGCCGGACTGCGCGTGCGCCACCAGCAGGCCGGACACCCGCGTCCCCTGCCGACCGCCGTCGACCTGGCCGCCTACCGCATCATCCAGGAAGGGCTGACCAACGCCCACAAGCACGGCGGCACCGCCGGCACGGACCTGCTCGTCGACTACCGGACCGACGCCCTGCACATCGAAATCTCCAACCCGGTACGCACAGACTCCTCTGCGGCCTTCGCCGCCGTGGGCACCGGACACGGCCTGACAGGCATGCGCGAGCGCGCCCACGCCGTCGGCGGCAGCCTCCACGCCGAAGCACACGCCGACGGCCGTTTCCGCCTGGACGTACGGCTGCCGCTGCCCGAACCCGAAACACCGGCGGACGCCGGCCCCGACGACACCCGTCCATCACGTCGGCCCGACACGGTGCGGCGGGCGCCCGCCGCACAGGAGAGGCAGAGATGACCATCCGCGTACTGCTCGCCGACGACCAGACCCTCGTCCGCTCCAGTTTCCGCATGATCCTCCAGTCGGAGCCGGACATGGAGGTCGTCGGGGAAGCGGCGACCGGCGGCGAGGCGGTCACCCTGGCCCGCGCCACCCGCGCCGACGTCGTCCTGATGGACATCCGCATGCCCGACATGGACGGCCTCGCCGCCACCCGCGCCATCACCGCCGACGAGGACCTCGCGGGCGTACGGGTGCTGATCCTGACGACGTTCGAAGCCGACGAGTACGTGTTCCAGGCGCTGCGTGCCGGGGCCGGCGGGTTCCTCGGCAAGGGCGTGGAGCCCGCCGACCTCCTGGACGCCATCCGGCTGATCGCCCGGGGAGAGGCCCTGCTGTCACCCACGGCGACCAAGGCCCTCATCGCCCGCTACCTCGCCGTGCCGGACCCCACAAGTGTCTCGGCGCCGGAGCTGAGGACCCTGACCGAACGCGAGAGCCAGGTACTCGGCCTCGTCGCCGCCGGCCTCACCAACGACGCCATCGGCGAATGGCTCCACGTCTCGCCCCTGACCGCCAAGACCCATGTGAACCGCATCATGGCCAAGCTCGGCGCCCGCGACCGTGCCCAACTCGTCGTGATGGCCTACCAGTCCGGCATCGCCGGCCCTGCCACGCGAGCGGGCTGACCTGCCACAACGGGCGCCGGTCCGGCCGGCCTCCCGTGAGAAGACGATCGGTTCACCGTCCTTCGCCGCCGACAGGCACGGGCCAAGCGGGTCTTCGCCGTCATCGCCACGGCAGTATGACGGCGTCACCGCGCCGACGAGGGGGACGTCCACAGGCCCGTCGTCTACCCGGCATGCGCTGAACCCGTGGCCTTCGGCCCTCGCACGCCCTTGGCGATCACACGCAGCGGGACATGCCGCATGCGTCCCCGACCAGCACCCTTGCTAACCGGATTGTTGTCCGTTACGTTCGATGTTCATACCGGACTGCTGTCCAGTTAGGCCGTCCGTGCCTGGCGGCCGCACACCGTGTGAACACCGGTGGCGTGCGTGACCGACGCCGCACTCCCATATCCCCACCCACGCCCCGGCACCGACCCGCCCCCATTCGCCGTGGCCCGTGAGGCAACAGACAACAGCACACGCCGTCGAAGCCCGGCCGCACACCACGAACCACCACCTTGCCCGCGCCAGACCAACCCTTCTGAAACAACGGAGACGAACCATGAGCATGCCCCGCAGGAACCTACTGACCGGGGCGGCCGCGACCGCGGCCGCGCTGACCGCATCGCCAGCCACCGCGGCCACGGGCGGAAGCCGACACACCAAGCCGGCACTGTCGGCGAACGAGACAAGCAGCGGCGTGCCGAAGAGCCGCATCCTCATCCGCAACGGCCACGTCATCGACACCGAGCCCCAGCCGGTCGCCCACACCCACACCGACGTCCTGATCGAGAACGGACGCGTCACCGCCGTCGGACGCAACCTCCACTCCAAAGGCGCCACCGTCATCGACGCCACCGACCACATCGTGCTCCCGGGCTTCGTCGACACCCACCGGCACGTATGGCAGTCGGCGCTGCGCAACGCGGCCGTGGACGCCGACCTCGCCACCTACTTCCGCCTGCTGGGCCAAGTCGGCCCGAAGTTCCGGCCGCAGGACGTACACACCGCGACCCTGGCCGGCGCGCTGGAGTGCCTCGACTCCGGCATCACCACCCAGCTGGACTTCGCGCACATCGCCTACTCACCCGAACTCGCAAGCGCCGCCGTGGACGCACTGAAGGCGACAGGACTGCGCGCGGTCTTCGGCTACGGCACCCCGGTCAATGTCACCGGCGGCGGCAAGCTCGCCGACGTCCGCCGGATCCGCGAACGCCTGGCGGACGACAACGCGCTCGTCACCATGGCGTACGCCCCGCTCGGCCCTTCATCCACCCCGATGCAGACGGTGGCCAACGACTGGCGCATAGCCGACGAGCTGGACCTGCCCCTGACGATCCACCTCGCCAGCACCCCCGTCAACCAACAGCCCGTCCTCGCCCTGCGCGAGGCCGGCCTGCTGCGCGAGAAGACCCTCTACGCCCACGGCAGCGGGATCGGCGACGACGAGCTGAAGCTGATCGCCGACTCGGGCGCCACCGCCTCGGCCACGCCCGGCGACGAAGCCGGCCGCCTGCGGCGCGCCGGCATCACGACCGGCATCGGCGTCGACAGCGTCGCCCTCGCCGCCGGCGACATGTTTTCCACGATGCGGGCAACCCACCTCGCCGCCAAGATCGCAGACGACCCCTCGATGACTGCCAAGGACATCCTTCGGATGGCCACCCTGGACGGCGCCGCCGCGCTAGGACTGGCCGACCGCATCGGCTCCCTGCGCCCCGGCAAGCAGGCCGACATCATTATGCTCCGCCTGGACGACATCAACATGCTCACCGCCGAACGCGACCCCATCGCGGCCGTGGTCACCGAAGCACAGCCGCACAACGTGGACATGGTCCTCGTGGCAGGCAAGCTCGTGAAGACCAAGGGCCGACTGATCCACGCCGACCTCCGCCGCACCGCCCGAGCCCTGCGCGCCACAGCAGCCGCGATCAGCGACTGAGCGATCGCGACGATGCTTCGCAGAGCCGTCCCCGACTGGATCGAAACTTCCCCTGAAACACGAACCCAATGTCGGGCCGGCCATGAGCAGCGGCAGCCGCCGCGAGCTTCAGGCCATCGGCGACGGTGACCGAGACCGCGCCCGGCGCGGGTACCACCGCGGCGAGGGCGTCAACCTGCTGGTCAGCGGTGGCGCCATGTCCTCTGCATCGCTGCTCGCGCGGACAACACGGCGCACCGGCTGCTGGCCAAGGACAGGGCAGCGGATGTGGGCGGGCGTGGATGCTCCTGACCTGCTGGTTCTGTCGTCGATGCGGGACGGTCACCAGATGCTGAAGGGGGCGGGTTCCGTTCCATGTGTCGGCTCGTGGGCGGGCTTGGTGCTGCCTCGGGTGACCTGGCGTGACGCTGCCCCTGCAGTGTAGGCAAGGCGCGAATACGGAACTCGTGGTCGCCGCGAGAGCAAGAAATGGCGAGGCGATGGCAGAAGCCTTCGCGCTGGCCGGCGGCCCCTTCCGCCGCGTCCGAGGCTTCTGAACGCGGCGCTTCGTCCCTTCATCCGCCCAGACGCCTCGCCGCCACCGCCGCGGCGAGGCGCTGGGTGTCGAGCGGGTCGGAGGGATGCAGCCCGGTCAGGTGCGCGATGCGACGGACGCGGTAGTCGACGGTGTTCGGGTGGACGTGCAGCGCCGTCGCCGTGCCGCGGCGGTCGAGACGGTGGGCGAGATGCGTCTCCAGCGTGTGCAGCAGTTCGGGGTGGCCGTCGAGGGGAGAGAGGAGGGCGGCCAGCGCGTCCCGGCCGGCTCCGGGCCTGGTGAGCTGGTACTCGAGCGTGACGTCCGGGAGCCGGTACAGACCGGGCGGACGCTCGAACGCGCGGACGACCTCCAGGACCTGGCGGGTGAGGCCCGCCGCGTCCTTGACCTTCTCGGGGGCCGCGAGTTCGGCGGCGGCCGTGACCGCGACGCCCGCGGCACGGCTCAGAGCGTCCGTCAGCCGGGTCGTGGTGGCCCACTCCCAGGGGGTTCCGCCTCCCTCGGCGAGGGGGACCAGGACGATGCCGCCCCCGGCGTCGAGCACAGACAGCACGGTCCCTTCCTCGAGGCCCTCACCGGCGCTGGAGCCCGCGAACTCCTCCAGCGCGCCTCTGATCCTGCGCAGTTTCCGGCGGCTCGCGATGGGCCCGCCAGGCCCCTTCTGGTGCTCGTCCGGATGCGTGCCCAGCGCCAGGGACAGCACGAGGTACCGGGCGGCCAGCCGGATCCCCGCGTCGGCCGCCGGTCCGACCACCGACTCCCCGCGCAGCAGCACGGACGTCACCCTGTCACGGGCGTACTGCTCCTGGCTGAGCATGCTCTGGCGTTCGGCCAGATAGCTCGCGCAGATCGCCTCGACGGCGGTGCCGAGGAAGAGCAGCAGCAGGCGGTTGGCGCTGAGCACGTCCGCGAGGTCGTCCCGCTCGGCCGGTTCCACCAGGGCGTCCCAGGCCTGCTGGACGCCCAGGTGGTAGGCGGTGATCACGGCCTCCAGGGGGATGCCCTCCTCGGCCCTGCGTGCGGCCGACGCCACCAGAGCGGACAGTTCCTCCGGCAGGGGGCCGCGCCGCTCCCGGAGTACTCGTGCCACCAGGTGCAGGCTGCTCTCGACGACTCGCGTGATGTCCCCGCTCAGCTCCTCCTCAGGCAACTGCCGGTAGATCGGGATCGTATCCACGAAACTCCCCAGGATCCGCCGCGTGAGCACCGGCACCAGGCCGGTCAGCCGGAGATGCATGGGGCGGCCCGCCACCGTGAGGCACTCGGGCAGATTTTTGTCATCCATCACAAAGAACTTCCTGAAGATCTGCGAAGAACCCCAGTATCCCCGTGTGCGAGTTCGCCACATGCTGTTGCGCACCACATATCGCCGCCGTGTATGAGCGAACGTCCAGGAGGTCAACGGTGACCGATCCTCTCCTCTACGCCACGGAACACCCCGCCGAGCAGACCGTCCCCCGCCTCGTCCTGCGCAACGCGCGAGCCTTCGGTGACGCCCCGGCCCTCACCTCGCTGGACGAGCCCGGCCGCCCCACGATCACCTGGGCCGCTCTGCGCGAGCAGATCGCCGACACCGCACGCGGTCTGGCCGACGCCGGCCTGCGGCGCGGTGACCGGATGATCGTCATGGCACCGACCTCGCCCGACCATCTGGTGGCGGATCTCGCGGCGGTCCACCTCGGGGTGATCTCCTGCACCGCCTACCAGACGCTGAGCCCGGACCAGATCGTCTACATCGCCCGGCACAGCGGCGCCGAGGCCGTGGTGCTCGGCGGCGCCGAGGAACTCGCCCGCTGGGAACCGGCACTGCGGGAACTGCCCGGCATCCGCCTGGTCGTTCTGCTGGACGGCACCGCCGTACCGGACGGCGACCCGCGATACCGCTCCTGGGAGGAACTGCGCCGCACCGGGGCCGCCCTGCACACAGCCGACCCCCGGGTCTTCGAGGAGGCCGCCGCGGCCGTCCGCCCAAAGGACCCGCTGTCGATGATCTACACCTCCGGCACCACCGGCGACCCCAAGGGTGTCGTGCTCTCCCACCGGGGTGTCCTGGAGCAGGCGTACGCCCTGCTCACCCTGCACGGCTGCCCCATGCACATGACGAACATCTCCTACCTGCCCCTGGCCCACATCGCCGAACGGCAGGGCACCCTCTACATGCCGGCCGTCGGCGCCGGACATGTGCACACGCTCGCGGACCCACGGGCGATCGGCGAGGCGCTGCCCCGGGTGCGTCCGCAGCAGTTCTTCGGGGTCCCCCAACTGCTGGAGAAGATGGCGGCCGGGCTCCAGCGCAGGCTGGCCGCCCTGCCGCGGGACGCGCGCGAGGCCGTGCTCGCGCTGACGGAGCTGCGGAAGAAGAGCTACGACCTCCGGAGCGCGGGGGAGAGGGTTCCGGCCGGGATCGAAAAGGAGATCGCCGCGGCGGACGCGGCCGTGCTGGCTCCGGTACGCCATGCCCTGGGGCTCGACCGGCTCCACTTCTTCAGCTGCGGCTCGGCCCCCGTGCCGGTCGAGGTGCTGCGCACCCTCGCGGGTGTCGGCATCGAGGTGTACGAAGTCCTCGGGATGTCGGAGACCTCCGGCGTCATGACCACCAACTCCGCAGCAGGGTTTCGTACCGGTTCGGTGGGCCGGGCGCTCGGCGGGACCGAGCTGGCTCTCGCGGACGACGGCGAGATACTCGTCCGGGGCACGAGCGTGTTCCTCGGCTACCTCCAGGAGGACGGCTCCCTCCGGTCCGAGACCGACACGAACGGCTGGTTCGCCACCGGTGACATCGGCACCTTCGACGCCGACGGATTCCTCACAGTGACGGACCGCAAGAAGGAACTGATCATCACGTCCGGGGGCAAGAACATCGCCCCGGCCCGCATCGAGAGCCTCCTGCGGGAACACTCCCTGATCGCCCACGCATGCGCGATCGGCGACCGCCGTCCCTACGTGACCGCCCTGCTCGTACTCGATCCGGACGGGCTCGGGCAGTGGGCCGCGGCGAACGGCCTCGACGACGGCGCGGACCCGGCGGAGCTCGCCGGACACCCCGAGATCGCGGAGCAGCTCGCCCAGGCAGTGGCCGCCGCCAACGCGCGGCTGGCCCGCGTCGAGCAGATCAAACGCCACCACGTCCTCATCACCGCGTGGAGCGCGACGGCAGGCGAGGTCACCGAGACCCTCAAGCTCAAGCGCCGGATCATCCACGAGCGGTACGCCACGGAGATCGCCGCGCTCTACGCGGAACCCCACCGTCCAGCCGACCACACTCACCGAAAGGAACCGGCCCGTTGATCAACCTGCACCACACCCACCTCATGGCCACCGACGTCGAGGCGACGATCGCCTTCTGGCGCGACGGATTCCGCGCAGAGGTCGTCTACGACGTGGACTTCGCCGGCGCCCGCAACGTCTTCATGACCATCGGCACCGGCCGCATCCACCTCTACGACCAGCCGCCCAGGGCCCTCGGGCAGGCCACGGTCCACCATGTCGGCGTCCAGACCGACGAGTTGGAGAGCATCGTTGCACGCCTGCGGAACATGGGCGTGTCGGTCACCGACATCCGCTCCGAGCCCACCGCCCAGTACGCCATGGCCGAAGGCCCCGACCGGCTGCTCATCGAGATCTTCCAGCCGGACCCCGCGCGTGTCCCGCCGCATCTGCACGAGTACTTCGGCATCGGCGGCTGATTCCCGCGGGTGGCCGGTGAGCCACCGCTCATCGTCCGGTCACGGCGGCGACGAGCCCCTGGAGCTGCTCGGCGACACGGTCGAGGGGTTCGGCCCGCCAGGTCCTCGGATCCGACTCCGGACTCGTCACGAGCCAGGCAGCGACTGATACGGCGGTGGGGCCGCCCGCCTGGTCGACTGGTCGCCGTCTCGGCGTTTCACCTTCACCGGACGGCGCAATCGTCGACACCGCCGTCCGCGGGGAGACGGCCGTGTTGCTGATGGAGCACCTCGTCCGGGTGCCGTTCGAGTCGGGTACACCGCCAGGCCGTGGCGCATGCGCTGGCCTGCGAGGTCGTGATACCCGTTCCGGGATTCGACCCTGTCCGTTTTGTGTGCCCCGGAGGGGAGCCCTCTGAGTTGTGGCGACAGAGTCTTCAAGCCCCGGCTGGAACGCAGACGTCACCTGTAGCACTCGACTTTGGTGGGGGCGACCCGCACAGCCAGCCAGGTTACCTCGCCTCAAGCACACAACGCTTGCAGCAAGCAGTGAAGGGAGCCGCATCCCACCAGCCGGGCCGGGAGACCCGCTCGGCCGGATCAGCGTCCACTGCGGTGAAGCCAGTCCGGGAAGCGGCTCCTTCGACAACCCGCCCGGAAGCGCGGCAATCTACCCCGCGCAGAGTCACTCCCTCGGGCCAGAATGGCTGTCTGCCCTGCACCGCGCCGGACGCCGAGGACCCCCCAGGTGACGCTCTCCAGCCCCGCAAACCCCCAGCCCACCGCCCGCCTGGCCTTGCGTACCGATCAGCAGGAAGGCATCGCCAACACGGTCCGCCACCTACGCCGCCCGCACACCCGCGGCCACGTCGTCTCGGCCTGCGGCACCGGCAAGACCCTCCTCGCGCTCCGCGCCTCCGAAGAACTCGGAGTGCGGCACTTTGCGGTGGCAGTGCCGAGCCTGGACCTGATCGCCCAGTGGGCGACCGCCGCCCGCGCCGACCTGCGCCGCGAACCGATGATCACCGTCTCATCGCTACGCGCCGCCTCCCACCCGGTGCTGGCCGCAGCCGGGGCCGATTCCACCAACGCGGGGGAGTACCTGGCCTACTGGCTGGCCCGCCACCCTCGAGCCACGGTGTTCTTCACCTTCGACTCCCTTTCCAAAATCGAGGAAGCCCAGCACTCCGCCGTCTTCCCCGCCCCCGTCTTCGACCTGCTGGTCGTTGACGAGGCCCACGCCACGGCCGGCACCTGGGCCAAGAACTGGACGGCGCTGCACGACAACAGCCGTATCCCGGCCGACCGCCGCCTCTACCTCACCGCCACACCCTATGTGTGGGAGGCACCGCGCCTGGCCGAGCCGCCCACCACCGGCCCGACCCCAAAACGCACGACCGCTACTGCCCCGCACTGGGACGACCCCACGCTGCTGGCCACCATGGACCAGCCGAAAATCTTCGGCCCCCGCCTGCACACCTACTCCCACGCCGACGCCATCGACGACGGCGTCCTGGCCGACTACCAACTCGTCGTACCCACCGTCACCGACGACGAACTGCGCACCACGCTCACCGATCCGGAAGCCGGCCCCACCGCACGCCGCACCACAGCCCTGCATCTCGCCATCCTCAAGGCCATGCGAGAGCAAGACCTG
>NZ_JBLRVZ010000026.1:0-231039 GCF_048159505.1 Streptomyces sp. T028
CGTAGTACTGGGCCGCGTAGCCGTCCGCGAACTCCGGGAGGACCTCGGTGAGTTCGGGGTGGATGGTGGCGCAGTGGTAGCACTCCATGAAGTTCTCGATGATGAGCTTCCAGTTCGCCTTCACGTCGTAGGTGATGCGCTTGCCGACGGAGAGGTTGTCGACGTCGTAGCGCTCGATCGAGGCGACGTCACCGAGACGCTCGACCACCGCGCCGATCACGTCCTCCTCGAAGGACGGAGGGTTCTCCGCCAGACACACCCACACATAGCCGAGCCACTCCCGCACCGCGACACCGACCAGGCCGTACTCGGTGCGGCCGACGTCGGGCATCTTGGTCAGGTTCGGGGCGGCGACGAGCTTGCCGTTCAGGTCGTAGGTCCAGGCGTGGTACGGGCACTGGAAGGCCCGCTTGACCTCACCGGTCTCCTCCGTGCACAGCTTCGCGCCCCGGTGCCGGCAGACGTTGAAGTAGGCGCGGATCGAGTTGTCCCGCGCCCTGGTGACCAGGATGGACTCGCGGCCCACGTCCACGGTGCGGAACGCGCCGGGCTTGGCCAGCTCCGAGGCGCGCGCCACGCAGAACCACATGGTCTCGAAGATGCGCTCCTGCTCCTGGGCGAAGATCTCCGGATCCGTGTAGGAGGAGCCGGGAAGGGTGGCGATCAGGCTGTCCGGCAGACTGGTCGAGGTCACGGTGCACTCCTCGGGAAACTCGGAACGTGGTGGTGTCAGACGGTGGCGGCAGCGAGTTGCTTGCGCCAGCGGGTGAACAGCCGCGGCTGGTTCATCCCGAGTACGGCGACCGGATTCCCGGCACGCCGGTAGACGGCCAGGACGTTGCGGTCCTCGGCGGCGCCTTCTTCTACGGTCACGGTGTCGGCGCCGGCCGCGTGACCGGCGAACTGGATCTTCACTCCGTACTGGTCGGACCAGAAGTACGGCGGCTTCGGCACCCCCGGCTCCACCGCACCCGCCGCCAGCAGCGTCGCGATCGCGGCGTCCGGGCGCTCGCGAGCGCCGGTCCAGTGCTCGACCCGGCGGTGGGCCCCTGCGCGGGGGTCGTACCAGTTGGCGCAGTCACCCACCGCCACGACCGAAGCGATACTCGTGCGGCCGTCAGCACCGCACTTGACCCCGTTGTCGAGCTCGATGCCCGACCCTTCGAGCCAGTCGACGCACGGACGAGCCCCCACACCGACGACCACGATGTCGGCGGGGATGCTCCGGCCGTCCTCCAGCAGGACGGCGTCGACCCGGGTCTCCCCGCTCAGCCCCTTCACGCCGACCCCGCACAGCAGCCGTACGCCGTGGTCGGCATGGAGCCCTGAGACGACCGTGCCCATCTCGGCACCCAGTGGGCCGGCGAGCGGCGTGGGAGCCGCCTCGATCACCGTCACCTCCACACCCAGCGCATACGCCGTGGAGGCGACCTCGGCGCCGATGAACCCGCCGCCGATCACCACCAGCCGCCCGCCCCCGGCGAGTTCCTCCCGCAGGGCACGGGCGTCGTCCAGCGTGCGCAGGGTGTGCACCCCCGCCAGGCCCTCGGAGCCGGGCAGGGTGCGGGCGGCGGCACCGGTCGCGAGGACGATCCCGTCCGCCTTCAGCTCACGCCCGTCGGCGAGCCGTATCGCCCGCTCGGCACGGTCGAGGCCGACGGCCCGGCCGCCCAGCAGCCACTCGGCCCCCAGATCCTCGTCCTCGGTCTCCAGCGCGAGGTCCGCCTCCCCCAGCGTGCCCGCCAGGAACTCCTTCGACAGCGGCGGCCGGTCGTACGGACGGTGCAGTTCCTCACCGATGACGACGAGCCGCCCGTCGTAGCCCTGCCGGCGCAGCGAGCGCACCGCCGACAGTCCGGCCAGCGAGGCACCCACCACGGCCACCGTCCTCACGTGGCACCTCCGGCGAGCCGGGACGCCACACACGGCGGGAGGTTCGGCGCCTCGGCCGAGACCTTGACGAAGATCATGCCGTCCTCCACCACGACCTCATGGGTGCGCACCGGCAGCTTGGCCGGCGGGGCGTCCACCGCCCCGGTACGCAGGTCGAACTTGGAGGCGTGCAGCGGACACTCCACCTCACAGCCCTCCAGCCAGCCGTCGGCGAGCGAGGCGTCCTGGTGGGTGCAGGTGTCGTCGATGGCGAAGACCTCGCCCTCGTCGGTGTGGAACACCGAGACCGGCGGGTCGATGTCGAGCCGGAAGGCCTCGCCTCGCGGGAGGTCCTCGAGACGGCACGCGGGAATCATCATGACACCTCGGTGCGTATAGCGAAACGGATTGCGGAAAGCGCAACATCAGTCTGAAGTCGCCCAGAACCCCTGTCAAGACCTCCACGGGCCCGCTTCGACCGGGCCCGCAGGCCCCGTGTGAAGCAGCTCGAAAAGCCCGTACCACCTGCGGAAACAGGCGGTACGGGCGCCGTGCGGAGGGCTGCGGCGGGGGCGGTCAGAAGCCGCGGTCGATCCACTCCTGGAGGTGCGGGGCCTCCGCGCCGACGGTCGTCGTCTCCCCGTGTCCGGTGTGGACGACGGTGTCGCCGGGCAGCGTCAGCAGCCGGTCGCGGATCGAGTCGACGATGGTCGGGAAATGGCTGTACGACCGTCCCGTGGCCCCCGGTCCGCCCGCGAACAGCGTGTCGCCGCTGAAGAGGGCCGTCAGGGCGGGCGCGTACAGACAGACCGCGCCGGGGGCGTGGCCGGGGGTGTGCAGCACGGTCAGGTCGACGCCGGCCACCGTGACGACCTGCCCGTCGGCCAGTTCGCCGTCGGGCGCCCGGTCGGGGTGGGTCTGCTTCCACAGGGGCAGGTCGTCGGGGTGGAGCAGGATCGGGGCGCCGGTGCGCGCGGCGAGGGCGGGCGCGGCGTCGATGTGGTCGTTGTGGGCGTGGGTGCACACGACGGCCGTGAGCCGCCTGTCCCCCACAGCCTGAGCGATCGCGTCGGCGTCATGCGCGGCGTCGATGACGATCGCCTCGCTGTCGTCGCCGACGATCCACACGTTGTTGTCGACGTCCCAGGTGCCGCCGTCCAGGGAGAAGGTCCCGGAGGTGACGAGGTGCTCGATGCGGGCGCCGGACATCAGAGGACCACCACCGAGCGCAGGACGTCGCCGCCGTGCATCCGCTCGAAGGCCTTCTCGACCTCGTCGAGGGCGATGGTCTCGGTGACGAAGGCGTCCAGGTCGAGACGGCCCTGGAGGTAGAGGTCGATCAGCATGGGGAAGTCGCGGGAGGGCAGGCAGTCGCCGTACCAGGAGGACTTCAGGGATCCGCCGCGGCCGAAGACGTCGAGCAGGGGCAGCTCCAGCTTCATCTCCGGGGTCGGTACGCCGACGAGGACGACCGTGCCGGCGAGGTCGCGGGCGTAGAAGGCCTGCTTGTAGGTCTCCGGGCGGCCGACCGCCTCGATGACGACGTCTGCGCCGAAGCTCCCGGTGAGCTCACGGATCGCCTCGACCGCGTCGTTCTCGCGCGAGTTCACGGTGTGGGTCGCGCCCAGCTTCCTCGCGGTCTCCAGCTTGCGGTCGTCGATGTCCACCGCGATGACCTTCGCCGCGCCCGCGAGGCTCGACCCCGCGATCGCCGCGGCGCCCACACCGCCACAGCCGATGACGGCCACGCTGTCACCGCGGCCGACGTTGCCGGTGTTGATGGCCGCGCCGATGCCCGCCATCACACCGCAGCCGAGCAGGCCCGCGGCGGCGGCCGAGGCGGCCCGGTCGACCTTGGTGCACTGTCCGGCGGCGACCAGCGTCTTCTCGGCGAAGGCGCCGATGCCCAGCGCCGGGGAGAGCTCGGTGCCGTCGAGGAGGGTCATCTTCTGCTTGGCGTTGTGCGTGTTGAAGCAGTACTGCGGACGACCCCGCAGACACGCCCGGCACTGACCGCAGACGGCTCGCCAGTTCAGGATGACGAAGTCACCGGGAGCGACGTCGGTAACGCCCTCCCCCACCGACTCCACGACACCCGCGGCCTCGTGGCCGAGCAGGAAGGGGAAGTCGTCGTTGATGCCGCCCTCGCGGTAGTGGAGATCGGTGTGACAGACCCCGCAGGCCTCGATCTTCACCAGAGCCTCCCCCGGGCCGGGGTCGGGGACGACAATCGTCTCCAGGCTGACGGGGGCACCCTTCGCGCGTGCGACGACAGCACGGACCTGGTGAGCCATGGCCACTCCTCGGCTGGTACGAGACCTGAGTCAAAAGTTGCTCAATACGGCACGCATCTCATGTGCCGCAACACAGCATCGTGGAGGGCCGAGCAGCGGTCAAGGCTCCCACGGGCGACGTTCCGGGCGGTGCGCTGAAACGGGGCCGGTGCTACCCGTGTCCGCGCCGCCCGGGGCTCCGTACGTTGGCAGGTGGGGGTGGTCTGGGCGATGCCGATGCTGTTCCTCGTGGCCGGTCTCGGCGCCCGGTACTCCATCGACCGGCGCAGCCCGGGCGGCTTCGCCCGCGAGCGGCTGCTGCGCCTCGGCGTCCCGCTCCGCTTCCTACGCGCTTCTTCGAGGTCCGCCCGGATCCCGGCGGCTTCCCCTTCATACTCCAGAGGAAGCATTTCGAGACCGGTCATCTTTGACATCCTCCTTTGGCTGAAGCCGGGCGACGAGCGGATCCGCACCGGGACGCGCCGGCTCGCCGTGCTGGTCGGAGTGCTCGGGCTGGGGCTGTTCGGGGCGGCGGGCTGGTGCTGGGTGGTGGCGATCCTGGGTCTGCTGGAGCGGCTGCCCGCTCCCCGCGTCGGACCCGTGCTCGGGTATCTCGCGCTGCCGCTGTACGTCCTCCATCAGCCGGTCGTCGTCGCCTTCGCCTACGGCGTGGTCGGCTGGGACGCGCCGATCGCCGTCAAGTACGCGGCGATCGTGGCCGCTTCGCTCGCGGCGACCCTTCTGCTGTACGAGTACGGAGTACGCCGCACCCGGGTGACGCGGTTCCTGTTCGGAACGCGTGCCGCCCCGCCGTCGGAACCCCCGTCCTGATCTGGTTTGCTGTGCTCGTCGGACAGGCTCCTCACCACTCGGGACGACGATCATGGGCGCGGACGTACGGCAGGTCGCGGACGGCATCCACCTGGTACACGGCTCCAACACCAACTGGGTGATCCTCGGCGAAGGGGACGCCGTCACGCTGATCGACACGGGCTACCCGGGCGATCGGCAGCGGCTCCTGGAGTCCCTGGCCGCGGTGGGCAGTTCACCGGAGGCGGTCACGGCCGTGCTGATCACCCACGCCCACAACGACCACCTGGGCTCCGCCGAGTATCTGCGCTCGACGTACGGCACGCCGGTGCTCGCGCACCGGGAGGAAGTGCCGCACGCCCGCCGGGAGTTCCTGCAACAGGTGACCGTCGGGGACGTGCTGAGGAACGCGTGGCGACCCGGAGTGGTGCCGTGGCTGGTGCACGTGCTGCGCGTGGACGGCGCCGCGCAGCACCCGGTCGGCGCGCCGGAGGCGTTCCCGGTCACGGACGGCCCGCTCGACCTGCCCGGCCGGCCGGTTCCCGTGCACACCCCGGGGCACACCGACGGCCACTGCGCCTTCCATCTGCCGGACGCCGGGGTGGTGATCTCGGGTGACGCCCTGGTGAGCGGGCACATGACCTCCCGTATCGAGGGACCCCAGCTGCTGCCGGACATGTTCCACCACGAGCGCGCCCGTGCGGTGGCCTCGTTGGACCTGATCGAGACCCTTGACGCCGATGTGCTGCTGCCCGGGCACGGTCCGGTGCACCAGGGGTCCGTGAAGACGGCCGCCCAGCGCGCCCGCGAACGCGCCGTCTAAGGTCAGGCCATGGCTTTGCAGATCAGCGCGACGAATCCGGAGCACCCGGCCCTCCTGCTGGAGCTGCCCTGGGACGTCCCCCTGGAGGAGTGGCCCGAGGAGGTCCTCGTCCCGCTGCCGCGCGGTATCTCGCGGCACGTGGTGCGCTACGCGCGCGCCGGTGATGAGGTGATCGCCGTCAAGGAGCTGGCCGAGCGGCCGGCGTTGCGCGAGTACGAGCTGCTGCGCGACCTGGACCGGATCGGCATCCCCGCCGTCGACCCGCTGGCCGTGGTCACGGGGCGCGCCGACGGCGCCGGGGACCCGCTGGAGTCGGTGCTGGTCACCCGGCACCTCGGCGGTTCGATGCCGTACCGGTCGATGTTCGAGACGACGATGCGTCCGGCGACCATGCACCGGCTGATGGACGCCCTCGCCGTGCTGCTCGTCCGCCTGCATCTCGCCGGGTTCGCGTGGGGCGACTGCTCGCTGTCCAACACACTGTTCCGGCGGGACGCGGGCGCGTACGCCGCATATCTGGTGGACGCCGAGACCGGTGATCTCCACCCGCAGCTCAGCCCGGGGCAGCGGGAGTACGACCTCGATCTCGCCCGCGTCAACATCAGCGGTGAGCTCCTCGACCTGGAGGCGTCCGGAGCGCTCCACCCGTCGGTGGACCCGATCGAGTTCGGCATGGAGATCTGCGCCCGCTACGGCGCGCTGTGGGAGGAGCTGACCCGCACCTCGGTGTACCCGGCGGGCAAGTACCACTACATCGAACGCCGCATCCGCAGGCTCAACGACCTGGGCTTCGACGTCGCCGAGATGCAGATCGAGCACTCCTCGGGCGGCGACACCGTCACCTTCGTGCCGAAGGTCGTCGACGCGGGCCACCACCAGCGGCAACTGCTCAGACTGACCGGTCTGGACACCGAGGAGAACCAGGCCCGGCGGCTGCTGAACGACCTGGAGAGCTGGATGGCCACCCAGGACGACTACGCGCCGGGCGACCCCCTCGCCGCGCGGCCCGAGGTGCTGGCCCACCGGTGGGTGCGGGACGTGTTCCGGCCCACCGTGCGCGCCGTACCGCTCGCACTGCGCGGCTCGATGGATCCGGCGGAGATCTACCACGAACTGCTGGAGCACCGCTGGTATCTGTCGGAGCAGGCGCAGCACGACATCGGACTCGACACGGCGGTCGAGGACTACATCGTGAACATCCTGCCCAGGGCACGGGAGACGCTGGAGCCGACCGTGCCCGAGTGAGCCGACCGTGTGCGCGTCAGTCGTGGGGGACGACGGCGACCGGGCAGGCGGCGTGGTGCAGGACTCCGTGCGCGACGGAGCCGATGCGGGCGCCCACGGCGGTGCGGTGGGCGCGCCGGCCGACGACCATCAGCTGCGCCCGCCCGGCCACCGACAGCAGTACCTGTCCGGCGCTGCCCATCTCGATGTGCTCGACGACGTGCACGTCCGGGAAGCGCTCCCGCCACGGTCGTACGGCGTCGGCGAGGGCCTTCTGCTCGAACGGCTCCAGGCCGCCGGCCTCGTCGAGGAGTCTGAGCGAGCCGGGGCTGTAGGCGAACACCGGCGGCAGCGTCCAGGCCCGTACGACACGGACGCTCGCGCCGCGCGCGGCGGCGGTTTCGAAGGCGAACCGCAGCGCGGGGGCGCTGTCCTCGGGGTCGCCCTGCTGCCCGACGACGATCTCGTGCCCGGCCACCTCCGACGACGGCTTGTCGCCGGCGCGGACGAGGACGACGGGGCGGGTGGCCTCGGCGATCACCTGCTGGCCGACGGACCCCAGCAGGAATCCGACGAGCGGGCCGTGTCCGCGCGAACCGAGGACGAGCAGCTCCGCGTCCGCCGCGGCGGCGACCAGTGTCTCGACCGGGTGGCCCTCCAGGACGTCGGTGGTGACCGTGAGCCCCGGGTGCCGTGCGGTGACGGTGGCGACGGCCTGCTCGACGGCGTCGCTCACCCATGCCCGCTGGGCGTCCCGGTCGGCGACCTCGGGGGCGGTGTCGGGCTGGTGCTTCCAGGCGTGCACCACCCGCAGCGCCGTGTCCCGCCGTACGGCCTCCCGTGCCGCCCAGGCGAGCGCCGCGAGGCTCTCGTCCGTCCCGTCGACGCCTGCCGTGATCGGGCCCGTCATCCCACTGCCTCCTGTGTAGTGATCATTTCGTACCGGGCCAGTCTTCACTACGCTGCCGGTCATGACCTTGGAATGGGAACAGGTTGTCGTGGACTCTCACGATCCGGTGGCGCTCGGGCGCTGGTGGGCGCAGGCGCTCGGCTGGGTGGTGGTGAACAACGATCCCGACGAGTACGAGATCCGCCAGGCGCCGGACCGGCTGCCGGGTCTGCTCTTCCTCCACGTGCCGGAGGGCAAGCAGGTCAAGAACCGGCTCCATCTGGACTTCCGCCCCTTGGACCAGCGCGCCGAGGTGAGCAGACTGCTGTCCCTCGGGGCGCGGCACGCGGACGTGGGGCAGGGTGAGCAGACGTGGGTGACGCTGGCCGACCCGGAGGGCAACGAGTTCTGCGTGCTTTCGGCACGGCAGTCGCCATGACGGGGTGTGCCGTGCCCTCGGCCCGGGCGCGCTTCACCGTGCGTGCCCTGCTCTGAACCGGGAGCGCACGGTCCGCGTTATCCCTGCGCGAACCAAGAGGATCGAACATACGATGGGCGGATCCGGCGCCGGTTCGCCGTGCGCCGGCGAGTACTGACCGCTCTCGGGGTGGGAGACGTATGACACAGGCCGCCGAAACAGCGCGGACCGTCATCCTGACCGTGGACGACGACCCGGGGGTTTCCCGTGCCGTCGCCCGTGACCTGCGGCGCCGCTACGGCGCCTCGTACCGGATCGTGCGGGCGGAGTCCGGCGAGTCCGCGCTGGAGGCGCTGCGCGAGCTGAAGCTGCGCGGCGACCTGGTGGCCGTGATCCTGGCCGACTACCGGATGCCGCAGATGAACGGCATCGAGTTCCTCGAGCAGGCCCTGGACGTGTACCCGGGCGCGCGGCGTGTGCTGCTGACCGCCTACGCGGACACGAACGCGGCGATCGACGCGATCAACGTCGTCGACCTCGACCACTATCTGCTCAAGCCGTGGGATCCGCCGGAGGAGAAGCTCTACCCCGTCCTGGACGACCTGCTGGACGCCTGGCGGGCCAGCGACTACCGGCCCGTGCCCGCGACGAAGGTGGTCGGGCACCGGTGGTCGGCGCGTTCCTCGGACGTACGGGAGTTCCTGGCCCGCAACCAGGTGCCGTACCGCTGGTACTCCGCCGACGAGCCCGAGGGGCAGCGGCTGCTGGCCGCGGCCGGGGCGGACGGGCGGCGGCTGCCGCTGGTGATCACCCCGGAGGGGGCGCCGCTGGTCGAGCCGGACGCGCCGGAACTCGCCTCGCGGGTGGGTCTGGCGACGACCCCGGCGGCCGAGTTCTACGATCTGGTCGTCATCGGCGGCGGCCCGGCGGGCCTGGGCGCGGCGGTGTACGGGGCCTCGGAGGGGCTGCGGACGGTGCTCGTGGAGCGGTCGGCGACCGGCGGGCAGGCCGGGCAGAGCTCGCGCATCGAGAACTACCTCGGGTTCCCCGACGGCGTGTCCGGGGGCCAGCTCACCGAGCGGGCACGCCGGCAGGCGACGAAGTTCGGGGCCGAGATCCTCACCGCGCGCGAGGTGACGGGACTGGAGGTCAACGGGGCCGCGCGGGTCGTACGGTTCTCCGACGGCTCGACGGTGGCCGCGCACAGCGTGATCCTCGCGACGGGCGTGTCGTACCGGCAGCTGGCGGCGCCGGGCTGTGACGACCTGACCGGGTGCGGGGTGTACTACGGCTCTGCGCTGACCGAGGCGGCCTCCTGCCAGGGCCACGACGTGTACATCGTGGGCGGCGCCAACTCGGCCGGGCAGGCGGCGATGTATCTGTCGCGGGTCGCCAAGTCGGTGACGCTGCTGGTGCGCGGCGAGTCGCTGGCGGCGTCGATGTCGTACTACCTGATCCAGCAGATCGAGGAGGCGCCGAACATCTTCGTGCGCACGGGCACGGTCGTGGAGTCCGCGCACGGCGAGGGGCGTCTGGAACGGCTGACGCTGCGGGACGTGAAGAACGGCGAGACCGAGAGCGTCGACGCGCAGTGGATGTTCGTGTTCATCGGCGCGGCGCCGCTGACCGGCTGGCTGGACGGGACCGTGCTGCGCGACGAGCGCGGGTTCATCCTGGCCGGGCCGGATCTCACCGCGGACGGGCGGCCGCCGGCGGGCTGGGAGCTGGACCGGCCGCCGTACCACCTGGAGACCAGCATTCCCGGCGTGTTCGTGGCGGGCGACGCGCGCGCCGAGTCCGCGAAGCGTGTCGCGTCCGCCGTCGGAGAGGGAGCCATGGCCGTGATGCTCGTCCACCGGTATCTGGAGCAGTCGTGAGCGGCCGGCTGATGCCGTGCAGCCCGGCGGAGATCGGCTCGCTGTTCCTGTTCGAGAAGCTCGCCCCGGAGCAGTTGGGGCGGCTGTGCGCCGAGGGGCGGGTGGAGAAGTTCGAGCCCGGGCCCGTGTACGCCGAGGGCGAGCCCGCGACCTGCTTCTACGTGATGATCGAGGGCACGGTCGTACTGTCGCGGCGGGTCGGCGGGGACGACGTGGAGGTCACCCGCACCTCGCAGCGGGGCGTGTACGCGGGGGCGATGCAGTCGTATCTGGGCGAGCGGGTGCCGCAGGTCTACAACAACTCGATGCGGGTGACGGAGCCGACGCGGTTCTTCGTGGTGCCGGCGGACGTGTTCGCGGACATCATGCGGGACTGGTTCCCGATGGCGGTGCATCTGCTGGAGGGCCTTTTCTTCGGGTCGAGGAACACCCAGGCCACGATCGGGCAGCGCGAACGCCTGCTGGCGCTGGGCTCGTTGTCGGCCGGACTCACGCACGAGCTGAACAACCCGGCCGCGGCGGCCGTGCGGGCCACCGCGACACTGCGGGAGCGGGTCGCGAAGATGCGGCACAAGCTCGCGCTGATCGCCGAAGGGCCCTTCTCCCGGGACGCGTTGGCGAGTCTGATCGAGGTCCAGGAGCGCACCGCCGAACGGGTCGCGAAGGCGCCCTCGCTCAGTCCGCTGGAGGCCTCGGACCGTGAGGACGCCCTCACCGAGTGGCTCGAGGACCACGGCATGGACCACGGCTGGCAGTACGCGCCCGCGTTCGTGCAGGCCGGGCTGGACGTCGACTGGCTGGAGCACGTCGCGGCGGCCGTGGACCCCGAGATGCTGCCGAACGCGGTCGGCTGGCTCAACTACACCATCGAGACCGAGCTGTTGATGAACGAGATCGACGACTCCACGACCCGGATCTCGCATCTCGTCGACGCGGCCAAGCAGTACTCGCAGCTCGACCGCGCGCCCTTCCGGACCGTCGACGTCCATGAACTCCTCGACAGCACGCTGCTGATGCTGTCCGGGAAGATCGGGCAGCGCATCGAGGTCGTCAAGGAGTACGACCGGACGCTCCCGGAGGTGCCGGCCTACCCGGCGGAGCTGAACCAGGTGTGGACGAACCTCGTCGACAACGCGGTGTTCGCCATCAACAGCGATGGCGGCGACGGCACGTTGACCGTGCGCACGGCGCGGGAGGGCGACCGGCTGCTGGTGGAGTTCCGCGACACCGGCCCCGGAATCCCGCCGGACATCCGCACCCGTATCTTCGACCCCTTCTTCACCACCAAGCCGGTCGGCGAGGGCACCGGTCTCGGCCTGGACATCTCCTGGCGGATCATCGTCAACAAGCACCACGGCAGCCTCCAGATGCAGTCCGCGCCGGGCGACACCCGCTTCCAGGTCCTGCTGCCCCTGACCGCGCCCGCACCCGAGTCCGAGCCCGAGTCCCAGCCCGCGGAGGAACCCGTATGACCGACGGCAACACCATCGACCCGTCCGTCCCGCCCAGCGGCACCGGCTGCGTGGACTGCGACGCGGTCGGGGGCTGGTGGTTCCATCTGCGGCGCTGCGCGAGCTGCGGCCACATCGGCTGCTGCGACTCCTCCCCCGCCCAGCACGCCACCGCCCACTACAAGGCCACCGGGCATCCGATCGTGCGCAGCTTCGAGCCCGGCGAGGAGTGGTTCTGGGACTACTCGGCCGACGAACTCTACGATTCGGGCCCGGAGTTGGCACCCCCGGCACACCGCCCGGCGAACCAGCCGGCCCCGGGCCCGGCGGGCCGGGTACCGTCGGACTGGGCACGATCACTGCACCGCTGAGACACGGGTCCGATACCGGTCGGCCTGTCCCGTCGGGCCTGTGGCGGGACGTCGACTTTCGCAGGCTTTGGGTGGGGCAGACCGCCTCCCAGCTCGGTGAACACGCGAGTCTGGTGGTTCTGCCGCTCTTCGCCGTCCTGACGCTCGACGCCAGTGCCGGCCAGCTGGGCGTCCTTCGCGCGGTGGGGCAGGCTCCGATCCTGCTGCTGTCGCTCTTCGTCGGCGCGTGGGTGGACAGGTGGCGGACCCGCACGACGATGGTGCTCGCGGACGTCGGTCGGGCCCTGGCGCTGGGCGCTGTCGCCCTGGCCGGCGTCCTCGGCCTGCTCGGCCTTCCCGGCCTGCTCGCGCTTGCCTTCGCCGTCGGGGCCCTGTCCGTGTTCTTCGACGTGGCCTACCAGGTGTCTCTCGTACGACTGGTGGATCGGGACCGACTGGTGCGAGGCAACAGCGCGCTCGAGGGCAGCCGGTCCGCGGCGCAGATCGGCGGTCCCGCTCTCGGCGGTGCGTTGGTGTCCCTGCTGTCCGCGCCGGTCGCCGCCGCCTCCGGCGCGCTGTTCTTCGCGCTGTCTTTCCTGTCGATCCGGCGGATCCGCCGAGCCGAATCGATCCCGGAGCGCCCGGAGGGCCCCCCTCGGGTCCGGCAGCGGATTTCCGAGGGTCTGCGTTTCGTCGCCGGTGATGCCGCTCTGCGGGCCGTGTGCCTGGCCTCGGCCGCCTTCCAGTTCTCCTTCGCGGCCATGACGACCGTCTATCTCCTCTTCCTGCCCCGGGTACTGCACCTGTCGGGCACCGTCGTGGGGCTGGCGCTCGCGGCGGCGGGGCCGGGTGCGCTGCTGGGCTCGCTGCTGGCCGCCCGCCTGCCGAGCCGGTTCGGTCATGGCACGGTGCTCGTGTGCGCGGCGGTACTCGGCGACGGCGTGTTCCTGTGGGTGCCCGCGCTGCACGGCTCATCCGCGGTGACGGTTCCCGTGCTCCTCGCGGTCGGCTTCGTGTTCGGGCTCGGCGGCCAGTTGGTGAATGTCACGGTCATGGCCGTCCGGCAGGCCGTCACTCCGGACGGGATGCAGGGCCGCGCGGCCGCGACGATCACCTTCGTCGGGATGGGGATGACCCCGCTCGGTTCTCTGGCCGGCGGATTCCTCGCGCAGGAGTGGGGGCTGCGTGCCGGCCTGCTGGTGACGGCCGCGGGCATGCTGCTGTCCCCGGTGGTGATGGTTCTCTCCCCGCTCGCCCGCCTGGGCCGTGAGCTTCCGGCCTCTTCGGATTGACGGGGTGCTCGCGGTACGGGCGCTTCCGCTCGGTCCATGCGCCCCCCGGGTGCCTCATCGCCACCCCTCAAGGGAGTTGAACGACACCCACGGGCATACAAGCTGCCCATACGCTCACGGGGCTCAGCCGTCGTACCGCAGGCACCAGGAGTCCCGTGAACCACCGCACCACCGCAGCCGCTCTGGCGACCTGCGCCCTCGCCGCCGCCGTACTCACCGCCTGCGGCTCGGGGGATCCGGCCGCGAGCCAGAAGGAACCGGCGGCGGGAGGGCAGACGCCGGCGGTGGGCACGCCGTCCCCGGCGGCGGGTTCGGAGGCACCGGCCGCCTCCCCGTCCGCCGCGGCTTCCGCCTCCGCCACGTCGCAGGGGACGGGCGGGACGGGCCAGGAGACGAAGAAGGGCGAGGCGGCGCTGCCGCCCCGCCCCGACCGCGACGGCGAGGGCGCCTACGTGCGCGCGCTCACCGCGATCGACCCGGACATCGTGCACGACAAGGAGGACCAGGCCGTCGAACGCGGCCGGGACCAGTGCGCCACGATCCACGATCACCCCGGGGACCGGGAGAAGCAGATCGGCGCCGCGATGGAGCGCTTCACCTCTCCCGGTCACCCGGACGGCTTCGGCCGTGTCAAGAGCACGCGGATCGTGGACGCCGTACACACCAACCTCTGCCCCGACTACTGACGGGCCGGGGCGGGCTCGGGCGGGCCGGGCCTACGCCGCCCGTCGATCCGTCAGCGCACGGCGGGCGGCACGTTCGCGGAGGTCACGTTGACGGCGGCCCAGGCCTTGTTCACCGTCTTGAACTCCACGCTGTCCTGGCCGTACAGGTCCCGGGCCGCCTTCAGCGTCGCGACGCGCGCGTCGTGGAAGTCGGTCGTGGAGACCATGTAGCGGGTCAGGGCACGGTAGAAGATCTTGGTGGCCTTGACCCGGCCGATGCCCTTGACCACGGCGCCGTTGTAGGTCGGCGAGTCGTAGGTGACCGTGCCGATCCTCTTCTGGCCGCTGCCCTCGGCGAGCAGGTAGTACGCGTGCGAGGAGACACCGGAGCCGGCGTGGACCTCGGTGTAGTACACCTCGGGCGACCAGTAGTCGATCGCGCCCTCGAGGACGTCCAGGGACGGCTTGTCGAGGCGGCGCAGGAACTTCTGGTCCAGGCCCAGCTTCTCGCCGATGAGGTAGTTCGGCGGGTTCTTGGGGTTGTTGGCGCTGAACTCGACGTTGGAGCCGAAGATGTCCGCGAGGGACTCGTTCAGCGACCCCGGCTCGCCGTACTGGTTGCCGACGTTGTCGACGAAGGTCGGCTCCAGGCGGGCGGTCGCGTCGACGACGCCGTGGGTGAGCTCGTGGCCGGTGACGTCCAGGACGACGAGGGGCTTCTTGAACATCTCGCCGTCGCCGTCGCCGTAGAGCATGCAGTCGCAGGCCGGGTCCCAGAACGCGTTGGCCACCTTGTTGCCGAAGTGGACCATGGCGCGGGCGCCCTTGCTGTTGTTCTCGATGCCCTTGCGGCCGAAGGTCTTCTTGTAGAAGTCCAGCGTCTGGGTGATGCCGTACTGGGCGTCGACGGCGGCGCTGGCGCGGCTGGAGACGGCGCCGTTGCCCCACTTGTTGGTGGTGCTGGTGAACTTCGTACCGCGGGCGAAGTTCTCCTGCTCCCTGTTCTTGGCGTCGCGCGTCTCGGTGCCCCAGTGGGTGGGGTCCTTGAGCATGTAGCTGCGGGCCGCGGTGCGGGTGGTGGTGAGCGGCACCTTGCCGACGAACAGGGAGTTGCCGGTGCCCTTGGCGGTCTGGGGGTAGCGGGCGGCGGGAGCCGAGGAGGCCGCGGTGAGCCCGGCGGAGAGCGGGGCGGTGCCGGTGGCCGGGTCGAGGGTCTCGCCGCGCTCGCGCAGGGTGTCGACCAGGCTGGGCGAGAGGAACTCGTCGCTGTCGGGAGTGTTGCTGCGCACCTTGCCGGTGACCGCGTCGACGACGACCGTGCGGGAGCCGCCGGCCTCGGTGGTGTCGCTGTCGGTGACCCGGACCTGGTAGGCGAGCGCCGAGGCGCCACCGCGGGCGTCGACGACGAGTTCGGCGCTCTCGGCGTCACCCTGGGCGACGGCGGCGGCCTTGGCCTCGGCCTCGGCGGCCGTCAGCTCGGCCTTGACCGTGGCGGGGTCGACCTTGTGGTCGGCGGCGCGGGTCACGCCGGCGTAGGCGAGGCTCCTGGTGAGGTGGACGACGAGGTCGCCGCCGAGGACGGGCATGCCCTGGTGGGTGCGGACGAACCGGACGTGGCGCGCGCCCTCGGGGTCGATCAGCACGTCCTGCGGTTGCAGTTCGTCGCCTCGGCCGACGCCGGTGGCCGAGGCGTGGGCGAAGGCGGCGGCGCGGGCTGCCCGCACGACGGCGGTGCCCTGGGCGTCGGCGGTGGTCGTGGCCCGCGTCTCCCCCGCGGACGGGCCCGCGAAGGCCGTGCCTGCCAGGCCGGTGGCGGCCGTGGTGACGGCGACGGCGACCGCCAGCATGCGTATGGGTGCTCTACGCAAAGGTGAGGGTTCCTTCGTTCAGGCGGCCGGGGTCCCCAACCGCCGTCAGACATGGCGCCGTTGGGCGCCACGGGGGCTGGTCGGGCCCCGGAGCCCCACCCTTGCGGATGAGTCATGTACATGTAAAGCCGAATATCATCGCTTTACGGGGTCTTGATGGTGATACTTGGCGAATCCGCGACACACGGTGATCGACGAGCGGCCAACTGTGTGCCGTCCGTGCAGATGTGACACGACGACAGGAGGTTCCCTCGGGTCCATGTGACGGATCTCGCATCGACGACGAGCGGGTGGAGACGACTCGGCGACCTCTCCGCGTCGGGGGAACCCCGGGGTTCCGGTGCCCGTTGTCCGGACACCACCCCGGCGAGGTGGGGACGACGACACCAGGGCGGCATGATGAGCGAGTTGGTCCCCGGCGGCAATCTGCCCCTCCCGGGCGGCGCCCTGGCCGTCCGGGTGCAAGGGCCGTTCGACGTGTGCGCCCTGGTGACGGACGACGGCGGAAAGGTCGGCGGTGACGCCGACTTCGTGTTCTACAACCAGCCGACGGCGCCCGGTGCCGTGCTCCGGGGTGACACGCTCACCCTGGAGCCGGACCGGCTGCGGGCCGGTGCCACCCGCGTGACGGTGGTGATCAGCGCCGCCGAGCCGGGCACGCCACTGGCCCGGCTGCCCGCTCCCACCCTCCAGGTCACCGATCCGCGCGGCCGTGTCCTCGCCCGTTTCGCGCCGCCCGCCCCGCGCCAGGAGACGGTCCTGCTGCTCGCGGAGGTCTACCGACGGGGCCCGGCCTGGAAGCTGCGAGCCCTCGGCCAGGGCTACGCGGACGGACTGGCGGGGCTGGCCCGGGACTTCGGAGTGGAGGTCGTCGACGACACCCCCGTACGGCAACCGCACCGGTCCGCGGGCAGCGCACCGGTCGCCGACCCCGACGGCTTCCTGGCCCTCGTCAACCCGGCCCGCGCCGCCGCCGGTTCACCGCCCGTCACCCTCGACGCCCGACTGGCGTCCGCGGCCGGGGCGCATGCCGCCGCCATGGCCGCGGCCGGGCGGCTCGGGAGCGAGGGGCGGGACGGTCTCTCGCTGCACCAGCGGGTCACGGCCGCCGGATACGCGTACCTCGCCGTGGGCGAGCACCTGGTCTCCGGGCCACGCACCCCCGCCGAGTTCGTCGACCACTGTCTGCGCACCGACCGGGCGAGCCGCACCCTGCGGGACCGGGCGTTCCGCCACACGGCCCTGGCGCAGACGACGGACGCCCGCAGCGGCACGACGTACTGGACCGCGCTGTGGGCGAGCCCCCTCACCACGGACGGTCTGGCCCGGACGACCGCCGAGGTCGTCGACCTCACCAACCGGGAGCGGGCGCGGGCGGGCCTGCGGCCCCTGGCCGTCGACCCGTTGCTCACCACCGCCGCGCAGGCGCACTGCGCGGACATGGTGGCGCGCGCCTTCTACTCCCACACCTCGCCGGAGGGCGGCCAACCCTGGGACCGGGCGGCCGCGGCGGGCTCCGCCCGGCGGACGATCGGCGAGAACATCGCCTGCGGCCAGCGCTCGGCCGCCGAGGTGGTGGAGGGCTGGATGAACAGCCCCGGGCATCGCGCCAACATCCTCAAGCCCGCTTTCACCCACATCGGTGTCGGCTACGCGGGCGGCGGTCCGTCAGGCACGTACTGGACGCAGCTCTTCGGTGCCTGACGCCCCTCCCGGCACCGTTCAGCACTGTTCAGCACCGTTCAGCGGCAGACAAAGGAGAAATCCCCCGTGACGGTATCCGGTCGAAATGCGCCGTGACCTCCGAGAGCGCTTTCGCCTCTACCACGATCATGCGGCTTGGATCTTGTTTACCCCTGGTTACACGGGCGGACGGCCCCCGGTAATTTCTTTTCCTCGTCCATACGACGTACATACGACGGCCATCCTTGAATGAAAGACAGGAATCGCGCCGGAGTCGCGGTCCTTTTGAACGGACCCCCACTCGCCCCCCGTACTTCTGGGAAAGGGAGAACACCGGGGGTTCAGCGAAGGATGACCATGGTCAAGGCGCATGTCTCCACGCACGAGTTGGTCGCCGGAAAGTACCGGCTCCTCGACGTCGTCCACCGCGAGACGAACCGGGTCAGCTGGTACGGCGAGGACGTGCAGGGGGCGCGGCCGTGCCTGGTCACCCGGGTCGGACTGCCGCCCGACCTGGGCGAGGAGGAGGCGTTCCAGGCCGCCGACCGGGTGGTGCGGATGTCGGAGACGATGGCCCAGGTGTGCCCCGGCAGGATCGCCACGGTCGTCGACGCCACGGCGGAGGGGGGCTCCCTGTGGACGGTCACCGAGTGGATCGACGGTCTCCCGCTCGGTCAACTGATGGACCAGAAGGGGCCGTTCAGCCCTGCCAAGGCCGCCACGATCGGCCTGCAGCTGCTCGACGTCCTGGAGGCCGCGCACGGCGAGGGCATCACCCACGGCGAGCTCAGCCCCGGCCAGGTGTTCGTCCGGGCGCGGGGCCCCCTTGTCGTCACCGGTTTCGGGCTGGCGGGCGCGACCCTCGTCCCGAGGCTGGCGGCACCGTCGTACGCCTCCCCCGAGCAGGCCCGTGACGAGCGGATCGGTCCGGCGGCGGACCTGTGGGCGCTGGGCGCGATCCTCTACTCGCTGATCGAGGGACGTCCGCCGTACCGGGACCGGGACCGTCCCGAGAGCACGCTGCGGGGCGTGGACCGGCTGCCGTTGCGCACCCCGCTGCGGGCGGGCCCGCTCACCGCGACCGTGCAGGGACTGCTGCGCAAGGAGTCCCGGGAGCGGCTGACACGGACGACGGTCCGTGAGGCGCTGACCCGGGTGATGGACGAGGATCCGCACACCGTCCTGCCGGCGCCCCGGCTGCGGCGGGCCTGCTCGGCGGCCCGGCACATCGGCCCGCAATGGAGCGGGCGGGCCATGGCCGCCGGGACGGCACTGGCCGTCGTCACGGTGGCGGTCGCCGCGCTCGCCGTGACGCACCAGCTGCCCGGCACCGAGGACACGGCGGCCGGCGGCGGTGCGCAGGCCCAGCCGTCGGTGTCCACCGCTCCCTCCGGGGAGGACGGCGAGGCGGGCGACAGAGCCACTCCGGCGCCCAGCGCGCCCGCCGGCAGCGCCTCCGCCGCGCCCTCGGAGTCCGGCACACCCTCGGCCACCCCGTCCTCCCCGGCGGCCTCCATCGACGCCCTCCCGGACGGCTACCGCGTCTACCACGCCTCCGAGGGCTTCTCGGTGGCGCTGCCCCCGGGGTGGAAGCGCCTGGACACCCGCCGGCAGGCCGATCTGGCCTACCGGATCACCTTCGGCGCGGACGGCGATCCGCGCACCCTCGCGGTGACCTACAGCACGGCGGTCGGCACGGACCCGGTGGCCGTCTGGCGCGACGACGTGGAGCCGCAGCTGCGCGAGGCGCAGGGCTTCCGGCGCATCGGTGACATCGAGGCGACGACGTACCAGGGCTACAAGGCGGCCGACATGGAGTGGCTGTCCGAGGCCGACGGCACACAGGTGCGCACGTTCGGACGCGGTTTCCTGCTGGGCGGGCACCGTGGCTTCTCCCTGCGTTGGACGACACCCGCCGCGGACTGGGAGAAGGCCGCCAACACGGAGGCCCTGGACACGTTCCTGAAGACGTTCCGGCCGGGCTCGGCCGACTGACCGGTGTCCCCCGGAGTGCGGGAGGCCTTCGACTGAGCCTCGCCGCCGTGTGGCAAACCCTCGTCAACGGGTGCATATAGGCTGCCGGTCGGCATGTTCGTCCATCCCGCAGCCTCCCGAGGAGACCATCCGTGACCCTGGCGATCGACCTGCCCGAGACGTCCGCCGAGGACGGCCCCGCGCCGCTGTCCGACCTCGTGGCCCGTGACGCGCGGGAGTTCGGAGTCTACGCGCGCACCGGAGGCTGGGCGTTCGCTCTGATGGTGGCGCGCAGTGTGCGGCCCGGAGGGCAGGGCGCGGACGAGACGCCGAAGGTGTCCGCGAAGGAGTTCGCGGAGCTGGCGGGCTGCTCGCCGGAGCGTGTGGTGCGCTATTACAAGGCGTGGGACCGGGCCGCCGACGACGGTCTCGTCCCGCACTTCGAGGAGCTGGCGCCGGGCCAGGAGGCGGAACTGCCGGACGCCGACGTCTGGCTGACGTACTACGTCTCCCGCAACAGCGCCACCTCCGAGCGCGGCACCGCGATCAGCGAGGCCGCCGAGGCGGAGGGCATCCGGCCGACCAAGGCGCTGGAGGTCGCGGAGAACCCGACCGCCCTGCGCGCCGCGATCCTCGGCGACCCCTCCACCGCCCGCGCGGCCCGCACCGCCCTCCTGGACCGGATCAAGGAGGACCCGGAGCTGCAGTCCGCGCTGGCGCGGGACGTCGTGCGCACCGACGACCTCAAGAAGGCCGTGGCGACCGAGAGCCGCTCCGCCGACCGCATCGGGTACGTCCGTCAGATCGCCGAGTCCGGCCAGGTGAAGACGCCCGCGGGGCAGACCATCGACGCGCCCGTGGAGCTGCGCCGGGAGGCCGAACGGCATCTGTCGCTCATCGACGAGCTGGACGAGGGCGAGGACGCCGGCGAGTGGGCGACCGAGGCCTACGACACGATGAAGAACCTCGTCGTGGAGACCGTCGAGGCCGACCCCGAGCTGCGGGTCCAGGAGCGGCGCACGAAGTTCTACAGCAGCCTCCAGCGGGCGACGAAGGTGTTCGAGGAACTGACCTTCGACGACGCTCAGGAGTTCTACGAGGACGACATGGTGCAGCAGTTGGTGGACCTTCAGCAGGCGATCGGCTCCTGCATCGCGGCGCTGCGCGGGGCGCGTGGAGGCGCGGGCTCGGGCTCGGACGAGTAGCCGTACAGGGCCTCACCTCGACGTGTGCCGGTAGCGGGCCCACAGGGGCAGTCCGAACCAGCACAGCAGGTACCAGGCGACCACGGCGACCACCAACCAGAACACCTGGTCGCCGTGGGTCGCCAGGCGCAGGATCAGCAGCAGGGCGCACGTCATGGTGGCGAGGAGCAGCAGCAGGCCGACGAAGGTCAGCCGGGAGGCCCAGGCCACGGCCTGCGGTTTGATGCGCTGCCCGGAGACCACGCGGTGCAGGGACACCGGTCCGATCAGGGCGCCGGTGGCGGAGGCGCCCAGGACGACGGTGGTGATGTAGATGGCCTGGTCCGTGTCGTTCAGGGTGGTGTACCTCGGGGTGAACACCACGGTCAGCAGGAATCCGAACAGGATCTGGACGCCCGTCTGGGCCACACGGACCTCCTGGATGAGGTCGCCCCACATCCGGTCGGCCCGCTCGTCCTCGGTCTCGTCGCGGCCGTTGCGCCGCTGGTCGCGATCCATGCGGCCCGGGTAACCCGGGCCACCGATCTTCAAACGAACATTTCAGGCGCGACTGCCGACGCGCTCCTACCAGCGGGTCTCGACCTGGTCCTTGATCCGCCGGTCGTACAGGTCCCCGATCGCCGTCAGGGTCTCCTCGGACAGCTCGGGCAGCCGGGCGGCGGCCGCGTTGGCGCGGGCCTGCTCGGGCGAGCGGGCGCCCGGGATCACCGTGGTCACACCGGGCTGCTGAACGATCCAGCGCAGGGCGAGCTGGGCCGGGGTGTACCCCTCGGGGGTGAGGGCGGCGAACTCGGCGGCGGCCTCGACGCCGGTGGCGTAGTCGACGCCGGAGAAGGTCTCGCCCTGGTCGAATGCCTCACCGTGCCGGTTGTACGTGCGGTGGTCGTTCTCGGGGAAGACGGTGTCCTTGGTGTACTTGCCCGACAGCAGGCCGGAGGCGAGCGGGACACGGGCGATGATGCCGACGCCGGCCTCGCGGGCCGCCGGGAGGACCTCGTACAGCGGCTTCACGCGGAACGGGTTGAGGATGATCTGGACGCTGGCCACACCGGGGCGGGCGATGGCGGTGAGCGCCTCGGCGGCGGTCTCCACGCTGACGCCGTAGTGGGCGATGCGCTCCTCCTCGACGAGGGTGTCGAGGGCGTCGAAGACCTCGTCACTGGAGTAGACGGGGGTGGGCGGGCAGTGCAACTGCACCAGGTCGAGGCGGTCCACGCCGAGGTTGCGGCGGGAACGGTCGTTCCAGGCACGGAAGTTGTCCAGGACGTAGTTCTCGGGGATCTGTTCGACCCGGCGGCCCATCTTGGTGGCGACCAGCACATGCAGGTCGGGACGGCTGCTGAGGAAGGTGGCGATGGTCTGCTCGCTGCGCCCGTCGCCGTAGACGTCGGCGGTGTCGAAGAAGGTCACCCCCGCCTCGGCCGCCGCCTCCAACACCGTGAGGGCTTCCTTGTCGTCGACGTCTCCCCAGTCGGCGCCCAGTTGCCAGGTGCCGAGACCGACGACGGACGCATGCTGACCTGACCTGCCGAATTCGCGCTCTTCCATGGCGTCAGTCTGTCATCCGTCCCGGCCCGGCGCGGAGCACCCCTGCCAGGAGCCGAGCTGGGCCTGGACCGTCGGGCCGTAGCGGTCGACGATCTCCTCCACGGACAGCGCCCGCAGCTCCTCGCCCCGGGCGATGCCGAACATCACGCCCAGGCCGATGAGGGTGGCGAGGGCGAGTTCGGCGCGCAGGCGCGCGTCGGGGCCGCCGAGGCGGGCGGCGAGGCGTTCGGTGACCTGGGTGCGGAAGTTGGCGCGCAGGATGTCGCCGTGGTCGCCGTGCAGCGGTGCGAAGGCGATGCGCAGGACGGGGTCGGCGCCGCGCTCGCGCTGGCCGACCACGACATGGCGGACCATGTGCCGGCCCAGGTCCTCCACCGGCGCGTCCAGGAGCGCGGCGGCGTCCTCCTCGAAGGACATCACGCGGGCGAAGAGGGCGTCCTTGTTGCCGAAGTACTTCAGGACCAGCGGCGGGCTCACCCCGGCCCGCTCCGCGACGGCCTTGAGGGTGATGTCCGCGTGGGCGTGCCGGGCCAGGAGGTGACGGGCCGCCCGCAGAATGGCCGTCTTCGTCGCCTCGGCGTCACGGCGGGCGGGGGCGGGAGAAGCGCCCGCGCTCACAGGGGTACCGGGTGTGGTGTTCACGGCACTCATGCTCCCTCCATCGCCTCGTCCCCGGTGGCGGGGGTGCGGTCGCGGGCGGCGCGGACTTCCTCGGGCTCGGCGTCGCCGGGGATGGTCAGGGCCACCGCGCAGGCCGCCAGGGCGATCGCGCCCGCCAGGGCGAAGGCCAGCAGATAGCCGTGCAGCGTGGGCACCGGGGCGCCCCCGACGAGGCTGGTGTGGTGGACGAGGACGGCGGCGACGGCGGCGCTGGAGACGGCCTGTCCGATGGTGCGCATCAGGACGTTGACGCCGTTCGCGGAGGCGGTCTGACTCGCCGGCACGGCGTGCAGGATCAGTGCGGGGAGCGCGGAGTAGGCGAGGGTGGTGCCGGTGGCCACGACCGCCGCGCCCACCATGATCATCCACAGGTCGCGGCTGTCGGCGATGCGTACGGCGTACCCGGTGGCGATGACGGCGGCGCCCAGCGCGAGGGTGACGCGCGGTCCCCGGGCGGCGGAGATCCGTGCGGAGAGGGGGGAGAACAGCAGCATGGTGACGCCGCCGGGCAGCAGGCAGAGCCCGGTCTGGACGATCGACAGGCCCAGCCCGTAGCCGCTGGCCTCGGGTGCCTGCACCAGTTGGGCGGTCACGAGGGAGTTGGCGTAGAACGCGAAGCCGGTCAGCAGGGCGGCCACATGGGAGAGGCCGACCCTGGGCCGGGACACGAGTCGCAGATCCACCAGCGGCCGTTCGGCGCGCAGTTGCCGCCACCACCACAGGCCGAGCACGACGACGGCCCCGAGGAAGAGGCCCACGATCCTCGGGCTGCCCCAGCCCCACTGGCCGCCCTGGGACACGGCGAGCAGCAGACAGACCAGCCCGACGGCGAGTCCCAGCGCGCCCGACACGTCGAACCGGCCGGGCTCGCGCACGGGCGACTCCGGCACCGCCCACCGGATCAGCGCGACGCCGGTCGTGCCGAGGGCGGCGGTGACCCAGAACATCGTGTGCCAGTCGGCGTACTGGATGACCATGGCCGCCGCGGGCAGACCGAGCGCGGCGCCGATGCCGACGGTGGAGCTCATCAGCGCGATCGCGGAGCCCCGGCGCTCGGCGGGCAGTTCGTCGCGCAGGATGCTGATGGAAAGCGGCACGACGGAGGAGGCGGCGCCCTGGAGGGCGCGGGCCGCGATGAGCACGCCGATCTGAGAAGTCAGCGCGCAGATCACCGAGCCGGCGGCCATCAGGGCGAAGGACAGCAGCAGCACCCGCCGCTTGCCGTACATGTCGCCGGCGCGGCCGAGGACCGGGGTGAGGACGGCGCCGGAGAGCAGGGAGGCGGTCACCATCCAGGAGACCGCGGCGGGCGAGGCGCCGGTCAGCCGGGGCAGATCGGGCAGGAGGGGGACGACGACGGTCTGCATGACCGCCATCAGAATCCCGCAGTACGCCAGGACCGGGATCGCGAACCGGGCCCGTGGGCCGGAGTCTTCCCTGGTCGGGGCAGGTATCGGGACGGGCGACGCCATGGGGACTCCAGCGGCCGGCACGAGGCGCAAGAATGGGTGAATGTGAATTCACCGTAGCAGTGAATTCACATTCACCCAAGCGGGTGCGGCCCTTCCGGGAGTCGGCGGGACTACTTCCGGGCGGCCAGGGCCCGGGCGTGGGCGCCGCGGGCGATCTTCGGTCCGAGCCAGCGCTTGAACCGACGCAGGGCCTCCAGTTGTCCGGCGGCCCGGTCCAGGCGGTAGTAGAGCTGGGGCGGGACGTACGGCAGCAGGGGCGAGTGGCGCTGGCCGAGCAGGGCGAACATCCGCTCCGGGGGGAGGTCGATGTACCGGGTGAGGTTCTCGTACCACTGGGCGCTGTAGCGGGCGGCGCTCTGCTGGGGCAGCAGGGCGCTGCGGCGTTCGTGTTCGTAGCGTGCGAGCGCGCGGGGGAGGTCGTCGCCGGTACTCAGCGCGTCGGCGAGGGCGAGGGCGTCCTCCAGGGCGAGGGTGGTGCCGGCGCCGATGGAGTAGTGGGTGGTGTGGGCGGCGTCGCCGAGGAGGACCAGGTTGTCGCGGTGCCAGGTGCGGTTGGTGAGGGTGCGGAAGGTCAGCCACGGGGAGCCGCCGTCGGCGGTGGCCCGGCCGATGAGCGGGTGGCCGTCGAGGATGTGCGCGAAGAGCTTCTCCAGGTGGGCCAGGCCGTCGGCCTCGCTCGCCCGGTCCAGGCCGAGCCCGGCGCAGGTCTCGGGGGCGCACTCGATGACGCAGGTGCTCTGTGCGGCGCTGAAGGGGTAGCCGTAGCACCAGATCCAGCCGTGCTCGGTCTCCACGAAGGCGAAGGTGAAGGAGTCGAAGACCTTGCTGGTGCCGAGCCAGACGTAGGAGTTGCGGCCGGGTGCGAGTTCGGCGCCGAAGTGGTCGGCGTGCCGGGTGCGCAGGGCACTGTGGACGCCGTCGCCGGCCACGACCAGGTCGGCGCCCGGCAGGTCGTCCGCGGTGACCTCGCAGTCGAACTCCAGCCGTACGCCGAGTGCGCGGGCGCGTTCCGCGAGGATCTCCAGGAGTTTGTGGCGGCCGATGCCGTGGCCCTCGTCGCCGGGCCGGCGGGTCGACAGGTCCCGTACATGGGCGATGCCCTGGTTCCACACGACGGAGTGCTCCTCGATCGCGCGGGCCGACTCGGGGTCTCGGGCGCGGAGTTTGTCGAGGAGTCCCTGCCAGTAGGTGACACCCCAGCCGTACGTCGAGCCCTCCGGGTTGCGCTCGAGGACGGTGACGTCGTGGGACGGGTCCTGCAGTTTGAGCAGGATCGAGAGATACAGGCCGGCGGGCCCGCCGCCGACACAGGCGACCTTCACGCACACCCCTTGGAATGACCAGACGTGATGGATTGACGACGCAGGGTAGCAGTGCGCGGGCTCCCTCCAGGGGCGTCACATCTCCGGGTTTCCGCCACTTTCTCCACGTGAGCCACACCACGGGCGGCACATCCGCGCACGAAAGATCACCGGAAGGGGCAGCTCCATGGAAAGGAATTGCCCCTTCCGCCCCCACCCGGGACCCTGCCACGCCAAGATCGTCTTGGTTCAGGATTGCACGACATGTGAGCGATTGTCCGGATCACGGCCAACCGGTCCCGAACGATTTCTCCCGCCCTCGATGTCCTCGATAGGCATGCCGGGTCGCCTCCGCACACACCCCAGGAGATTCCGCATGCCCGATCTCAGCCGCCGTCGCGCGCTCACCGCCGCGACCGCCCTCGCCGGAGCCACGGCGCTCGCCGTCCCCGCGGCCCGCGCGAACGACCATGCGCACGACCACGACTCCCCCGCCGCCTTCGACGAGATCTACAAGGGCCGCCGGATACAGGGCCGGCCGTCCTCCTCGGGCGGCCACCATCACGGCGGCGGCTACGCCGTGTCCGTGGACGGTGTCGAACTGCACGTCATGCGCAATGCCGACAGCACCTGGATCAGTGTCGTCAGCCACTACGCCCCGGTGTCCACCCCGAGGGCCGCAGCCCGTGCCGCAGTGGACGAGTTGCAGGGCGCCCGGCTGCTGCCCCTCCCCACGTCGCCCGCCAACTGACCTTCCCGCAAGCCCCTTTGGAGCACCCGCACATGACCGTCCGCAAGAACCAGGCGTCCCTGACCGCCAAGGAGAAGCGGCGCTTCGTCGCCGCCGTCGTCGAGCTCAAGCGCAGCGGCCGCTACGACACCTTCGTCACCACACACAACGCGTTCATCCTGGGCGACACCGACAACGGCGAGCGTACGGGCCACCGTTCGCCGTCCTTCCTGCCGTGGCACCGCAGGTTCCTGCTGGAGTTCGAGCGGGCGCTGCAGTCGGTGGACGCGTCGGTGACGCTGCCGTACTGGGACTGGTCCGAAGACCGTTCACCGCGCTCCTCGCTGTGGGCGCCGGACTTCCTCGGCGGCACCGGGCGCAGCCGGGACGGGCAGGTGATGGACGGGCCGTTCGCCGCGTCGGCCGGTAACTGGCCGATCAACGTCCGGGTGGACGGGCGCGCTTATCTGCGCCGGTCCCTCGGCACGAGCGTGCGTGAGCTGCCGACGCGGGCCGAGGTCGACTCGGTGCTGTCGATGGCGACGTACGACATGGCGCCCTGGAACAGCGCCTCCGACGGCTTCCGCAACCATCTGGAGGGATGGCGCGGGGTGAATCTGCACAACCGGGTCCATGTGTGGGTCGGCGGGCAGATGGCGACCGGGGTCTCCCCCAACGATCCGGTGTTCTGGCTGCACCACGCCTACGTCGACAAGCTGTGGGCCCAGTGGCAGCGGCGGCATCCGGGGTCGGCGTATCTGCCGGGCGGTGGTACCCGGGATGTGGTCGACCTCGACGAGACCATGAAGCCGTGGAACGACACGACTCCGGGGGATCTGCTCGACCACACCCCGCACTACACGTTCGACGCCTGAGACGACTGGTCAGGCCTCGGCCGTACGGCACTCCGGGTGACCCCAGCCCTGGGCGTTCTTGGCGATCTGCTCGCCGGCCGCGTAGGAGCGCCCGCACACACAGCGGCCCGGGAACTTGGCCTTGATCGTGCGGGCCGACGAACCGCCGCCGCGCCGGGGGGACTTGCTCCCGCCGGTACGGGCGGACTTCGGCTTCGGGGTGTCCGGGGAGGGCGGCGGCTCCGGGGAGCCCTGCTCGCTGCCCGCCGCGAGCTGGACGGCGGCGGCCTGGCTGGCGGCGCGGTCGGCGAAGTCGTTGAGCGGGTCGCCGTCGACCTGGTGGGCGGGGACGTAACGGAACTCGACCGAGCGGCCGTCGAGCAGTTCGTCGATGTGGACGACGAGTTCCTGGTTGGCGACCGGCTTGCCCGCGGAGGTCTTCCAGCCGTTGCGCTTCCAGCCGGGCAGCCAGGTGGTGACGGCCTTCATTGCGTACTGCGAGTCCATCCGGACCTCGAGCGGCACGCCCGGGTCGGTCGAGGCCAGCAGGCGTTCGAGGGCGGTGAGTTCGGCGACGTTGTTGGTGGCCCTGCCGAGCGGGCCCGCCTCCCAGCGGGCCGGGCTCTCCGCGTCGTCGGCGACCACCCACGCCCAGCCCGCCGGTCCCGGGTTTCCCTTCGAAGCCCCGTCGCACGCGGCCACAACACGTTCACGCATGGGCACGATCATGCCATGGCCGCGCGCGGGGTCCGGTCAGACCGGCCTGGTCTGCGGCAGCTCGCCCTGGGTGGTCGTGAAGTCGATCACCGAGAAGTTCGCGCCCTGCGGGTCGCTGAGGGCCGCGAACCGCCCGAAGGGGCTGTCCATCGGGCCGAAGCGCAGGACACCGCCGAGCTTGGTCGCCTTGGCGACGGCGTCGTCGCAGTCGCCGACGATGAAGTAGACGTTGACGTACGACGGCACCTCGGGCGGGAACTCGTCCGTCATCCGCATCCGGCCGAGGACCGTGGTGTCGCCGACGTTGAACATACGGAAGTCGACGTTGTCGTCCTCGATCTGCCGGGCGGTGTAAGGGAAGACGGAGGAGAAGAAGGTGTCCGCCCTCTCGGGCTCACGGGTGAAGACCTCGGCCCAGCCGTAGGCGCCGGGGACGGCCTCGGCCTCGAAGCCCTCGTGGGTCCCCGCCTGCCAGACGCCGAACACCGCGCCGCTGGGCTCGCGCGCCAGGCACATCGTGCCGAAGTCCCCGACCTGCATCGGTTCCATCAGCACCTCGCCGTGGTGCGCGCGGATCTTCGCCGCGGTCGCGGCCGCGTCCGGCGAGGCGAAGTACAGGCACCACTGGGACTGGCCCTCCTGGCCGGGCATCGGCGGGACGACGGCGGCGACCGCCTTGCCGTCGACGTAGGCCTGTGTGTAGTTGCCGTACTCCGACGACGACTCGCCGAAGGTCCAGCCGAGGACCTCGCCGTAGAAGTTCTTGGCGCCCTCCACGTCGGTGAACATCGCGTCGGCCCAGCACGGGGTTCCCTCTGGTTGTACGGCCATGACGGCGGCCCTTCCGAAGAGACGACTCTGTCCGGTTCCTCACGCTAGTCACCCGCCCGTCGGCGCGCGCGCCGAGCGGCCCGCGCCGCCCCACACTGGGAGGGGACGGACAGGCAGGACGGACGGGGCGGGACAGGAGGGGGCATGGCCGACGGGACGATGAGCGCGTGGTCGGTGGCCGAGCCGGGGCCCGTGACCGGGGAACCGCTGCGGCTGGTGCGCAGGCCGGTGCCGGTGCCCGGCGACGACGAGCTGCTGGTGCGGGTGCGCGCCTGCGGGGTGTGCCGGACCGATCTGCATGTCACCGAGGGTGATCTTCCGGTACGGCGGCCCGGGGTCACACCCGGGCACGAGGTGGTCGGTGTGGTGGCGGGGCTGGGTGCCGCGGTGAGCGGCTTCGCGCCCGGCGACCGGGTGGGCGTGGCCTGGCTGCGGCGTACCTGCGGGGTGTGCGTGTACTGCGCCCGGGGCACCGAGAACCTGTGCCCGACGTCGTCGTACACCGGCTGGGACGCCGACGGCGGCTACGCCGAGTACACGACCGTGCCGGCCGCGTTCGCCCATCCCCTGCCCGGCGACGTGGACGAGGTGGCGCTCGCGCCGTTGCTGTGCGCGGGCATCATCGGCTACCGGGCGCTGCGGCGGGCCGCGCTGCCGCCGGGCGGGCGGCTCGGGCTGTACGGCTTCGGGGGCAGCGCGCATCTGTGCGCCCAGGTGGCACTGGCCCAGGGCGCCCGGGTGCACGTCCTGACGCGCGGGGCGGCGGCGCGGCGGCTGGCGCTGGAGCTGGGGGCGGCCTCGGCGCGGGACGCGTACGAGATGCCGCCGGAGCCGCTGGACAGCGCGATCCTGTTCGCGCCTGTCGGCGATCTGGTCCCGGTGGCGCTGCGGGCGCTGGACCGGGGCGGAGTGCTGGCCGTCGCCGGAATCCACCTCAGCGACGTACCGCCACTGCGCTACGAGACCGACCTGTTCTATGAGCGGCAGCTACGCAGTGTCACATCCAACACCCGGGTGGACGCGCGGGAGTTCCTGACCCTGGCGGCCCGGCTCGGCGTACGGGCGACCACGCACGCGTATCCGCTCTCGCGGGCCCCGCAGGCGTTGCGGGATCTCGCTGCAGGTCAGTTCGACGGTGCAGCCGTTCTGGTGAACGATCTCTCCCAACCCTCCTGATCGCGGCGCGTAGGTGCGTGCGAGCGGTCTTCCGGTGCACTTGGGGCGCCTTCCCCACCTTCCGCCCCACTGTGCACCTTTAACACCCATAACCAACCCTTTCGCGCCGTACCCATGCGTCACAGAGGGTGTTTGGCTGGTGCCTGCGGATCTTCGAAGCCGATCTTCACGACCCGTCCGCCCAGCTCCGCGCACCACCTTTCTCGCACCACCTTTCTGGAGAGAATGTGTCCACACCGGACAGCGCCACCGCTCCCGCCCTCGACGAACACGCTCCCGAGCCGTCGGCCGACGGGCAGCTCACCAGTCTCAGCACCCGGGCGGCCCGCCAGCTCGCCACCACCCACAAGTCCGAACCGCAGATGCAGGCGATCAGCTCGCGCTGGCTGCTGCGCTCGCTGCCGTGGGTGGACGTGAAGGGCGGCACCTACCGGGTCAACCGGCGTCTGCAACTGTCCGTCGGCCGGGGCCGGGTGCAGTTCGAGCACAACGGCGCCGACGACGTCCGGGTCATCCCGGACACCCTCACCGAGCTGCGCGTGCTGCGCGGCTACTCCGACGACGGGGCCCTGGCCGATCTCGCGTCCCGCTTCCAGACCCGTGAGGTCCGGCCCGGCCAGGTGATCTTCGAGGCCGGTCAGCCGGTCACGGAGACCTGTCTCGTCGTGCACGGCCGGTTCACGCGCTACACCGCCGGAAAGTACGGCGAGGAGGAGATCGTCGGGGTCGTCTCCGGCGGCGACCAGCTCGGCGAGGAGGCCATCGGACAGGACGACCCGCTGTGGCTGTCCTCGGTGCGCGCGGAGACCTCGGGTGTGCTGCTGGTGCTGCCGGGGGACGTGCTGCGCGAGTTCCTCGGCCGGGTGCCGTCGCTCGCCGCGCACCTCGAGGCGTACGCCGAGCGGCAGCGGCGGCCGATGAACCGCAAGGGCGAGGCGGAGCAGCCGCTCCGGGCCGGCCACACCGGCGAGCCGACGATCGGGGCGGGCTACGTCGACTACGAGCTCTCGCCGCGCGAGTACGAGCTGTCGCTGACCCAGACGGTGCTGAAGGTGCACACCCGGGTCGCCGACCTCTACAACCACCCGATGGACCAGACGCAGCAGCAGTTGCGGCTCACGGTCGAGGAGATCCGGGAGCGCCAGGAGTGGGAGCTGGTGAACAACCGGGAGTTCGGGCTGCTGCACAACGTCGACTACGGGCAGCGCGTCAGCACCTTCACCGGGCCGCCGACCCCCGACGACATGGACGAGCTGCTGTCGATGCGGCGCAAGACCAAGCTGTTCCTCGCGCACCCCAAGGCGATCGCGGCGTTCTTCCGGCAGTGCAACCGGCGCGGTCTGGTGCCGGGCACGGCGACCGTGGAGGGGCACGAGATCCCGGCCTGGCGCGGGGTGCCGATCTTCCCGTGCAACAAGATCCCGATCACCGAGCAGCACACCAGCAGCATCATCGCGCTGCGCACGGGTGAGGCCGACCAGGGTGTGGTGGGCCTGTACCAGACGGGCATCCCGGACGAGTTCCAGCCGGGATTGAACGTGCGGTTCATGGGGATCGACGCCAACTCGATCATCCGGTACCTGGTCACCGCCTACTACTCGATGGCGCTGCTGGTCCCGGACGCGGCGGGCATCCTGGAGAACGTCCAGATCGGCCGGACGGCCGAGTGACGGCGGACAGCGCGCAGCTGGGCAGCGCCGGGAGCGGGCTGCCGGGACCGCCGAATCTCGCCGCGAGCCTCAACACCCGGCGGAGCGGGGCGATCCCCGGGCTGCGGTACCGGGAGGTGGCCCCCGCCGACCCGGAGAAGGCGGCGGAGGTCGACCGCCGGCTGGAGGAGTGGGCCCGCGGCCTGGATCTGTTCCCGACGGCGTGGAACGGCGACTTCACGGGGTTCCAGTTCGGCCGTGCCGTCGTCCTCCAGCATCCGGGCGCCGCCGATCTGGACCGGCTCACGGCGGCGGGCAAGCTGCTGCTGGCGGAGAACGTCGTGGACAGCTGCTACTGCGAGGAGGACGAGGGCCGGGGCGGCTCCCGCAGCGGGCTCGCCGGCCGGCTGATCCTGGCGCAGTCGGCGCTCGACCCCTTCCACGGTCCGCCCGCCCACCAGGAGCAGTGGCTGCAGGGCATGCAGGCCGACGGTCCGCTGCGCTCGTACTTCTGGGCGCTGAAGGACTACGCGGCCCTCGTCACGCCCAGCCAGACCGACCGGTTCGTGCACGACATGGCGCGGCTGCACCTGGGCTACCTCGGCGAGGCGGCCTGGATGGAGACCGGGTACCGGCCGCAGGTCTGGGAGTACCTGGTGATGCGGCAGTTCAACAACTTCCGGCCGTGTCTGTCGATCGTCGACGCGGTCGACGGCTACGAACTGCCCGAGCAGCTCTACGCCCGCCCGGAGATCCAGCGGGTCACGGCGCTCGCCTGCAACGCCACCACGATCGTCAACGACCTGTACTCCTTCACCAAGGAGCTGGCGTCCGATCCCACCCATCTCAATCTGCCGCAGGTCGTGGCCGCCAACGACCGGCGCGGGCTGAAGGCCGCCTATCTGAAGTCGGTCGACCTGCACAACGAGGTCATGGACGCCTTCGAGTCGGAGTCGGCGCTGCTCGCCGCGGCCTCACCCCTCGTCGAGCGCTACCTCAAGGGCCTGTCGGACTGGGTGGCCGGCAACCACGAGTGGCACGCCACCAACACCCACCGCTACTCGCTGCCCAACTACTGGTGAACAGCGATCTTCTGACCATCCATCACGCAGTCACGTACGGCATCACCGCATCACCATCACAAGGAGTCACCGTTGACCATGACCCCCGAGGCGCTCGCCGAGGCCCTGCCGCTGCCGACCCAGTCCGTCTACCAGAACCGGATCGCGGACTACTGGAACGCGGAGGAGAACCCGGTCAACCTCGAACTGGGCCGGATCGACGATCTCTATCACCATCACTACGGCGTCGGTGACGCCGACTGGTCGGTGCTCGACGAGCCCGATCCCGAGCTGCGCAAGGAGCGGATCACCACCGAGCTGCATCGGCTGGAGCACGCCCAGGCCGAACTCCTCGCCTCCCGGCTCGGACCGCTCACCCCGTCCGACCGGGTCTTCGACGCCGGGTGCGGGCGCGGCGGCGGCAGTGTCACGGCCAGTCTGCGCTACGGCTGCCACGCCGACGGCGTGACGATCTCCGCCAAGCAGGCCGGGTTCGCCAACGAGCAGGCCCGCAAGCGGGGCATCGACGACAAGGTGCGCTACCACCACCGCAACATGCTGGACACGGGCCTGGAGACCGGTGCGTACGCGGCCTCGTGGAACAACGAGTCGAGCATGTACGTCGAGCTGGACCTGCTGTTCGCCGAGCACGCCCGGGTGTTGCGCCGCGGCGGCCGCTACGTCGTCATCACCGGCTGCTACAACGACACGTACGGGCAGGCGTCGCGCGAGGTGTCGCTCATCAACGCGCACTACATCTGCGACATCCACCCCCGCTCGCGGTACTTCCGGGCGATGGCGGACAACCGGCTGGTGCCGGTCCATGTGGAGGACCTCACCGAGACGGCGATCCCGTACTGGGAGCTGCGCCGACAGGCCGACCATCTGGTCACGGGCATCGAGGACACGTTCCTGACCGCCTACAAGAACGGCAGTTTCCAGTATCTGATGATCGTGGCCGACCGGGTCTGAGCCCCCAGATCGACGCCCGTGCCGTTCAATATCGTTGGACGGCACGGGCGTCGGTCCGCTGCAATGGCCGCATGTGTGCCCAGGGGATGCACCCGGACGAGGTCGATCTCGAAGCCCCGCTGGTGAGCCGGCTGATCGCCGCCCAGTTCCCCGAGTGGGCAGGGCTGCCCGTACGGCGGCTGCCGTCCTCCGGGACGGAGAACGCGATGTTCCGGCTGGGCACCGACAAGGTGGTCCGCCTTCCCCGACATCCCCGCGCGGTGGAGAGTGTGGCGCACGAGCGTCGCTGGCTGGCCCGGCTGGGGCCGAGTCTGCAGGTCGCCGCGCCGGTGCTGCTGGCGGAGGGCGCCCCGGGCGGGGATTTCCCCTGGCCGTGGTCCGTCTACCGCTGGCTGGAGGGCCGCAACCCGGTCGCGGGAGCCGTCGAGGAACCGCAGCGGCTGGCGGCGGACCTCGGGGCGTTCGTCGCCGGGCTGCGCGAGGTCGACGTCCGGGACGGGCCGCCGAACTGCCGCGGCATCCCGCTCGACGAGCGCGACCGCCACACCCGGGACGCCCTCGCGCAGCTGCGCGGGCGCATCGACACCGACACGGTCACCGCTCTGTGGGAGGAGGCGCTGCGGGTGCCGGGACGGACCGCGCCGGGGGTGTGGGCGCACGGTGATCTGTCGCCCGGGAACGTCCTGGTCGCCCAGGGGCGGCTGACGGCCGTGATCGACTTCGGCACGGTCGGCGTGGGCGATCCGGCCGTCGACCTCATCCCGGCCTGGAACCTGCTGCCCGCCTCGGCACGCGGCACGTTCCGGAAGGCGGTGGGCGCGGACGACGACGAGTGGGCGCGCGGCCGGGGCTGGGCCCTGTCGATCTCGCTGATCCAGCTACCGTACTACTGGGAGACCAACCCGCCGCTGGCGGAGAACTCCCGGCATGTGATCCACGAGATCCTCACGGAGGCCCGGGCCCGGTGACGCGCCCGCGCCGCGGCGCCGCCGTCACTCGCCGTCGTAGGCCTTCTGCAGGGCGGCGACGTCGAGCTTGCCCATGCCCAGCATGGCCTTCATGGCGCGGGCGGCCTTGTCCTGCTCGGCGGAGCCGACCAGCTCCATGAGGAGTCGGGGCACGACCTGCCAGGACACGCCGTACCTGTCCTTCAGCCAGCCGCAGGGTCCGGGCTCGCCACCGCCCTCGAGGAGCTTGTTCCAGTAGTGGTCGACCTCTTCCTGGTCGGCGCAGTCGACCTGGAAGGAGATCGCCTCGGTGAACTTGAACTCCGGGCCGCCGTTGAGCGCGACGAACCTCTGGCCGTTCGCCGTGAACTCCACGGTCATCACGGCCCCGGGGGTGCCCGGTCCGGTCTCGGTGTAGCGCAGGACGTCCCCGAGGCTGGAGTTCTTGAAGACCGACACGTAGAACCGCGCGGCCTCCTCGGCCTGGCCGTCGAACCAGAGGTATGTGGTGAATCCGTCGGTGGTCATGAGGTCCCTCCTGGGGCGTGGAACGCTGTCACCAGTGTCGACCGGAGTACGCCCGGGAACTCATCGGCCGGGCCGGAAACAATCCGGATGGCCGCGGTTCCACCCGGCGGGTGCTCTGCCCTCGGCGTATCTGCCCCCGGCAGAGAAACCGGCCGCGGACGTGGTCCGGCCCCGACAGTGGAGGCGACGGCATCCCCGCGACCACGAGGAGAACCGATGCCCGCACCGACCATGCTCGCGCCCCGGGCCGAGGACGGCGACACCCCGCCCACCCGCTTCGACGACCATCTCGCCGCCCAGCTCCTCGCCCAGCGGATCGTGCTGCTGGGCACCCAGGTCGACGAGGTGTCGGCGAACCGGGTCTGCGCGCAGCTGCTGATCCTCTCGGCGGAGGACCCGCACACCGACATCGCCCTGTTCATCAACAGTCCGGGCGGTTCGGTGCACGCGGGGCTGGCCGTCTACGACACCATGCGGCTCATCCCCAACGACGTCTCGACGCTCGGCCTGGGCTTCGCCGCCAGCATGGGGCAGTTCCTGCTCAGTGTCGGCGCGCCCGGCAAGCGGTACGCGCTGCCGAACACCCGGGTGATGATGCATCAGCCGTCGGCCGGGATCGGCGGCACCACGGCCGACATCGAGATCCAGGCGGAGAACCTCGATTTCACCAAGCGGACCATCGAGCGGATCACCGCCGAGCACACCGGCCGGACAGCCGGGGAGATCTCGCGGGACGGCGACCGCGACCGCTGGTTCACGGCCGACCAGGCGAGGGAGTACGGCATCGTGGACCGGGTGGTGGAGTCGTTCGCCGACGTCCGCCCGGCCCCGGCGCGGCGACGGATGGGGCTGTGACATGGGCAGCTACACGATTCCGCATGTCGTCGAGCGCACCGCACAGGGTGAGCGGTCCTCGGACGTGTTCAGCCGGCTGCTGTCCGAGCGGATCATCTTCCTCGGCACCGAGATCGACGACGGGGTGGCCAACGTGGTCATCGCGCAACTCCTCCATCTGGAGTCGGCGGCCCCGGAGCAGGAGATCTCGATCTACCTCAACTCCCCGGGCGGCTCGTTCACTTCGCTGATGGCGATCTACGACACGATGACATTCGTCCAGGCGCCGGTCTCCACGTTCTGCGTCGGGCAGGCGGCGTCGACGGCGGCCGTGCTGCTGGCGGGCGGGGACCCGGGCCGCCGGTTCGTGCTGGAGCACGCGCGCGTGCTGCTCGGGCAGCCCGCCAGCGGCGGCCGTCAGGGCACGGTCTCGGATCTGGCACTGCAGGCCAAGGAAATGGTCCGTATCCGCGCCCAGGTGGAGGAGGTGCTCGCCCGGCACACCGGTCACGACCTCACCACCCTGCGCGCGGACATGGACCGCGACAAGGTGTTCACCGCACCGGAGGCGGTGGCGTACGGGCTCGCCGACGAGGTGCTGAGCCGGCGGCTCCTGACTGTGTCATAAGGGACGCCGGCCCGTGGCGGTTCGTCAGGCCGCCAGGCAGAGGACGTCGTACGAGGAGGTCGTCGTCGTACGGCTGTGACGGGCGGGTCGGTCGCCGAGGCGGACCAGTTCGCCCTGGGCCCTGGCCAGCAGGTCGGCGAGGCTCAGTCCGAGGGCGTGGGCGGCGGCCGCGAGGACCTCCGAGGAGGCCTCCTTGCGGCCGCGCTCCACCTCCGACAGATACGGCATGGAGATACGGGCCTCGTCGGCGACGTCCTTCAACGTGCGTTCCTGGGCCCGGCGTTCGCGGCGCAGGACGTCTCCTACCAGGTCGCGCCAGAGGGGCTCTCTGGGCGCGGGCGGTTCGGGGGCCTGGCGTCCGGCGGGCGGGCGCAGCGGGATCACACGGGCTCGGTTCGGCGCTCGATCGGTCACCGCACCAGCCTAGGAGCCGGGGGCGCGACGGGAAGGGGTTGGCGTTCCGCCCTCGGTGGAATCGTGCACCGGCGGTGGGGGTGCGCCGTTCTCCTCGGTACGCATGGCCCGGCGAAGTCGGGGTACCCGCCCCGTGAGCGGATGGTGGCGACACGCGTCCGCTCACGCGACGAGAACAGAAAAAACGTCGAACCGTGACTTTCGTGGGGAGAGGTAATGCACACCGCCGTGATCGGGTCGCAGGCTCAGGTCGTCGAGGACACCGCCGGGACCAGCACGGGTGGAGCATCGCTGCCGGGAGTCGAGGACCCGCGGAGCGTGGCTCCGCGCGACGCACGGGAGTTGTCCCGCCAGTTCTTCACACGGCTGACCGAACTCGAAGAGGGCACGCACGACCACCAGTACGCCCGCAACACGCTCATCGAGATGAACATGTCCCTGGTGCGGTTCGCGGCCGGGCGGTTCCGCGGCCGCGGGAACGACATGGAGGACATCGTCCAGACCGGGATGATCGGCCTGATCAAGGCCATCGACCGGTTCGAGGTCTCCCGCGAGGTGGAGTTCACGTCCTTCGCCCTGCCGTACATCGTCGGGGAGATCAAGCGTTTCTTCCGGGACGCCACCTGGGCGGTGCATGTGCCGCGGCGGTTGCAGGAGTTGCGGGTGGAGCTGGCCAAGGCGCGCGACGAATTGGCCGGACGCCTGGACCGGGAGCCCACCGCGGCGGAGCTCGCCACGCTGATGAACCTGCCGGAGAACGAGGTCGTCGAGGCGCAGATCGCCGCCAACGGCTACAACTCCTCCTCGCTCGACGCGGCGCTCACCGGCGACGGCCCGGAGAACGGCGAGTCGGTCCTCGCGGACTTCATCGGCGTGGAGGAGGACGGGCTGCGGCTGGTCGAGGACTTCCAGTCGCTCGCCCCGCTCATGGCCGAGCTCGGCGAGCGCGAACGGCGGATCCTGCATCTGCGGTTCGTGGAGGAGGCCACCCAGGCGGAGATCGGTGAGCAGCTCGGCTGCTCGCAGATGCATGTGTCACGGCTGATCAAGCGGATCATCCTGCGGTTGCGCGAGGGGATGCTGGGCGAGCTGGGCTGCGCCTGAGCCCGCGGCCGGCCGGGGTCAGTCGCCGAAGGTGAGCAGGGCGCGGACCCGCTTGCCGACCGGTACGCGCTCGGCGGTGACCTCGGCCGCCAGCGCGTGCACGATCTCCAGGCCGTGCCGGCCGACGCGCTCGGGGTCCCTGGGGAACCGCAGGGGCAGCGCGTCGCTGCTGTCGTAGACGCACACCGTGACGGTGGAGTCGGTGCCTTCCAGTTCCAGGATGTAGGGGCCGTTGCTGTGCCGGTCGGCGTTGGTGATCAGTTCGCTGACGACCAGCATCACCTCACCGCTCGCGCGCTCGCCGATGCGCGCGCACCACTCGGTTCTGAGCTGGTCGACGAAGTGCGCGGCGAAACCGCGGGCCTCGGCGATGCATCCGGGTTCACCGGTGTAGTGCGCCGCTCGTCTCAGGGGTTCCACGGGTACGTCGAAGCCAGTCGGTATCACTGCCCCGTCCAGGTGCTCGATCATGCGTGTCTCTCCGGTAGGCCGGACTGGCCGGACGCTGCTGCACCTGTGCTCGTACCCCGTGCCGCGACGCACAGTCCCGTCCGGCGCACCCCGTGCGCCGGACGGGTATGGGGTGCCTCACAGGATCGGTGAGACCGGGGAGGACGCGGGGGCGAGGTCGCCGGAGGAGGTCAGGACCGAGGTGCTCGGCGCCTCGGGCTGTTGTTCCGGGGGCGACTGGGAGGCCGACGACTCCTCCACGAGGCCGTTGTCCGGCGGCGAGGAGGACGGCGGCTCGGAGCTCGGGGGCTCCGAGGACGGGGGTTCCGAGGACGGGGACTCGGACGACGGGGACTCCGAGCCGGGCGACTTGGAGGACGGCGGCTTCGAGCTCGGCGACTCCGACGACGGTGACTTCGAGGACGGCGACTTCGAGGACGGCGGGCAGGAGTTCTTCCGGTCCGGGTCACAGGGCGAAGCGGACGTGGACGGGCTCGGGCTGGAGGGGCTCGCCGGCGGCGGTGTGATGATCACGAACACCAGGGGCTTCTTCGGAGGACGGGTGGGCCGGTCCTCCTTGCCGCCGGTGTCGCCCCGGTGGCGCGCGAACCAGTGGTGGCCGTGGTCCGGGTCGTAGAGCACGAACTCCTTGACCGGCTTCGCCGCGGGGGTGACCACGACGACGTTCGAGGGCTTGTACGACGGCCAGGTGTCGCCCGTGCGCTCCGGCTCGCTCTGCTGCGGCACCGGCTTGGTCAGCGGGTTGCCGCAGGCGCAGCGCACCCGGGGCACACCGTGTGCGTCGACGAGGACGGCGGTGCCGGCCTGGAGGACGGCCTGGTACGTGGTGACGGCACCGTCGCGGTAGCCGTGGTTGGTGACCCAGGTGTCCATGCGCAGCTGTACGGGGGTCAGCGAGCGGAGATAGGCGGGGACGCCGGAGGGCTCGACGCCGGCCACCGAGGCGAACGCCCGGTTCTTGGCGGGGGCCGCCTGGAGAGCGCTGATCTGCTTCTCCACATCGCAGCTGGCCACGTCGCGGGTGCCGCCGTACACCCCGGCGGCCCCGCCGTCGACGCCCTTGAGGGCGTTTCCGGTGGGCTCGGTCGTGCCCTGCGCGGGGGCGGCGGAGGCCGTCGCGGTGGAGTTGTCGGTGGCCGTGGACTCGGTGAAGGGGTCCGGGCCGGTCTTGGCCGCGGCCAGTGTGAAGATCTTGCCGCCGCCCGCCCCGCCGGAGCCGCCGCTGCCGGGCAGGGTGAGCAGGACCGCGAGGGCGACCGCGGCCACGAGGGCGGTCCCGAGGAGGGCGAGCCGGGGCGCGGAACGCCACCAGGGCCGGCCGGAGTCCGGCCCGGGCTCCGGTTCGGGTGGGCCGTCCGGGACGTCACCGCCCGAGGAACCGCCGGACGAACCGCCCGAGGACACCGGCTCCACCGGTTCGGTGGGGGGTCCCGAGGAGGGTGGCGGGGGTGGTTGCGAGGGCCCCGACAGGGGGCCGGAGGGCGGTCCTGTGGGGCGGTCGGAGGACGGAGGTTCGGCGCTCACATGCTCTCCCGATGTGGAGTATGTGCCGCGATGCCCGCTTGTCGGAAAGACGCACCGCTTTCTGCCACAACGGAATCATTGTGTGCTCCGGCCGGGTGCCGCCCGCAAGCCGGACGCGGACGGCCCCGCTCGACGGGCGGGCGGCCCCGGCCCTGCTTAGCGTGGGCAGGGTGAGCCCGCGCACCCCCACGGACCAGCCAGCCGGCCGGACCGGCTCCGACCGGGCGGTCCGCCGTCACGGCTGGGCGTCGGCGTTCGGCGTGGCACTGGCCGGTCTCGCCTCCATGGTGGTCGTGGCCGCGCTGGGCCTGTGGGCGGCGGGAGCCTCGGACCTGCCGCAGGACGCGTTCCCCCGGGTGGTCGCGGCGACCGTGGTCACGGCCGTCGGGGGCACGGTGGAGCTGTCCGGGGACGCCGGTGGCCTCGCCGACACCCGGGCCGGGCTGACGGTGGTTCCGCTGTCGGTGACCCTGGTCGGGGCGCTCGTGACCGCCGCCGGTTTTCTGCGGCCGCTCCGGCACCGGGCGGTCGCCGGTGCCCGGGAGCTGTCCGGCTGGGCCGCCCGGATCGCCGTGCTGTGGCTGCTCGGCCTTCTGGCTCTGGCGCTCGGCGCCCGGCAGACGTTCGAGATCGGCCTGGGCAGCGACACGCTGAACGACCTGGGCGATCTGTTCGGCGTCCACCCGCGGGTCGGCTTCTCCACGGACGTGCCGCTCACCCTGCTGGTCGGGCTGGTGTGGCTGGCCGGGGTGCTGCTGCTGGCGCTGCTGGTCTCGCGCGGGGCGCCGTTGCCGGCCCGGCTGCTGCGCTTCCAGGAGTCGGTGCGGCCGGCCGCGTACGCGATGGTCGCGCTGCTGCTCACGTGTGTCGCCCTGGGCCTGGTCGTGGCCCTGGTCGTGGCGGCGACGCGCGGGCATGCCCCGGAGACCCTCGCGGTGGTCCTGCTGGGGCTGCCCAACCTGGTGTGGATGGTGTTCACCGTCGGGCTGGGCGCGACCTGGAACGGCCGGGTGGAGGGTCCGTTCGGGCTGCCCATGCCGCATGTGCTGGACGAGGTGCTGCGCGGCGAGGACACCGCCGCGCTGAACCTGAACAGCATGGCCGAGTACGACGGCCGGGTGTGGTGGCTGGTCGTGGTGGACGCGGTGCTGCTGGTGGGGGCCGCGTTCGTGATGGCGGTCCGCTCCCCGGCCCGGACGCGTGCCTGGCAGCACGCCGTGCACATGGCGGTCGCGCTGGTGCTCACCGTCCTGATGATCTGTCTGGTGGGGCGGGTCTCCGCGCACTACGGCCTGACGGTGCTCGGCATCAACGATCTCGCCGGTCTCTCCGGCGACCTGTTCCTCCACCCCGAGGTGTGGTCCGCGCTCGGTCTGGCCGCGCTGTGGGGGCTGGTCACCGGCTTCCTGGGCGCGCTGCTGGCCCGGCCGGTGCACCGGCGCGGCGAGACGGGCGGCCCGCCCGCGGGTCAGGGCTGACGGCCGCGGAAGACGGGCCGGGCCCAGTCCGGCGGAGGCGGGGGTACGGCGGGGAGTCCGGTCGGCTCCGTGGACGGGTGCCGGGCGCTCTGGTCGCCCCGGCCCGCCGCCCGCAGGGCCGCGACGAAGGCCCGGCAGGTGTCGTGGCGCTCCTGGGGAGGCTTGGCCAGGGCCTTGGCGAACACGGCGTCGATCTGCGGGGGAAGGTCGGGGCGGGACTCGGTGAGCGGGGGCGGTTCGTCCTCCTGGTGGGCCCACAGCAGGGCCATGTCCTCGTCGCGGAGGAAGGGCGGGTGCCCGGCGAGGGTCTCGTAGACGACGCAGGCGAAGCTGTAGACGTCGCAGCGGCCGTCGACCGGGCGGCCGGAGATCTGCTCGGGGGCGACGTAGTCGAGGGTGCCGACGAACTGGCCGACGGTCGTGAACCCGGTCAGGGAGAGCGACTTCTTGGTCAGGCCGAAGTCGGTGAGGTAGACGTGCTCGGGGTGGTCGCTGTCGGTGCCCCGGGAGACCAGGATGTTCCCGGGTTTGACGTCCCGGTGGACCAGGCCGTGCTCGTGGGCGGCGTCCAGCGCGGAGGCGACCTGCGCGGCGATCCGTACGGCCGTGGCGAGCGGCAGCGGGCCCTGGCGGTCGAGGAGGGCGCGCAGATCGCTGCCCTCGACGTAGCGCATGGCGATGTACAGCACGCCCTCGGTCTCCCCGGCCTCGAAGACCGGCACGATGTGCGGGTGGTCGATCGCGGCGGCCACCCGGGACTCATGGGTGAAACGCTTGCGGAAGGTGTCGTTGCGGGCCAGTTCCGGGGCGAGCAGCTTGAGCGCGACGGTGCGTTCCAGGCGCAGGTCACGGGCGCGGAAGACGACGGCCATGCCGCCCCGGCCGATCTCGTGCTCGACGCGGTAGCCCGCGATCTGCCGGCCCACCAGGTCGGACGGGCGCCCGGAGAACGCGCTGGTCCCCATCAGGACCCTCCGCCCGCGGCCCCGGCCCGGGTGGGGGCGTCACCCCGGCCCGGGGCCGCGTCGGGCGCGTGGTCCGTCGCGTAGGTGCTCAGCCGGGTGCCGTCGCCGTAGACCCAGCGTTCCTGGGCGGTGTCGTAGAGCCACACGGACTCGCCGTCGACGACCAGCCCGATCCGCAGGTCGCGCGTGCGCCGCCGGAAGGACTCGCCGTCCATGGCGCCGCCGGCCAGTTCCTCGACGGCCGCGCGGTAGTGCGCGAGTGCCTCCTCGGCCCGTGCGAGCAGGGGTCTCGGGTCGGCGACCGTGGTGGGCGGGTCGTCGGCGGCGGGCGGGTCCTGCGGTACGGCGATCAGGTAGCGGCCGTCGACCCAGGCCTGCCAGCCGTTGGCGCACAGCACGTGCCCCCAGTCGCCGCGCCGCTCCAGGAGCCGGACGGGCAGCAGCGGGTCCAGGGGCACGGTGGGCCGGGCGGGGTCGGGGGCCTCCCAGGCGGGCATGCCCTGCTGGGGGACGACGTGCGTGGGCCGGAAGGCGGGGGTCGTCATGGGCCGCCCCTACTTCCGCATCACGGCGGGTTCGTGCCGGCGCAGCAGCCGGGAGACGGCGAACCCGAAGACGGCGGAGAGCACGACGAGCATGCCGATGTCGAGCAGCCACACGGCCGCCCTGTGCTCGAAGAGCGGGTCCGCGGTGATGTCGCCGGGCACGATCCGGGACAGCCCGATGGTGCCGGCCATCGCGCCGAGCGCCCATCGCGAGGGCACGAGCCAGGACAGCTGTTGCAGGCCGGGTACCCCGTCGAGTTTCAGCAGGGCTCCGCAGAACACCACTTGGACGATGGCGAGCAGCACGAGCAGCGGCATCGTCACCTCCTCCTTGCGCACCAGCGCGGAGACCAGCAGGCCGAGCATCATGGCCGTGAACGCCAACAGGGCTACGGCGACGGTGATCTCGACCAGCGGAGGCAGCAACACGCCCTCGCCGCCGGGGGCGTTGAGGTCGACTCCCAGTAGCGCCACGAGGGTGAGGACGACCGCCTGGACGACGGTGACGGTGCCGAGGACGACGACCTTGGACATCAGGTACGCCGATCTGGACAGGCCGACGGCCCGCTCCCGCCGGTAGATGACGCGTTCCTTGACGAGTTCGCGCACGGCGTTGGCCGCGCCGGTGAGGACGCCGCCGACGCACAGGATCAGCAGCGCGTTCATGGCGGTGTCCCGGGTGAGTTCGCCGCCGGCGAGGGCGCGGGCCATGGCGCCCATCACGAACGGCAGGGCGACCATGATGGCCAGGAAGGTGCGGTCGGCGCCGAGCGCGGCCGTGTACCGGCGCACGAGGGTGCCGAGCTGGGCGGCGCGGCTGCGGGGCCGGGGCGGCGGCAGCAGGATGACCGGGCCCTCGCGGGGCAGGCGCGGCTGGGCGGTGGAGTTGACGACGTACCGGTGGTGGAACGAGGAGTCGCGGTACTGTCCGGCCCAGTCGCGGTCCTGGTCCCGTTCGAAGGCCTCGAAGGCCTCGGGCCACTGGGTGAAGCCGAAGAAGCCGAGGGCTTCCCCGGGCGGTCCGTAGTAGGCGATCCGGCCGCCGGGGGCGAGGACCAGGAGGCGGTCGCAGACGTCGAGGCTGAGGACGCTGTGGGTGACGACGATGACGGTGCGGCCGTCGTCGGCGAGGCCGCGCAGCATGTGCATCACCGAGCGGTCCATGCCGGGGTCGAGGCCGGAGGTCGGTTCGTCGAGGAAGAGCAGGGACGGTTTGGTGAGCAACTCCAGCGCCACGCTGACCCGTTTGCGCTGGCCGCCGGAGAGGCTGTGCACCGGCTGCTCTGCGCGCTGTTCGAGGCCCAGTTCGCGGATGACCTCCGTGACCCGTTCCCGGCGCTCGGCCTTGGCGGTGTCCTGCGGGAAGCGCAGTTCGGCGGCGTAGGCGAGGGCGGACCGGACGGTGAGCTGGGCGTGCAGGATGTCGTCCTGCGGGACGAGGCCGATGCGCTGACGCAGTTCGGCGTAGTCGTGGTAGAGGTCGCGGCCGTCGTAGACGACCGTGCCGTGGTCGGCGGGGCGCTGGCCGGTGAGCGCGTTCAGCAGGGTGGACTTCCCGGCGCCGCTCGGACCGACGACGGCGAGCAGGCACTTCTCCCCCACCGGGAACGAGACGTGGTCGAGGAGGGTCTTGCGGCCGCGGTCGACGGCGACCGTGAGGTCCTGGACGTCGAGGGAGACCTCGCCGGTGTCGACGTACTCCTGCAGTTCGTCGCCGACCAGGCAGAACGCCGAGTGGCCGATGCCGACGATGTCACCGGGGCCGATCGGGGCGCGGGAGACGGGGAAGCCGTTGAGGTAGGTGCCGTTGTGGCTGTCGAGGTCGGCGATCTCGTAGCCGCCGTCGGGCAGGGCGTGCAGTTCGGCGTGGCGGCGTGAGACGACCAGGTCGTCGATGACCAGGTCGTTGTCGGAGGCGCGGCCGATGCGCACGGTCCGGGTGGGCAGGGGCCGTACGGAGGTGGGCCGGCGGAAGGTGCCGGTCTGGCCGGGCATGGAGACCGCCGAGGGGCGTTCGGGGGCCGGTGGCGGCCGGCTCGCCAGGACGGCGCAGGGGCCGTCGGCCGCGCTGCCGAAGCGGATCACACTGCCGGGGCCGACGCCGAGCTCCCGCACACGGCGGCCCTCGGACCAGGTGCCGTTGGTGCTGTTCTCGTCGGTGAGGGTCCAGTGGTCGCCGTCGGGCCGCAGGACGGCGTGGTGCCAGGAGACCCGGGGGTCGTCGATGACGATGTCGCTGAGGGGATCCCGGCCGACGTAGTAGGCGTGGCCGGGGACCATCACCGTGGAGCCCGTCTCGGTCTCCAGCACGAGTTCGGGCGCAGTCGGGGCGACAGGCCGCTCCACCATGCCGGAATTCTATCGATTCGCACCTGTGGGCGCCCAGTGGTGTGCGGCCTCGGGGAGGGGTTCAGCCGACGGGGAGGACGAGCGCCGGGACCGTGCGCTGCATGCGCAGCGCGTCCACGGACTCGGCGAGCAGTTCGTACTCGGTGGTGTCGTCGCTGACGGCGACCCGCACCAGCCGTCCGCCGGCCAACTCGTCGGCCACCAGCTCCTGCTGGTCCACGTCGGCGCACCAGGAGCGCAGCAGGGCGGGCACGTCGGCGACGGTGTCGGCGACCGGTACGAGGGCGCCGGGCGGGACGTGCGAGCTGTCGGGTTGCGGATCGAGGCGCTCGGCCATCCATGACGCACGGTCCCGTAACCACCACAGCGCGAGCGCCAGCGTCGGCGCGCGGTACGTCCCGAGCGGTACGCCGATGCGGCGGCCGTCGCAGTATCCGTACGCCGTGACATGGCACAGGAATTCGTCGTGCATGTCTCCACTCCCCCGAGTGCTCGTATGCCGGCCCTGCCTCGCTTTCCGTGCGGCTCCTGTGGGGCGGAGTGCCCCTGACGTTCGAGTATGTTCACTTCTAAAACACTGTCACCATGACTTTCCGGCCAGTCTCTTGGCATATTCGCCGCCACTCCTGGCCGAAATCCGGCAGTGGATCCGCCCCCTCCGCTCACCTGCGGTCCGTTTCGCCTGGTAACCGGCCGATGACACGGCGAATTCGGCGCGGGTGGCCGGATAGCGCCCTGGCCGACGATGAGTTCCTCCTCTTGCGGTGGCCTACAGGAAGCGGGGCCACCGCAAGGGGAGGAATGATGGAGACGAGCGGCTCAGCCGTTGATCACCGCGTCGATGCGGGCCAGTTCACCGTCCTCGAAGTCGAGGTTGGCCAGCGCGCCGACGCTGTCCTCGATCTGGCGGGCGCTGCTCGCGCCGACCAGCGCGGACGTGACCCGGCCGCCGCGCAGCACCCAGGCCAGGGCGAGCTGGGCCAGGGACTGCCCGCGGGACTTGGCGATGTCGTCGAGGGCGCGCAGCTTGCCGACGAGGTCGTCGGTGAGCGCGTCGGAGTTCAGGAACGGGCTGTCGCTCGCCGCGCGCGAGTCCTCCGGGATGCCGTCGAGGTAGCGGGAGGTGAGCACGCCCTGCTCCAGCGGGGAGAAGACGATCGAGCCGACCTGGAGCTCGTCCAGGGCGTCGAGCAGGCCCTCGCTCTCCGGGCGCCGGTCGAGCATCGAGTAGCGGGGCTGGTGGATGAGGAGCGGGGTGCCCAGCTCACCGAGGATGCGGGCGGCCTCGCGGGTCTGCTCCGCGGAGTAGTTGGAGACGCCCACGTAGAGGGCCTTGCCCTGCTGGACGGCGGAGTGCAGGGCGCCCATCGTCTCCTCCAGGGGAGTCTCCGGGTCGGGGCGGTGCGAGTAGAAGACGTCGACGTAGTCCAGGCCCATCCGGGTGAGGCTCTGGTCGAGCGACGACAGCAGGTACTTGCGCGAGCCCCACTCGCCGTACGGGCCGGGCCACATCAGGTAGCCGGCCTTGGTGGAGATCACCAGCTCGTCCCGGTAGGACGCGAAGTCCGTCTTCAGGAAGTGACCGAGCGCGGACTCGGCGGCGCCGGGCGGCGGGCCGTAGTTGTTGGCCAGGTCGAAGTGGGTGACGCCGAGGTCGAAGGCGCGGCGCAGGATGGCCCGCTGGGTCTCGGCCGGGCGGTCCGGGCCGAAGTTGTGCCACAGTCCGAGCGACAGCGCGGGGAGCTTCAGGCCGCTGCGTCCGGTGCGCCGGTAGGGCATGTCCGCGTAGCGGTCGGGGTGTGCGGTGTACAACGCGACTCCATCCGGGGTTGGCCGACGATCTTCCGGGTCCACTGTTCCCGAGCGCCGTGCAGCGGTCCAACAGAAGAATCCGATGGAATTGTGCGGCTAGGCTTCTCAATCATGGAACTGCGCCATCTCCAGCATTTCGTCGCGGTCGCCGAGGACCAGCACTTCACCCGGGCCGCCGAGCGGCTGATGGTGTCCCAGTCGGGCCTGTCGGCGTCGATCCGGGCGCTGGAGCGCGAGCTGCGGGCGCCGCTGTTCGTGCGGACGACCCGACGGGTGACGCTGACGGAGGCGGGGCGGGCGCTGCTGGCGGAGGCGGAGCGGATCCTGGCGCAGGTGAGGGCCGCGCACGAGGCGGTGGCCGCGGTGCAGGGCGTGGTGCGCGGGACGCTCTCCGTGGGCACCGAGCAGTGCATCGCGGGGGTGGATGTGGCGGGGCTGCTGGCCGCGTTCCGGCGGCGGCATCCGGAGGTGGAGATCCGGCTGCGGCAGACCGGCTCGGGGGCGCTCGGCGAGGAGGTGGCGGCGGGACGGCTCGACCTCGCCTTCGCCTACCGCACCCAGGCCGACTCCGACCAGCTGCGCTGCGTACCGCTGGCCACCGAGCCGATGTACGTGCTGTGCCATCCCGACCACCCCCTCACCCGGGCGGCCGCCCCTCTCGTCCCGGAGGACATCGCGGGTGAGGTGTTCGTCGACTTCCACCCGGACTGGGGGCCGCGCCGGGCCACCGACTCCGCCTTCGCGGACGCGGGGGTGCGCCGCACGGTTCCGCTGGAGGTCAACGACGTGCACAGTCTGCTGGACCTGGTGGGCGAGAACCTCGGGGTGGCCGTCGTACCGAGGCACTTCCGGAACAAGCGCGAGGCGCTGACCGGGCTGCCACTGAAGGGCACCGGCGAGGCGGTCTACGAGACGGTCGCCCTGCTGCCGTCCCCCGACGCGACGAGCCCGGCGGCCCGGGCCCTCATGGCCCTGCTGGAGGCCGGGGAGGCGTGACCCGGTCAGGCGTGGGCCACCACCTCGCCCGCCGTGACCTGGGGAGGGTTGGGGAGGAGCGCCGCGAGGTGGTCCCGTACGAAGTCCGCCGCTCTCGCGATCGACTCCTCGGCGCCGGCCCGGTCCTGGAAGACGCTGGTCGAGACCATCACCCCGTCCCCCGCGTCGAGCCAGTAGTAGGCCACGAAGCCGGGGACCTCGCGCATGAGCGGCACGAACCCCTCGTCCACGAGCCGTCCCGCCTCCGCCGGATCGGTCACGCCCTCGTACCGCCGCACCGCTGCGTACATCGCCGAGCTCCTCACGGGGTTCCGGGTCCGGCCCCTGCCGGACGTCGTGGATGCCGTACCCGTGCGGTGGTCGCCCGGCTCGCGGGGCGTACGGCAATCACCTCAAGGGCCGCGTCGGGTGATCCGAACGGCGGCCACCGGTCCGGAGCCCCCGTGAAGGGGGTCGAAGAAGCGGCGGGCGGGCGCGGGCTGCGCGATGGTGGAGTCATGCATGCGAAGGACATCCTCATCGACGGGTACAACCGCATCCGGGAAGAAGTCCACGCCACCGTCGAGGGTCTCGACCCCGACGCCCTCAACGCCCTGCCCGCCCCGGGGACCAACTCGATCGCCTGGCTCGTCTGGCATCTCACCCGGGTCCAGGACGACCACATCGCCGACGCCTTCGACCTCGACCAGGTGTGGTGGGGCGGGGCCGACAACTGGGAGAAACGGTTCGGGCTGGACCTGCCGCGCCATGACACCGGGTACGGACACAGCCCGGCGAAGGTGGCGAAGGTGCGGGTCGCCGACCCCGACCTGCTGACCGGGTACCACGACGCCGTGCACGAGCAGAGCCACAAGGCGCTGCGCGCGCTGACGGCGGCGGATCTCGAACGGGTCGTGGACGTGCGCTGGGACCCGCCGGTCACGCTGGGCGTACGGCTGGTCAGCGTCCTGTCCGACGATCTGCAGCACGTCGGACAGGCCGCCTATGTGCGCGGGCTGCTTCAGAGCACGGCCGCGTAACCCGGCAGGACAATGTCCTCGATGAGGGCCCGGCGCTCGTCGAACGGGATGAACGCGCTCTTCAGGGCGTTCACCGTGACCGTGCGCAGGTCCTCGACGCCCCAGCCGGCCTCCTCGACGAGCAGCGACATCTCGCGGGTCATGGTGGTGCCGGAGACCAGACGGTTGTCGGTGTTGAGGGTGACGCGGAAGCCGAGGTCCTTCAGCGCGGTGATCGGGTGCTCGGCGATGGAGGTGGCGCAGCCGGTCTGGAGGTTGGACGTCGGGCACATCTCCAGGGCGACACGCCTGTCGCGCACCCATCCGGCCAGCCGGCCGAGCTTGCCGTCCACGATGTCCTCGGTGATGCGTACGCCGTGCCCGAGGCGCTGGGCGCCGCAGACCTGGAGGGCCTGGTGGATGCTGGGCAGGCCGTGGGCCTCACCGGCGTGGATGGTGAAGGGGACGCTCTCGCGGCGCAGGTGCTCGAAGGCGTCGAGGTGGTCGGCGGCCGGGAAGCCGTCCTCGGCGCCGGCGATGTCGAAGCCGACGACACCGGCGTCGCGGAAGGCGACGGCCAGGTCGGCGGCCTCGCGGACACGGTCGAACATCCGCATGCCGCAGAGCAGGGTGCCGACGCGGACGGGGGTGCCGGCCGCCGCGGCCTTCGCCATTCCGGCCGCGAGCCCCTCCTGCACGGTCTCCACGACCTCGTTCAGCGTCAGTCCGCCCTTGACGTTCAGTTCGGGCGCGTAGCGCACCTCGGCGTAGACGACGCCGTCGGCGGCGAGGTCGAGGACGTACTCCTCGGCGACGCGCAGCAGGCCCTCGCGGGTCTGCATCACGGCGAGGGTGTGCTCGAAGGTGGCTATGTAGCGCACCAGGTCGCCGGAGTTGGCGGCCTCGAAGTACCAGGCGGCCAGCTCGTCGGGGTCGGTCGTCGGCAGGGTGTGGCCGATCTCTGCGGCGAGCTCGACGACGGTGGCGGGGCGCAGGCCGCCGTCGAGGTGGTCGTGCAGGACGGCCTTGGGGAGGCGACGGATCACATCGGCGTCTACGCGCGTAGCGGTCATGGCGGGTCTTTCCTTGGGCGGGGCGGTACGGGGTACGGGGTACGGGAGGAGGATCAGTCGGCGGGCTGGAGCAGGTCCCAGCGGTTGCCGTACAGGTCCTGGAAGACGACGACGGAGCCGTACGGCTCGTGACGGGGCTCCTCCAGGAAGGTCACGCCGGCGGCGAGCATCCGGGCGTGGTCACGGGCGAAGTCCTCGGTGTGCAGGAAGAAGCCGACCCGGCCGCCGGTCTGGTCGCCGATCCGGTCGCGCTGGCCGTCACCCTTGGCCCGGGCGAGCAGCAGCCCGGTGCCGTCCTGGCCGTCGCCCGGCCGTACGACGACCCAGCGGGAGCCGTCGGGCCGGGGCGCGTCCTCGGCGAGCCGGAAGCCGAGCGCGTCGGCGTAGAAGCGGATCGCCTCGTCGTAGTCGTCGACTACGAGAGTGACCAGGGCGATGCGGGACATCGGGACCTTTCGGGAGGCGGGCGGCAGGGGCGATTGACGGGAGAGGTTATACGTAAAACTACGCGGACGCCAGTCGCTTTCGCGGACCAGGGCCTGGCGTTTGGATCAGGTCGCAGGATAGTGACGGGGCTGTTCGGCCGCGTCTGCGACATGATCCAACCGCCAGGCCCTAGGGCGTGTTTCGAAAGTAGCGTCGTCCGCCCGTAGGGCGGGCCCGGCGGCGTCTGGTGCGTGCGATCGCAAGGCGGAGGGTCGCCCCGATACTGGATGTATCGGGGTGATCCCGACAACGCGGCGAGCGTGCGTGCCAGGCGTCGCCGGGCTGGGGGCACCCCCTCTGGGGGAGGGACTTTCGAAACACGCCCTAGGCCGCCGGTCCGAGGTGCGGACGGGACCATGGCCGGAGGCGGCGGGCGTGTCGACCTCGTTACGGTCCGGGCATGAAGATCACTGAGCCGGTTCGCGGGCCCCGGCAGCGCAGGCAGGACGTTCTGGCACGGCTGGAACGGGAGATCGACATCTGGGTCGCCACGGCGGACGCGAAGGGCATGCCGTGTCTCGTCGCCCTGTGGTTCGTCTGGGACGGGACGTACGTGTGGCTGTCCACCCGGCTCACCAATCCCACCGGCCGCAATCTGCGGACCGGCGGGCGGACCCGGCTGGCGTTGGGCGACACCCGGGACGTGGTGCTCATCGACGGGGAGGCGGTGACGTACACCTCCGACGAGGTCCCGGACGAGGCCGCCGAGGCGTTCCTGACGAAGACGGGGTGGGATCCGCGCCGGGACAGCGCGTCGTACGCCTTCTTCCGGGTGCGGCCGGTGAAGGTGCAGGCGTGGTGCGAGGCGCGGGAGCTGCCCCGGCGGCATGTGATGCGGGACGGGGTGTGGGTGGAATAGACGGGTGGAGGGAGCGGGCGTCGTCACCGGCTCGCGGGCCGGGCGGGCGCCGGACATGGAGTCACGCGTTTTGCCGGTGGACCGTGTTCAGACGGTCCAGTTCCCCGGTGGTGAGGCGCAGGGCGCCCGCGGCGATGTTCTCGGTGAGGTGGTCGGGGTTGCCGGTGCCGGGGATGGCGAGGACATGGGGGCCCTGCGCGAGGCTCCAGGCGAGGCGGATCTGGGCGGGGGTGCTGTCGTGGGCGCGGGCCACGGCGAGGACGGCCTCGTCATGGGCGGTGGTCGCGCCGAGGGCTCCGCCGTCGCCGGCGATGGCGAAGAACGGGACGAAGGCGATGCCCTGGTCCCGGCAGGCGGCGAGGAGTTCCTCGGTGGCGGGCGTGGCGGCACCGAGGCCGTGGCGGTTCTGCACGCTCACCACCGGGGCGATGGCCTGCGCCTCGGCGAGGTGACGGGGTTCGACGTCGGAGATGCCGAGGTGCCGGATCAGACCGGCCTTGCGCAGGTCGGCGAGCGCCCCGAAGTGCTCGGCGATCGAGTCCTGGCGCATCCGGCGCAGATGGACGAGGTCGAGGTGGTCGCGGCCGAGCTGGCGCAGGTTCTCCTCGACATGGCCGCGCAGATCGTCGGGGCGGGCCGCGGTGCCCCACTCCCCCGCCCAGGTCCGGAACGGGCCGACCTTCGTGGCGATGAGCAGGTCGTCCGGGTACGGGGAGAGCGCGCTGTTGATGAGTTCGTTGGCGGAGCGGAGGGAGGAGAAGTAGAAGGCGGCGGTGTCGATGTGGTCGACGCCGAGTTCGACGGCCCGGCGCAGCACGGCGATCGAGCGGTCGCGGTCGCTCGGGGTGCCGTGGTGGAAGGCGGCGCTGCCGGTCAGCCGCATGGCGCCGAAGCCGACGCGGTTGACCGTGAGGTCGCCGATGGTCCAGGTGCCCGCGGCGTCCGCGGTGATCGCTGCACTGCTCATCGGCGCAGTCTCGCACGCACCGCGGACACCGGCACCTGTTGGGGACGGCCGTCAACAGGCCATCGTCTCCTCGCACTTGCGCAGGGCCTCCTGGACGTCCCGGCTCCAGTGCCGGGACGTCCAGGGGGTGGCCGAGGACACCGTGTGCACGGCCGACTCGCGGCGTTCGAGCAGCGGGCGGGACCGCGCGCACCGCCGCTCCCCGGCGGGCGGGGTGCCGTGGGCGACGATCTCCTCCACGAGGTCGGCGAGATCGCCGTCCGGGAGCGGGAGTTCCAGGTCGTCGTCGACGAAGCCGACCACCGCCGGCACGTACTCCACGAGCGCGCGCAGCGCCTTGGGCAGTCCCCGGCGGCCGCGCCGCAGCCCACGCAGCACGTGCAGGGCCGTGGCGATCTCCACCTCGGTGGCCTCCCGGCTCAGGGTGGCGGGGGTGATCTCCGTGTGGCTGAGCCACCAGTCCGCCTCCTCGTCCTCGCCGAGCGACCGGTGGTGGAGGTAGAGGCAGTACGAGGACACCGTGTCGCCGGCGCCGGCGCCGTACTGCCACCAGAAGCGGGCGCTGTCCTCGCAGCCGGCCAGGTGGAGGAGGCCGCCGAGGATCCTCGCGCCGGACGGCTCCGGCAGCGCGCTGCCGGCGAAGGCGCCGAGGCCGCGCAGGGCGCCGGTGCGGGTCAGCAGCGCCTCGCACAGGGCCCGCAGATCCCGGGCCGCCGGGTGTGTTTTCGGGGACCGGTGGGCGGGGGTGCGGGTGCCGGTCTCCTCGGCGGGCCCGGCCGCGACCCGGGCGGCTATCCGGGCCTCGGCGGCCTCTATGTCGGCGCGGCGGTAGGGCGCCGTGGGCACGAGTCGCACCCCGGCCAGCAGGGTGTCGAGGTCGCTCACGGTGTCGAAGGTCATGAACGCTCCGCCTCCTCCTCGGCGCACGATGTGTAGATCTCCCGCAGACGGCGTTTGGCGTAGCGCTCGGTGGAGCGCACCCCGGCCTCGGTGATGCCAAGTTGGTCCGCCACGTCGGCGGTGCTGTAGCCCTCGCAGTAGCGCAGCCGGATGACGTCCTGCTGCCGCTCGGGCAGGGCGGAGATCGCGTGGAACAGCCGCAGGTTCTGCTCGATCACCTCGAAGGCGTCCTCGGCTCCCTGCAGCGTCACGGTCTCGAAGACGGCGGTGTCCATGAGGGTGGCGCGCCGGCCCCGGGCCCGGGCGTGGTCGACGACCCGGTTCTTCATGACCCGCCAGGCGTAGGCCGCGGGGTTCGCGGTGCGCAGTATCTGCGGCCACTCCCGGGCCAGTTGGACGAACGCCTCGTCCACGGCCTCCTCGGCGTCCGCCCGGCAGCGCAGACAGCGCTCGGCCTCGCGGACATAGCGCGGGCGCTGCGTCTGGTGGAAGGCGCTGAAGTCCAGCGGCAGTTTCTCCGGCGCCCGGGGGTTTCCGGTGGGTCGCAGCTCCTCCTGGGTCACCGATCGCCTCCCGGGAGCCGGTGGTCCATCTCCCGGACGCCCACCCGCACGAGTGCGGCGACGACCCGGCGCGCGAGCGTGACGGCGGCGGGTCCGAAGACCCGGAGGGCGAGCAGGGACAACGCCACGTCCCGGGCGAGCTGTTCGAACTGGTCGTTCACGGACCCTTCGGTCCTTCCGCTGGGCGTGCGGGGCTCCTGAGCCCCGGAAGGCGACGGTTACACCTTCTGCCCCCACGGCGTTCGGCACCGGCGTTTCGTGCATGCCGGATTCGAAAGTCCGGTGGAATTGGCCGCTTCGGACTACGGACCGTGCCATTCCGGACTACACCGGTGCCATTGCTGCCCCTTCCTGGACCATTTCGTCCCGTTGATGCCCCTTCGATGTCCTCTTCACGATTTCACGATCACCATGACGGTTGAGGCGGAGTTGCGCCCCCGGGCAAACCTCTACGTTCCGCGACAAGCGCGCAGCCGCTTCTCCAGGTACGCGCGCTCGGCCGGGTTCTCGGCCAGCGCGAGGGCGGATGCGTAGGCCTGGACCGCCTCGGCGCCGTGGTCGAGGCGACGCAACAGGTCGGCCCGGACGGCGTGGAAGACGTGGTAGCCGTCGAGGTCGAGCGCGTCCAGCAGGTCGAGGGCGGGCCTCGGGCCACGCGTCTCGGCGACCGCGACGGCCCGGTTCAGGGCCGCCACCGGGCTCGGCGCCACCACCATGAGCTGGTCGTACAGCCTCAGGATCTGTCCCCAGTCGGTGGCCCCGGGCGTCGGCGCGTCGCTGTGGACCGCCTGGATGGCGGCCTGGATCTGGTACGGCCCCGGCCGGTCGCGGCGCAGACAGCGGCGGACGAGCTCCTGTCCCTCGGCGATCGGCGCCGGGTCCCAGCGGGCACGGTCCTGCTCGGGCAGCGGTACGAGCGTGCCGTCGGCGTCCTGGCGAGCGTCCCGGCGCGAGTCGACGAGCAGCATCAGCGCGAGCAGCCCGGTGACCTCGGGCTCGTCCGGCATCAGCTCGCCGAGCAGCCGGCCGAGACGCAGCGCCTCCGCACACAGGCCGGGGTCACCCTCGTACCCCTGGTTGAAGATCAGGTAGACGACGGCGAGCACGCCGCCCAGCCGGTCGGGGAGGTCGGCGTCGCGAGGCACCCGGTACGGGATGCGGGCGTCGCGGATCTTCGCCTTGGCGCGGACCAGACGCTGGGCCATCGTCGGTTCGGGGACGAGGAACGCGCGGGCGATCTGGGCGGTGGTCAGACCGCCGAGCAGCCGCAGGGTGAGGGCGACCCGCGCCTGCGGGGCGAGCGCGGGGTGGCAGCAGGTGAAGATCAGACGGAGCCGGTCGTCACGCACGGGCCCCTCCTCCACGGGCGTGTCCTGGGCGTCGTACAGCCGGGCCGCCTCGGCGTGCCGGGCGTCCCGGCCGGCCTCGCGGCGCAGCCGGTCGACGGCCCGGTTGCGGGCGGTGGTGATGATCCACCCGGCCGGGCTGGGCGGTGGCCCGGTCTCCGGCCAGCGGGCGAGGGCCGTGGCGAAGGCGTCCTGGACCGCCTCCTCGGCGAGGTCGATGTCGCCCAGCCGGCGGACCAGGACGGCGACGGCCCGGCCGTACTCCGCGCGGAAGACAGCCTCGACGTCGACGGTGTCACCCATGGGTCAGGTTTCAGTGCAGGTCCGCGAACGGACGCACCTCGATGGGAAGGGTGATGGCCAGGGCGGCCTTGCGGCCCCACTCCAGTGCCTCGTCGAGGTCGGCGGCCCGGATCAGGCACAGCCCGCCGAGATACTCCTTGCCCTCGGCGTACGGCCCGTCGGTGATGAGCACATCACCGTCCTTCGGCCGCAGCACGGTGGCCGTCTCGGGGCCGTTCAGACCACCGGCGAAGACCCATGCCCCGGCGGCGCGCAGCTCGTCGTTGTACGCCTCCACCCGGCGCATGATCTCGGCCAGCTCGTCGGGGGCGGGCGGCTGACCGCCGGTCGGCTGGACCACGCTGAGCAGGTAGTGCTTCATGACGTCCTCCTTGGCTTCGTGCCCTTAAGCCGTTCTCTCACCTCCTACACGAACGGCAGTCCCCCGGATCGACACCTCACACCCCGACACGGGAAAGAATCCTGCCCATGACCGCACCGCACCCCCTCGTCGTCCGCGCCCGCCGCCTCGCCGACGGCCTGCTCGCCCCGCACGCCGAACAGGTCGACCAGGGGGAGGTGCCGGTGGGCCATCTGGCGGAGATCAGACGCTCGGGCCTGCTGGGACTCAACGCGCCGAAGGCGTACGGCGGCGCCGAGGCACCCGGCGCGGTGGTGCGGGAGACGGCGGAGATCCTGGCCGGGGCCTGCTGCTCGACCTGGTTCGTGCAGACGCAGCACCACACGCCGGTGCTGACCCTGGCGAAGAGCGAGGGCGCGGTGCGGGAGCGCCTGCTGGGCCGGCTGGCGACCGGCGAACTGCTGTCCGGGGTGGCGTACGCCCATCTGCGCGCCCACCCCCGGATCCCCGTCCACGCCACCCGCGAGCGGGGCGGCTGGCGCTTCGACGGCAGGGTCCCGTGGTACACCGGCTGGGGACTGAACGACGTGATGCTCCTCGCCGGGGTCACGGACGCCGACGAGGCCCTGTTCGCCTTCACACAGGCCCGGGACCAGCCGGGCCTGCGGGCGTCCGCCCCGCTCCACCTGGCCGCGCTCACGGCGGCCCGCACGGTGTCCCTGGAATTGGACGGCTTGTGGCTCCCGGACGAAGCTGTGGCCCTGCGCACCCCGCACGAGCGCTGGTCGGCGACGGACCGCCTCAGGACGGTGAACGCCAATCCGGCGGTCTTCGGTATCACGGAGGCGGCACTGGACCTGCTGGACGTGTCGGACGACGAGACGGCCGCCCGCCTGCGCCCCCGCGTCAGGAAGGTGCGCGACCAGGCCTACGCCCTGTCCGACGAGGCGCGGCCCCACGAGCACCTCGAAGACCGCCTGGCCCTGCGGACCCAGGCCTACGAACTGATGCGGACAGCGACCACGGCGGCCGTGGTGGCGGGAGGAGGCCGCGCGATACTCCTGACGAACAGGGCACAGAGACTGGCAAGGGAAGCCCTGTTCCTCCTGGTCCAAGGCCAGACGGCGGAGTCACGCCGCGTACATCTCGACGCCCTGAGTGCCCCGGAACCCGTCCCATGAACGTCTCGGTCGTCCTGTTCACCTCCGACCTGCGGCTGCACGACCACCCTCCGCTGCGCGCGGCGCTCGACGGGCCACGTGAGGTGGTTCCGCTGTTCGTGCGCGACCGGGCGGTGGACGGCGCGGGGTTCGCCGCGCCCAACCGGCTGGCGTTCCTCGCCGACTGTCTGCGCTGATCTCGACGCGGGCCTGCGCCGGCGGGGCGGCCGGCTGGTGGTGCGGTCCGGGGATCCGTGGAGGAGGTGCACCAGGTGGCCACCGAGGCGGGGGCCGACGAGGTCCAGCTGGCGGCGGACGGGGCGCGTACGCGCAGCGCCGTGAGGAGCGGCTGCGGCACGCCCTGGAGACGGAGGGCGTCCGTCTGTACGTGCACGGCACGGTGACGACGGTGGTGGACCCCGGTGTGCTGGCCCCGGGCCCCTCGGACCACTTCGCGGTCTTCACGCCGTACTGCGGGCATTGGTCGCGGCAGCGGCTCAGGGAAGTGCGCGGCGCGCCGCGGGTGGTACGGGGCGGCCGGGAACGGCTGACCGCCTGGCTGCGCTCGGGCGTCGCCTCGTACGAGGACCGGCACGACGACCTGGCCGGGGACGCGACCTCCCGGCTCTCGCCGCATCTGCACTTCGGCACCCTCTCCCCCCGTCGAGCTGGTGCACCGGGCGCGCGCCGTGGGCGGGCCGGGCGCCGAGGCGTTCGTACGGCGGGTCGCCTGGCGCGACTTCCACCGCCAGGTGCCGGCCGCCCGGCCGGCCGCCGCGGTGGCGGACTACCGCACCCGGCACGACCGGTGGCGTACGGAGCGCACGGCCGGCGAGGACGTGGAGGCGTGGCGGGAGGGCCGTACCGGCGACCCGGTGGTGGACGCGGCGATGCGGCAGCTGCGGCACGAGGGCTGGATGCACAACCGGGAGCGGCTGTCGGCGGCGAGTTTCCTCACCAAGACGCTGTACGTCGGCGTACGTACGGTGCTGGGTGCCCGAGCCGGCGGACCCGGAGGGTCCGGCGGTGCACGAACCGTGGAAGCTGCGCGGCCCGGACCGGGCGGCGCTCGACTACCCGGATCCGGCCGTCGACCTCGCCGACGGGCTGGCCCGCTTCAGGCGGGCGCGCGGCCACGACTGAACATCCCGGGGAGCGTCGGTACTCCCTGGGCGATCCCCGCCTCAGCCCTCTGCACACACAGGCCGACCTCTACACATAAAGATGGAATAAGCGCAGAATGTGTGTGCGCGGCGCTTACCGCACACCGCACCAGACGCGGTCAGGCCTGCAGTCGAAGGAGACGAGTAATGGCCAACGTCTCGCCACACAGAAGTGACATATCGACCCACCCCGACGTATCCGAGATGCGGGCACGCTACGAGGCCGTGATCGGTGACGGCCGTGACGTGGCACTCGTGGACGGACCGGTGTTCCTGCTCGGTCTGTACTGCGCGGTGTCACCGTGGGTGCTCCACTACACCACCAGCCAGCCCGACCTCATGACCCACAACCTGGTCGTGGGCATCGCGATCGGCCTGCTGGCCCTCGGCTTCACCGCCGCTCCGGGCCGTATGTACGGCCTGAGCTGGGCCATGTGCGCGCTCGGCGTGTGGATGATCATCGCTCCGTGGGTCGTCGGGGACAGCCCGGACGCCGGCGTCGTGGTCAACAACATCATCATCGGCGCCCTGGCGGTGATCCTGGGGATGATGTGCGCCTTCACGGCGGCGAGGAGCGCCCCGAAGCCGTAACCCCCGCCCCCCGAACCGGAAAGGCGGCCCGGCCGGCCCGTGTCATACGGGTCGGCCGGGCCGCGTCGCGCCGCTCACGCCCCCGGCGCCGACCAGGGCTCCTGGGGCAGCGGGCTGCCGGTCTCCAGGAGCGACTTGAGGTTGGACAGCACCGCCGGCCAGCCGTCCGAGACGTCGGAGAGCTCGCCCTCGTCGTTGAGGTCCTCATGGGTCACGGTGAGGCGGACGATGTCGGCGTGACGCCGGATGTCGAACGTGACCCGGGAGTGCCGGTCCGGGCGGTCCGCCTCGTCCGGCGCGGCCCAGGTGGCGACCAGCCGGTTCGGACGGTCGCTCTCGACGACGGTGCCGACGACGTCGGCGATGCCGGAGCCGTCGGTGCGCACGTGTTCCCAGCGGGAGCCCGGCCGCCAGTCGGAGACGTTGCCGTGTCCCCAGTAGGCGGCGGTGAGGTCGGCGTCGGTGAGGGCGTCCCAGACCTTCTCGGGCGTACTGGCGATGTAGGTGACGTAGACGAATGCGGGCTTGCCGGTCATGGCTTCCTCGGCTCGTCGCTTGAGGTCGGAGAGCATGCGCAGCCGCGGGCGCTCGAACCTGTCGATCCACCGCTCCTGGATCTCGTGGAGCGGGACGGGGTTGAGGTAGTGGAGCTTCTCCCGCCCCCTGCGCACCGTCGCGACCAGGTTGGCGGCCTCCAGCACGGCCAGGTGCTGGGTCACCGACTGCCGGGCCATCTCGACATCCGCGCACAGTTCACCCAGCGTCTGGCCGTTCCGCGCGCGCAGCCGGTCCAGCAGGCGTCTGCGCGTGTCGTCGGCCAGCGCCTTGAAGACCTTGTCCATGGCCGGGTCCGCGCCCGGCTCGTCACCCGATCGCACACCCCACGTTATGCAGGCAATTACCTGCATGTCAATGCCGGGAGGCGGACGGCGACGGCCGGGGCCCACGGTGCGGGCCCCGGCCGTCGTACGAAGGGTCAGCTCACGTTGAGCGCCGTGTCGTCGATGACGAAGGACGTCTGGAGCGTGGAGCCCTCGGTGCCGGTGAACTTGAGCGTGACGGTCTGGCCGGCGTAGCTCGCGAGGCTGAAGCTGCGCTGGGTGTAGCCGCTGGCGGCGTTGAGGTTGGAGTAGGTCGCCAGCGTGCCCAGCACCGTCCCGGAGCTGTTGAGCACCTGGACCTTCAGCGTGTCGTACGCCGTACTGGTGGTCGTCTCCGCCGTGTCGATGTGGAGATAGAAGCTGAGGGTGGCCGTGGTGCAGCCGGACGGGATGGTCACCGACTGGGAGAGCGTGTCGGTGTGGGCCGATCCGTAGCCGTCGAGCCAGGCGTAGTAGGAGCCCGTACGGGCCGACTCGCTGGAGGAGTTGGTGATGACACCGCTCGTGGCGCTCCAGGTGCCGGCGCCGGACTCGAAGCCGTTGTTGCCGAGGAGCTGGGCGGCGGTGCAGGTGCCGGAGCCGCCGCCGTCGTCACCGCCGTCGTCGCTGCCGCTCGCGCCGGCGAGCCACTCGGTGGCGTTCAGGGCGAGGGCCGCGTTGGTGGCGCCGGAGTCGTTCCAGCCGTCGTAGAGCGTGTTGCCGGACTGGCCGGTGTCGTCGTCGATGGGCGAGCTGTCACCCCAGAAGGCGACCCGGCCGCTGCCGAACGTGCTGGTGGCGAAGAAGGCCCCGGTGTTGCCGGAGTAGCCGGTGCGGTAGAGCAGGCCTTTGACGCTGGAGTTGTCGGCGGGCTTGAGAGTGGCCGTCGTACCGCTCGCGATGAGGCTCTTGCTGACGGTGCCGAAGGAGCCGTGCAGCACCGGGTCGGTGCTGTCGCTGATGGCCGAGGGGTAGTCGGAGCTGATGCTGAGCGAGTCGACGGAGAAGCCGAACGGGTCGGTCGAGTCGACGCTGTTGTTCGTCATCAGGTCGTTGAGGATCTCGACCGCGTCCTCGCCGTCGTTGTTGCGGTCGGCGCCGGTGTGGTCGGAGATCATGAAGAGGCCGCCGCCGTTCTTCACGAAGTTCATGATCGCCGTCTTCTCGGCGGTGGTGAACAGCGTGTTGGGCTCCGGCAGGACCAGCGTGTCGAAGTTCGACAGGTCGGTCGAGGACGAGCCGCCGTAGGTGAGGGCGCTCGTGGCGGTCTTGAGGCTGTAGTCCCCCGTCTTCTGCAGGGCCACGCCCCAGGACGAGATGGCGCCGGTCCAGTCGGTCTCGACGGAGGGCGAGGAGTCCTCGCCGAGCGGGTCGGGCTGACTGGTGGAGATGATCCAGTCGGCGTTGCCGGCCGTCTCGGCGTGGCCGTTGTCGAACAGGATGCGGTGGGGGGTGGCCGCGTGAGCGGGGGTTGCGGTGGCGCTGACCTGAAGGGCTGCTCCGGTGACGAGCAGACCGAAGCCGGCCAGGAGCGTGGGGACCTTCCGGGGACGTCTCTGTGATCCGGGCATCCGGCGAACCTCCGTGAGGGGGTGGGGAGAGGGCGGGTGCGGCGGTCGATCTGCGCGCGTAGACCTCGCCAAGAAGGGTTCTACACGCGTGGACTTATTGAAAGGTACATGGCATGACGGCCCTGTGAACATCAAACGCGGGCAATAACGTGCGCGAAAACGTCAGAAGCCGGATCCGGAACAGAATGCCCCACCCCCCAGCGGGCACAAGCCAGGCGACGGGCTCTCATCAAGGAGGGGCGGAGATGGAGATCGACGGCCTCATCAGTGCCATCTTCATCGGCATCATCATCGGTGTGCTCGGACGGCTCGCGGTTCCGGGCCGCCAGCGCATCGGCCTGCTGTGGACGATCGCGGTCGGCATCGCGGCCGCGCTGGTCGGGTCGGCCATCGCCGCGGTGCTGGGCGTGGCCGACACCAAGGGGGTCGACTGGATCGAGTGGCTCATCCAGATCGGCCTCGCGGCGGTCGGCGTGACGGCGCTGGACCGGGCGAAGACACGACGGTGAGAGCCTGTGTCATGTCCCCGGCCGGGGACATGACACAGGCTCTGAGCGCGCAGGGCTGGTGAAGGCCCCGTCCCGGACGGCCCAGGACGGGGCGCCCGCCTCGCCCGCGCTTCACCACCCGCGCCTCACCGCCCGCCGAGCAGCCCCTCGTACCACGTCAGCGTCACGGCCACCGTCTCCTCCAACGATGTCGGCGTCACGCCGAAGGCCTTCTCAAAGGCCGAGGAGTCCATGATCTGGGGTTCGGTGTGCTGGTAGAACATCTCGGCGTACTCGGCCATGAACTGCTCGTCGAAGGGGCCGTAGGGGCGGGGCTCCTCGACGACGAGGACGTTCAGCGGGCCGCCGAGGTGTCGCTCGATCATCGCGTGTATCGCGCGGGTGCTGACGGCGGCCGCGGCCGGAAGGTGCCAGACCCGTCCGTCGCCCTCGGCGTGTTCGCCGAGGGTGGCCAGGCCGGCCGCCACGTCCAGGATGCTCGTGTAGCTGTGCGGCAGGTCGATGTCGCCGATGCCGAGCACCTCTCCGCCGGTGAGCGCGGCCGGGAAGACCGCTCCCCCCAGGGTGGAGTTGAGCACGCCGGGGCCGACGAAGTCGGCGGAGCGGCCGAGCACCACCCGGGCCCGGCCCTCACGATGGGCGGCGAGGTACTTCTCGTCCAGCCGGGCCCGCATCCGGCCCTTGCGGGTCGTCGCCCTCCACGGGGTCTCCTCGGTCATCACCGCTCCCCCGGTCTCGCCGTACGGGTAGAGCGTGTCGAGGACGACGAGCCGTGCTCCGGAGCTCTCGACCGCGCCGAGGACGGCCTCCTGGATCCGGGGCATCGCCTCGACCTGGAGGTGATAGCCGACGTTGACGCAGTGGTACACCACTCCGGCGCCGGCCACGGCCGCCCGTGCGCCCTCCGGCGTGCTGACGTCCGCCGCGTACCGCTCGGCCCCCTCGATCACGGGGCCCTCGCCCTTGCGGTCGACGAGCCGTACGGCGTGCCCCCGGCGGACGAGTTCGCGGGCGAGCGCGGTACCGGCGGGGCCGGAGCCGAGGACGGTGTGCAGGGTGCGGTTCTCGCCGGTGACGGCAGACATGGCAGGTCCTCTCGCTGGTTTTCCGGCCGTCCGGTCATGACAGCCAGTCGCAACAGTTAGAGACTGTAACTCTTGCGAGGATAGCTAGCAAGCGTGGGAGGTCCGGACCTTCGTTAAGGTGTGTCACCAGGGACACGGCTGCCGTGGTGAGAGCCGTGCAGGAGAGAGGAGCGCCGGTGGCCGGCAGTGCGCAGAGCCCGAGGGCGCGGTACCGCGAGCAGACGCGGGCCGAGATCAAGGACATCGCGCTCGGACAGCTCGCCGAGGGCGGGACGGGGGCCGTGGCGCTGACCCGGATCGCGAAGGAGGTCGGCCTGTCGGGTCCGGCGCTCTACCGGTACTTCGACAGCCGGGACGCGCTGCTGACGGACCTGATCCGGGACGCGTACGCCGATCTGGCGGGGGCCGTCGCGGCGGCGGCCGGGGCTCTGCCCGAGGAGACCTCGCCCCGTGCGCGGCTGCAGGCGCTGGCGGCGGCCTCCCGGAGCTGGGCCGTGGCCGAGCCCCACCGCTATCTGCTGATCCAGGGCACTCCGGTGCCCGGTTACACCGCTCCGGCGGACACGCTGGACAGTGCCCGTGCGGTGCTCGGACCGTTCCTTCCGGCGTTCGCGGAGGCGAAGCCTTCGGCCTCGGTACGGCCGGTGGTGGCCCAGATGACGGAGTGGGCCGCGAAGGACACGGCGGTGGCGGCATGGGCGCGTGCCCAGGTGCCCGCCGGCGCGGAGGGCGTCGCCCTGGCCGGCGGTGTGCTCGCCTGGACGCACATGCACGGCGCCGCGGGCCTCGAGGTGTCCGGCCAGTTCGAGGGCATGGGGCACGACGGGGCCACTTTGCTCACGGCCCAGATCGATCTGCTGGCGGACGCTTTCGGGCTGGGCTGAAACCTGTCGCCGAAGCCGCTACGGCTTGTAGATGTACGGCGTGGTGGTGCTGAGCGCGTGGAAGCCGAGGCGTTCGAGGATGGGCCGGCTCTGGTCCGATGCGTCGACCTGAAGGTAGCGGTAGCCGCGTTCGGCGGCGACGCGGGCGCGGTGGGCGATCAGGGCGCGGTAGATGCCCCGGCCGCGCCAGGCCGGGTCGGTGCCGCCGCCCCAAAGACCGGCGAACCGGGTGCCGGGGATGAGCTCCATCCGCGCCGAGCTCACCGGTTCGTCCCCGGCGAGGGCGACCAGGGCGACGATCGTGTCGGGGTCGGCGGTGAGCCGGGCGAGCACGAGGTCCCGCAGGAAGGAGCCGTCATGGCCGAAGGCCTTCTCGTTGGCCGCGACCATGAGCTCGACGCCCGCCCGGTCGGTCACCGGCACGATACGGACGCCCTCCGGCGGCGGCGCGTCGACGAGCTGGTCGCTCGTCTCGCCGATCATCAGGGTCTCCTCGGGTTCGGCCGTGAACCCGGCGTCCGCGAGCCGTCGTCCCAGGTCCGCGGGCCGGTCGTGGCCGTGGTGCTTCCACTCGAACTCCGCGCCGCGCCCGGTGAAGTAGGCGATCTGGGCGGCGATCGCCGCGTCGGCGTCCGTGCCGTCCAGGTCCGACCAGAGGACCCCGTTCCAGCCGCCCTCGCCGCCGACGTGGCGGACCACACCGCCGATCCGCTCCACCCGGGCGTCGGAGCTCTCGGGGCGGGCGCCTTCGCGCATGTCCCGGTCGTACAGGGCGAGTACCGCGGCATGATCCATACGGCCACTCCAGCATCCCGCTGCCGCGCCCCACAACGGAATTAACGGCGCCGGACCCCGCCGTGCGGCCCAGGCTGTGCCACGCCGGAGATCATCCCGCCGTCAGAGGAGTCGTGAGCCGTGGTCGAGGAGGGCGAGCTGCCGTATCTGCGCCGCTGTGTCGAGCTGGCCGGCGAGGCGCTGGAGGCCGGGGACGAGCCGTTCGGGTCGGTGCTGGTCGGCGGGGACGGCTCGGTGCTCGCCGAGGACCACAACCGGGTGGCGGGCGGCGACCGCACCCGGCACCCCGAGTTCGAGCCGGCCCGCTGGTCGGCGGCCCGGCTGACACCCGAGGAGCGGGCGGCGGCCACGGTCTACACCTCCGGTGAGCACTGCCCGATGTGCGCGGCCGCCCACGCCTGGGTCGGCCTCGGCCGGATCGTCTACATCGCCTCGTCCGGCCAGCTCGCCTCCTGGCTGAAGGAGTTGGGGGTACCGGCGCCGCCGGTGCGGACCCTGCCGGTGCACGAGATCGCGCCCGGCGTCACCGTGGAGGGCCCGGTTCCGGAGCTTGTCGAGGAGGTACGCGCGCTGCACCGGCGGTTTCACGGCGGCTGAGCACGGCCGCGGGCACTCGTCCGGCGGCGCGGCACGGCGCGGTCCTGTGCTGTGCCTTCGGGGTCCGGCGAGGCTTGTCATACTTCCCGGATGGAGACGCAGGCATGGGAGGCGGCGCAACGCTGGCTGGCGGATCAGGGCGTCAGCCGGGTGCGCGACGGGTGGGTGAGCATCGAGGCACCGGACGTGCTGCTCACTGCCGACCAGGTGGCGCAGTCCTGGGCCGGCGGCGTCTTCACCGAGGACATGCGGGCGGCCGACCAGGTACGGCTGGCCTTCGGGCTGCTGGACCTCCTCGACGCGTACTGGGTGACGTGTGAGATGCGGTTCGCCGACCGAGGCCCGGAGGGCCCCCTGCCGGCCGACGCGCTGTGGGGCGGCTACCGTCGGCGTCTGGAGGCGGACCGGGACGCCGAGGCTCTGACGTACTCGCTGTGGGTCGACTGGTTCGAGGACCGCGGTACCGCCGCGACGGCCTTCGCCGAGGTGCTCGGCAACGACATCGACCGAGTGGTGGCGGAACCGTCGGAAGCCCTGCTCCGCCGGGCCCGTCGGGTTCTGGAGTGTTCGGGCCCGGTGCCCTGGCCGGTGAAGGAGCCGGCGTACCGCACCGCCGTGCGGCTCCCCGCGCTGCACTCGGCCCTCTTCGGAGGTCTGCGGGCGAGCTATCACGATGTCCACGGCGACCTGGAGCCGGCCGCCGCGTCGGCCCTCCTTGACCGGCTGGAACTCCCCGCGGACACCGAGCACTTCGCAGAACTGCGCCATGTGCTCGCCGCAGGGCACCAGAACCACTACCGCAGTCCCCACGCCTGGGACGAGGCGGTTCGCACCGGCTCCTGAGCCGTGCGCCCGGCGCCTCGGGGAATCCCGTGCCCGTCCGCCGGCCGAGCGCGCCGCAGGTCCCCCGTTCGGCGGGGGCCTGCGGATCGCCTCGGCGAAGGGCGGAGGACTCAGCCCCGCGTGCCCGGGCGGAAGCGGCGGTAGAGGACCGCTCCGGCCAGCACCGCGGCCGCGCTGCCGGCGACGGCGGGCAGGGTCGCGTCGGCGCCCGTGTGGGCGAGGGAGGACTCGGTCCGCTCGGATGCCGGGGTCTGGGGCGCACGGGCGTGCGGAACGGTGTTCCTGCCCGGGGCGGGACGCTCGGGCTCGGGCTCGGGGGCCGACGGCTGACGCACGGGCGGCGCGGGCGGCGCGGGCGTGGCCGGACGGCCCGGCCGGTCGGGGTGGACGGGCTTGTCCACCGGGCCGTTCACCGACTGGTTGCCGAACACCGGGTTCAGGCCCCCGACGATGTCCACGCTGTTGCCGCCGGCGTTGAGCGGGAGGTCGACCGGCGCCTGCACATCGTTGCCGGAGACGGCTCCGGGCGAGCCGGCCGTCTCGCTGCGCGCGCCCGCCCCGGAGGCCGGTGAGTGCTTCGGCGCGGCCCCCTTGTTCGCACAGCTGTTGCCGAAAGCGGGGTTCAGCAGGCCCACCGCGTTCAGGGTGTTGCCGCAGAGATTGACCGGGAGGTGCACCGGCACCTGGATGCCGTTGCCGGAGGCCACACCGGGCGAGTCGGCCGCGGTACCGGCGGCGGAGGAGTCGGCGAACGCCGGCATCGCAACGGCGGCCATCGCGCCGGAGGCTGCTGCTACGGCGAGCACACCGTTTCGGGTAGCCCGTCTCATGGGTCCCTGCCTTCCATACATGCCATACAGGTCGCGGGCACTTGCCCGCACCAGGTAAAACGCGGGCGAACCGAACGAGTTATGCCCAATCCGTCATTCACCCCATCGGGCGCCCCTGGTCGAACGGCCTCACGCCGCGAAACGGGTCGCCGCGAGGCCCGCGCGGGACCGCCGCCCGTCCGGAGGCGAGGCTTCCGGTGGCCGCCTATCGTGATCCGGGACGCCCGTTCCCGGTCCGCTGCGGGGCGTCCCTGGAGGCACTGATGCTGGCCATGCTGTCGACTCGGCGCCACCGTGCGCTCGCCACGGGCGCCGCGCTCACCCTGCTGGGGACGGGGCTGCCGACGGCCGCCGCCGCGGCCGGGGAGGACAGCACCGGCCCCGACCGGTTCCACGACCAGAAGATCTCCTGGTCGGCCTGCGCCCTGGACGGCGTGCCCGATGACCTCCAGTGCGGCAAGGTCACCGTGCCGCTCGACTACGCGCACCCCGAGGCGGGCGGCCTCGATCTGGCGCTCGCCCGCTACCGGGCCACCGGCGACAGGAAGGGCTCGGTGCTGCTGAACTTCGGCGGCCCCGGCGGTGCGGGCGTGCCCGGGCTCGCCTACGGCGGCAAGGACTTCATGGAGCTCACCGACGGCTACGACGTGGTGTCCTTCGACCCCCGCGGCGTCGGCCGCTCCTCGCCGGTCAGCTGCGGGGACGCCGGGGAGGACGAGGGGCTCGACGCCCTGGGCGACGGCTCCGCGCTCGACGACCCCCGGGCGCTGCTGGCGAAGCTGAAGGAGACGGCGGCCTCCTGCGTCCGGCACTCCGGCCCCGTCCTGACGCACATCGGCACGGTCGACGCGGCGCAGGACCTGGACGTCATACGCCAGGCCCTGGGCGACGAGAAGCTCAACTACCTCGGCTTCTCCTACGGCACCCGGCTGGGCGCCGTCTACGCGGCCCGGTTCCCGGACAAGGTCGGCCGGGTGGTCCTCGACGGCGTCGACACCCTCACCGAGCCGCTCACCGAGCAGGGACTCGCGGGCGCCCGGGGCCAGCAGGTGGCCCTGGAGGACTTCGTCGACTGGTGTGTGAAGGACATCGCCTGCCCGTTCGGCACGGACGCGCGGACGGCCCGCGAGGAGGTGGTCCGCACGGTCCGCTCGCTCGACGAGGATCCGCTGCCGACGGACTTCGGCGCCGACTTCACCGGACAGGACCTGGCGACCGCCCTCGGGCAGGGCCTGTACAGCAAGGAGCTGTGGCCCTCGCTGGAGCGGGCCCTCGCCCGGCTCGTCGAGGACGGCGACCCCTCCGGGGTGATGGCCTTCGCCACCGGCGGCCTCACCCTCCCGGCCCGCACCCGGAGCGGCGAGCCCCCGCCCTCCCCCAGCCCTCTCGTCGACGCCGAGGACGTCCCCCTCGACAACCTCGCGGCGGCGTACATGGCGATCAACTGCGCCGACGACCCCGACCGTCCCACCGCCGGGCGGATCACCGCGGATCTCCAGCGGCTGCGCGCCGAGTACGACAAGGCGTCACCGGTCTTCGGCCGGCACCGTCTGTCCGAGGTGCTGCTCTGCTATGGCCGCCCCCGGGGCACCGATTTCATCCGAGAGAAGGTCAAGGACCTCGACACGCCGAAGATGCTCCTGGTCGGAACCCGCGGGGATCCGGCCACGCCGTACCGCTGGACCGTGGAGACGGGCGAGCGGCTCGGCGACTCGGCCGTCGTGCTCGACAACAGGGGCGAGGGCCACACCGGATACGGCTCGTCCAAGTGCGTGCACCGCAAGGTCGACGACTTCCTGCTCTACGGTTCACTCCCGCGCAGCGGCAGTTCCTGCCTGCCCGGCGAGGACGGCGACTGAGTGCGCCGGTACACGCCGTTACTGCTCGTCGTCCTCTGTGCGGCCGGGGCGCTGACCGCGTCGTACACGGTGTCCGCCCGGTGGTGGTGGGCGGCGGGCCCGCTGCTCGCCCTGGCCCTCCTGGGCGCGTGGGACATGGCGCAGCGCCGACGCGCGCTGCTGCGCAACCATCCCCTCGTCGGCCGGCTGGGACATCCGGTGCGGGAACCGGCACCCCCGCCTGCCGGCGAGCAGGACGGGTACGAGTTCTTCGCGCCGTCGGCGAGTCCTCTTCCGCCGCCCGAGGAGGAGCCGAGGGTGCGCGTGGGCGGTCCCGACTGCAGACTGCCGTACGACATGGCTCTGCTGAACGTGTCCGCGCTGAGCTTCGGGGCGCTGTCCTCCCGTGCCGTTCTCGCCCTGGGCCGGGGTGCGGCGCTGGGCCGCTTCGCGCAGGACACCGGGGAGGGCGGGCTGTCGGACCATCATCTGCGCGGCGGCGGGGACCTCGTCTGGGAGATCGGCTCCGGCTACTTCGGCTGCCGCACACCCGACGGGGGTTTCGAGGAGCGGGAGTTCGCGGACCGGGCGGCGCTGCCCGAGGTGAGGTGCGTGTCGCTGAAGCTGTCGCAGGGGGCCGCTCCGGGCGGGGGCGGGGTGCTGCCGGGGGCGAAGGTGAGCGCGGAGATCGCACGGGAACGGAGGGTGCCGGAGGGAAGGGCGGTGATCTCACCGCCGTGTCACCGGGAGTTCTCGACGCCGCGTGAACTGGTGCTGTTCCTGGCCCGGATGCGGGAGCTGGCGGGCGGCAAGCCGACCGGCCTCAAGCTGTGCGTGCGGTCGCGGCGGCAGTTCCTCGCGGTGTGCAAGGCGATGCTCGCGGAAGGCGTGACGCCCGACTTCGTGGTGGTGGACGGGGCGGAGGGCGGGACGGGCGCCGGGCCGCCGGGGTGCGTGGACCGGCCGGGGATGGCGCTCACCGAGGGGCTGATCACCGTGCACAACGCGCTCGTCGGCACCGGTCTCAGGGACCGGATCCGGATCGGCGCGAGCGGCGGGATCGCCACCGGTGCGGACATCGTCCGACGGCTCGCTCAGGGCGCCGACTACACCAACGCGGCCCGCGCGATGATGACCGCCGTCGGCTGTGTCGGGGCCGGCCGCTGCCACACCGGCGCCTGTCCGGTCGGCATCGCCACCCAGGACCCGTGGCGGGTGTGGGCCCTGCACGTCGGCGACAAGGCGCGGCGGGTCCGTCACTACCAGCGCGCGACGGTCCGCAGCGCCGTCCGGATCATGGCGGCGCTGGGCGTACGGGAGCCGGGCGCGCTCACCCCCGGGCATCTCCTGCGCCGTACGGACGCGGGGACCGTCCGCTCCTACGCCGAGTTGTACGAGTGGCTGGAGCCGGGCGCCCTGTCGGCCGGACCACCCCCCGGCTGGGCGGCGGACTGGGCCGCGGCGGACCCGGACGCCTTCGGCTGACCACGCCCCCGCACAGCCGCGTCGCTTCAGCTCACGAACGCGTCGATCGCCGCCGTCAGCTCGGCCGGCTTCTCCACGGGCAGTTCGTGACCTGCGTCGAGGATGCGCACGGTGGCGTCCGGGTACGCCTTCGCCATCCGCAGCATCTGCCGCACGGGCAGCTGGATGTCGTGGTAGCCGTGGATCATCAGGGTGGGGGCCTGGATCTCCCCGACCCGGTCCAGGACGTCGAAGGCCCGCATGGCGCCGTACAGCGTCATGACAACCTCGCGCGGGGTGTCGGCGGAGGAGTCGACGTACCGGCGGATCTCCTCCCGGGGGAAGCCCGGCGCGAAGGCACGCTGGATGTTGGTGGCGACGAACAGCTTGAAGGGGACGAGGGTGGAGGCGCCCATCAGCAGGCCCCGGCCCCGGCTGTACGTCATCCGGGCGATGGAGTTCACCAGGACCATGCGCTCCACCCGCCCGGGGTGGGAGAGGGCGACGGTCTGCGCGATCATCCCGCCCATCGAGTGGCCGACCAGGACGCACCGCTCGATCTCGAGGTGGTCCAGGAGGGCGATCAGGTCCTTCGCCAGCTCGGCCACCGTCTTCACCCCGGCCCCGGCGCTCTCGCCATGGCCGCGCAGGTCGAACCGGACCACCCGCCGCTGCTCGGCGAAGTGGGCGACCTGGTGGTCCCAGCGGTGCCGGTTCGCCGTCCAGCCGTGCACGAAGACCAGGGGCGTCCCGCCGCCGTCGCGCGGTCCCTCGTCGTCGTACGTCAGCGCTGCGCCGTCGACTTCGAGCTGCGGCATGGGTGCCTCCTGCGGTACGTCCCGGTTACTGACGCGTACGGTAACCGGCGGCCGGGGTCGTCGTCACCGTCGTACGCCGAGGAAACGCGGGACTTTTCCGAGGAGATGCCGCGGCCGCGCCCAACGGGACGGCCTACTGACGGCTTTGCACTGGTTACCCCGAATGCCCCATACGTGAATCGGTCCTATGGTGCTCATATGGAGCACGCACTCAGCCCCGCGACCCTCTCCGAACTGCGCCGCCCGCGGCCCTATCCCGCGGTCTCCGTGCTGACCCCGACGCACCGCAGGGAGCCGGACAACGCCCAGGACCGGGTCCGGCTGCGCAATGTCGTGGCCGAGGCGAAGAAACAGCTGGAAGCCGACCCGGCGGTCACCCGTGAGCGGCGCGTGGACGTCGCCGAGCAGCTCGACCGGGCCCTGGCCGAGGTCGACCTGACGTACACCGAGGACGGGCTCGTGATCTTCGCCGCGCCCGGTGAGCACCAGGTGTGGTCACTGGCCCGCGCGGTGCCGGAGCGGGTCGTGCTCTCGGACACCTTCCTGACCCGCAACCTGGTCTCCGCGCAGGCCGCCGAGCGGCCGTACTGGGTGCTGTCGGTCTCCGCCGACCGTGTCACCCTGTGGAACGGCGGGCTGGACCGGGTCACCGAGGAGGACATCGGCGGCTTCCCGCTGGTCCGCCGGCAGGAGAACTTCGACGCCGAGCGCCGGGAGCAGATCGGCGACACCAAGAGCACCTTCCGCGACGAGGACACCCGCCACTTCCTGCGCGACGCCGACACGGCGATGAACCGGCTGCTGCGGCTCGCCCCGCGTCCGCTGTACGTCACCGGTGAACAGGCGGCCCTCTCGGCCCTCGACGAGATCGGCACCGTCACCCGGGCCGCGGTGCACGTCCCGCACGGCGGGCTGTCGCACGGCACCCCGGACGCGGTGTGGCAGGCGGTACGGCCGATGGTCGCCGCCGAGGCCCGCAGAAGCGTGGACACGGTCAGCCGGGCGCTCGAATCGGCCCTCGGCCGCAAGGAGTTCGCGGCCGGTGTCGACGAGGTGTGGCAGAACGCCCGGGAGGGCCGGGTGCGACTGCTGGCCGTCGAGGAGAACTACCGCGTGACGGTTCGGGACGACGGCGACCATCTGATCCCGGCGCTCAGCGGCGACCTCGACGCGCGCGAGGACATCGTGGACGAGATCGTCGAACAGTGCCTGGAGACGGGCGCCGACGTGCGCTTCGTACCGGACGGCACGCTGGGGAACGAGGCGGGGATCGCGGGCGTCCTGCGGTACTGAGAGCCCCGCGCCGCGCACTGCCACACCCCCGCCCGCCCCGCGTACGCTACGAGATGATCGTCGGCCCGGAGGGGGGAGCGCGCGTGGGTGACCTGCTGGGTGTGGCGGTGCTGGGGGCCGGACACATGGGGGCCGACCACATCCGGCGCCTCGACCGCGTGGTGAGCGGAGCCAGGGTCGCCGCCGTGGCCGACCTCGACACGGCGCGCGCGAAGGACGCCGTCGCCGGCATCGACGGAGTCCTCGTCCACACGGAGACGGAGGCCGCGCTGGACGCCCCCGGAGTGGAGGCGGTGCTGATCGCCTCGCCCGGTCCCGCGCACGAGGAGGCCCTGCTCGCCGCGCTCGCCCGGGGGCTTCCGGTGCTGTGCGAGAAGCCGATGGTGCCGGACTCGGCGGGGGCCCTGCGGATCGTCGAGGCGGAGGCACGTCTCGGCCGGCGGCTCACCCAGGTCGGGTTCATGCGGCGCCACGACGCCGAGTACCGCCGGCTCAAGGCCGTGCTGGACGACGGGAGGCTGGGGCGGCCGCTGATGCTGCACTGCGTGCACCGCAACGTCTCCTCTCCGCCGGACTTCACCAGCGCGATGCTGATCGACAGTTCGGTGTCGCACGAGATCGACGCGGCCCGCTGGCTGCTCGGCCAGGAACTGACCGCGGTCGGCGTGCTGCGGCCGCGCCCCTCGTCCGGGGCTCCGCAGGGGCTGCTCGACCCGCAGTTCGTGGTGTTCGAGACCGACGGGGGCGCCCTGGTCGACGTGGAGGTCTTCGTCAACTGCGGCTTCGGCTACCAGGTGCGCTGCGAGGCCGTGTGCGAGGCGGGCAGCGCGCGCATCGGCGACGACCACGGGATGCTGGTGACCGCGCGGGGCGACGCGGCGACCGAGGTGCCGCAGGACTATCTGGTCCGGTTCGTGGCGGCCTACGACCGCGAGGTGCAGAGCTGGGTCGACGCGGCCCGGCGGGGGCGGGTCACCGGCCCGACCGCCTGGGACGGCTACGCGGCCTCCGCCGTCGCGGAGGCCGGCGTGCGGGCACTGGAGAGCGGCGAGCGCATCACAATCGCCCTCGCCGGGCGTCCGGACCTGTACGCCGGGCACGACGCCTGAGACCGCCCGGCCTCAGACATTGCCGAGCAGGGCCTGCAGCCCCTCGTCGACCGCGGCCCCGACGTCCTCCTGTCCCGCCGGCACCACGGCGTAGCTGCGCAGCAGGAAGCGGCGCAGGGCGAAGGTGTCGAACTGGAGCAGGGCCATGCCGAACGGCGAGTGCAGCTCCACCACCGTTCGGGTCGGACCGCAGGGCCACAGGTGCACGTCGCCGGTGCCGGCGGGGCCGCACAGGCCCTCCTCCAGCAGGGTGCGGCCGAAGGTCCAGGTGGCGGCCTCGTCGGCGAGGGAGATCTCCGCCGGGAAGTCGAGGTGCACGGCGAACGGGTCGTCGGAGGCGTAGCGGAGCGTGGCGGCGACGGGCAGTTCCTGGTCCTCGGCGGTGATCAGGCGCGCGCGGACGGGCTGTTCGAGGGTGATGTCCATGCTTGTAGGACCCCGGAGGTGCCGATCGCATTACGCGAAAGCGGGTGCGACTTGATGTGATCTGCGTCACGGCATCGTTTTCCTGAACAAACAGCCGTCGAACACTCGACTGAAGGTCCTCCCGTAGCCCCCTCCCGCCCCTCAAGTCACGTACGCCACCTACGACTTGACCCTCCTCCCGGCGCAGGACCAGCACCCCCGCGAGCCCGGCTCGGGGACAGAGGCATATGCCAGAGACACCGCCGAATCGTGTGTTGCCAAATCCCTTACACGGCGTCGCGGGCTGTGCAACAGTCGTAACGGCCCTTCCGTCCCCGTTCGTCGTGCCCTCCCCGTTCGTCGTACCGTCCCGCATCGGAGTGCGTCATGCCGTCCCATCTGTCTGCGGACCATCCCGCCGCCCAGCCGCCGGGACGCGGCTCGGTCGACGCGCTGATCACGCAGACACGACGGCTCAAGGTCGACGTGGACGCCGTACGACGGGACGCGCAGGGCATCGACACCGGGGACCCGCAGGGCCGCTGGCAGCGGGCGCTGTGCGACCTGGCGCTGCACCAGCTCGAGGACCTCGACGCCCACCTGGCCCAGCTCCGGGACGGCCCCCCGCCGGCGCCTGCCGCCGCTCACCGGGAGTCACTGCTCAGCCGGGTCGGCAGCGCCGAGTGGAACCTGCTGGCGGACGACGCCGTCTGGTCCGAGGAGCTCTACGGCATCCTCGGCCGCGATCCGGCCACCCCCGCGCTCACCCTCGACGAACTGCCCTCCCTCGTCCTCGACGAGGACCGGCCCAAGCTCACCGTGATGGTCACGGACTGTCTGGTGGACGCCCGGCCCATCGACGGCGAGTTCCGCGTCGTCCGGCCGGACGGCGGGGTGCGGACCGTGCACATGATGGGCGAGCCGGTGCTCGACGCCGACGGCGCCACCGCCTCGATGTGGGCCGTGCTGCGGGACGTCAGCGAACTGCGCCGGAGCCAGAGCGAGGTGCGCGAGACCCGTGACTCGCTGCACCGCCACCGGCAGAGCGAGCGCCGGCTCGCGGTCGAGCTGCGGGAGGCCGTGCTCCCACCCGGGCGCGGCGCCGTGCGGCTCCCGCACCGGGGCACCGACACCCTCGACCTCGCCGCCCGCCATCTGCCCGCCGCGACCGGCTCGCTCATCGGCGGGGACTGGTACGACGCCCTCGAACTCCCCGACGGCCAGACACTGCTGAGCGTCGGCGACCTCACCGGCCACGGCCCGGCCGTCACCGCGGACACGGCGATGCTGCTGGGCGCCCTGCGCGGGATGGGCATGGCCGGCGCCGGACCCGCCCAGCTCATGTCCTGGCTCAACCAGTTACTGGACGCCACCGTCCAGCCGGCGCTGGCCGGTGCCCTGTGCTGCCGCTACCGGCCCGAGCCCCGCACCCTCACCTGGGCGCAGGCCGGACACCCCGCCCCGCTGCTGTTCCGCGACGGAACGGGGCGCCGGCTCGACACACCCGACGGTGTCCTCCTGGGCGCCACCACGGGCGCCCTCTACGGGCAGGCCGAAACGACCCTCGAGACGGGCGACCTGCTCCTGCTGCACACCACCGGGCTGGTACCCGGCGACAGCACACACCGACTCCTCGACCTCGCCCCCCGCTTCCACGAGGCGCGCACCGCACAGGACTGCATGCGGACGGTCGTGGAGGAGTTCGGCGAGACCGGGCGCGAAGACGACGCCTGCGTGCTCGTCGCCCGGGTCACCCGGTGATCAACTGATCAACGTGGTTCGGTTAACTGACCGTTCGGTCCGGTGGTCTTCCGCCGACCGCCAACTCATTCACGTCTGAGCGGTGTTGCCGCCCCGCCCTCCCCTCGGCTTCGGCAGCGCCAGCCTGATCTGCTCACGCAGTTCGCTGATGCTCGGGTAGCCGGCGTACTCCGCGGTGAGCCGGTACATCTCGCGCAGCCGGTCCCAGGTGCGGCGGGAGGAGTTCGAGCCCATCGACACCAGGGCCAGCCGGGCGTAGCGGTCCGCCTGTTCGGGGTCGTCCGCGATGAAGCAGGCGGAGGCCATGGACAGATGGTCGAAGATCTTCGACCGCTCCCGTCCGTCGACCCGGAGCGCCAGGGCCTTCTCCGCGTAGTACTGGGCGTGGACGGCCGCCTGCGGCTCGAACTCGGCCAGGGTGCGGTAGGCCAGGGCCTGCATGCCGTACAGATCCTCGTCCTTGAAGGTCTGCATCCAGGACGGCGGTTCCACATCGGCCCGGTCGGAGACGAAGAGGTCCTCCGCCTGGCCGAGGGTGCGGCGCATGGCCTGGCCCTTGCCCATCGACGCCTGCGCCCAGGCCTCGATGGTGTGGAACATCGCCCGGGTGCGCGGCAGCACCTGACTGCCGGACCCGGACTGGGCCAGCTTCATCAGGTCCAGGGCCTCGTCGGGCCGGCCGAGATGGACCATCTGGCGCGCCGCGCGGGAGAGCGCCTCACCCGCCCGCGGCCGGTCGCCGCCCTCCCGTGCGGCATGGGCGGCGATGACGAAGTACTTCTGGGCGGTGGGTTCGAGGCCGACGTCGTGCGACATCCAGCCGGCGAGGACGGCGAGGTTGGCGGCGACGCCCCACAGGCGCCGCTGGAGATGGGCAGGATGGTGGTAGGCGAGCATTCCGCCGACTTCGTTGAGCTGTCCCACGACGGCCTTGCGCTGCAGCCCGCCTCCGCGGGCCGCGTCCCAGGCTCGGAACACCTCGACCGATTGTTCCAGTTCCTCGATCTCCTCCGCCCCGATGGGGGCGGCCTCGTAGCGGTCGAACCCGGCGGGGTCGGCATGCGGGAGGAGGGGGTTGTCGAGGACGGGAGCGTCGGCGGAGAGGGTGGGGTCGGTGTGCAGCCATTCGTACATGGCACTGCTGAGTGCTGATCCCGCGGCGAGCGCGGCACCCGCGCCCACCAAGCCGCGTCGGTTGAGCATGAGGTCCATTCCCGTGAATTCGGTGAGGACCGCGGCAGTCCGTTCGGGCGCCCACGGCACGCCGTCGGGATGTTCCGCACTCCCGCCGCCCGGCCGTTTCCCCGTACGCCCGTGCCGGACCAGACCGAGGTCCTCAATGGTCACGACACGACCGAGACGCTCGGTGAACAGGGCAGCCAGCACCCGCGGCACCGGATCGCGCGGGATCTCTCCCATGTCGATCCACCGCCGCACCCGGGAGGTGTCGGTCGACAGCTGGGGGTGGCCCATGGCCGCCGCCTGCCGGTTGACCAGCCTCGCGAGTTCACCCTTGGACCAGCCGGCCAGGCCGAACAGGTCCGCCAGGCGGGTGTTGGGTTGTCCGCTCACGTAAGCCCCCAGGTTCTCGGCTGAGTTGACAGTAGCCCTGGGAAAGTTGCCGGGCGACTATTCGCCAGGGTTCGCCAGGGTCCGCCAGATGGTGTGCCACTGGGCGACGGGTGTCAGGTAGGAACGCGCCACCCCGACCCGGTCGCCGAGGGACATTCCCCAGGGTGCACCCGGGTGGTCGGTCGGGGCAGCGCTTTGACTCGCAGGCACACGAAGGGATCTGTTCCGCCCATGTACGCAGCATCGTCCTCCGTGTCCGCCCCGCCCCGGTCGCTGCACTCCCGCCCGGGCGGCGGCGGCCCCTACCTCGCCCCGCAGCGGACGGCGGCCCCCGTGCTCGGCGCGGGCGGTGTCCGCCGTCCCACGGGGCACGGCACACAGCCGCTCAGCGGGCGGCTCGACCTGTCCGGCCCCCAGGGTGCGCAGCTGCGCACCGCGATCGCCTCGGTGCACCGGATCTGTCCGGAGTTCGCCCCGGTGCAGGTGCTGCGCCGCAGCGGACGCTCGGTGCTCCTGGTCGGCACGACCGGGCGCACCACGGCCGTCGCGAAGTGTTTACTGGACCACTCGCCCGTGTGGGCCGAGCGGATCCGGCACGAAATAGCCGCGTACCGCACGTTCGTCCGGCAGCGCCCCCCGGTGCGGGTGCCGAGACTGATCGCGGCGGACCCGGACAACTGCACCCTGGTGATCGAGCGGATGCCGGGGCGGGTGGCGGCCCTGCAGCGGCACCCGGCCGAGGCGCCGCCGCGGGCGGACATCAGGGCGGCGCTCGGCGCGATCTGCCGGCTGAACGCCTGGCGGCCGCCGGCGGGCACCTTCGACGCGCCGCTGGACTACGCGGCCCGGATCGCCCGCTACCACGAGCTGGGTCTGCTCACCGACCGGGACATGGGCGACCTGCAGAAGCTGCTGCACGGCATCGCGGCCACCGCGGGCCGTCAGGGCATGGGCCAGTTCTGCCACGGCGACGCCCTCCTGTCGAACATCCTCGTCTCACCGGCCGGTCCAGTGCTGGTGGACTGGGAGCACGCGGGGTGGTACCTGCCGGGCTACGACCTGGCGACGCTGTGGTCGGTCCTCGGTGACGCGCCGGTGGCGCGCCGTCAGATCAGCCAGATCGCCCAGTCGGCGGGACCGGCCTCCCGGGACGCGTTCCTGGTGAACCTGATGCTGGTGCTGACCCGGGAGATCCGCACCTACGAGACGGCCGTGCAGCGCTCGATGCACGACGCGGCCCCGACGGCCCCGGGGGCGGCCCACGCGGGTGCCGCGCCGTCCGGCGAGGAACAGCGACTGCTGCTGCGGCGACTGCACGACGACTGCCAACTGGCCCGCCGGGCCGTGCGCGCGGCGGTCGGCACTCGCTGATCGCCAATCCCTGATCGGCACTCGCTGAGGGGGCGAAGGTCCGCAGTGGGCCGGAACGGCGGCGCACCGCGGACCTTCGTGCGTCGCTACCACGGCAAATGCCCTGTATATGGTCATTATTGACGGGTTACCGGCAGGTCATCGCCCCACCGAGGAGGCCGCTTTGCCAGGACCCGTCGCCCACCCCCGACCACCCTTCACCTTCCGCAGAGCCGCCGGGGCCGTCGCCTCGGCGGCTCTGCTGCTGCCGCTGCTCGGCGCGTCGCCCTCGGCTGCCGAGGCACCCCGACTGCAGAAGGCCTTCGCCACGGCGGCCGCCCGGTACCACGTACCGCAGAGTGTGCTGCTGGGCGTCTCCTACCTCCAGTCCCGCTGGGACACGCACGCCGGGGCGCCGAGCGTGACCGGCGGCTACGGCCCGATGCACCTGACGGACGCCCGTACCGCCCTGGCCGCCACCCCGCACCACAGCGAGGCCGCGGAGGACGCCCGCGGCGACTCCGCCCGCCGGGCCCGGCATCCTCGGGTGCGGCTGCCGTCCGGCGACGCGATCCCGGCCCGGCTGCGGACCCTCCCCCGGGCCGCGAAGCTGACCGGTCTGAGCGCCGCGAAGCTGCGCACCGACCCGGCCGCCAATGTGGCGGGCGGCGCCGCCCTGCTCGCCGAAGCCCAGGAGTACCTCGGTGAGCCGCTGAGCGAGGACCCGGCCGACTGGTACGGCGCGGTGGCGCGGTTCTCGGGCGCGGACGACACCGAGACCGCCGCCGCGTACGCGAACGACGTGTTCGAGGTGATGCGCACCGGCAAGCGGCGGGTCACCGACGCCGGTGAACGGATCGCGCTCACCGCGCAGCCGGACCTCGATCCACGGATCACCCAGCTGGACCGGGCCGGTCTGCGCCAGGGCTCCGCCGAGGGCACCGAGTGCCCGACGGGGGTGTCCTGCGAGCGGATCCCGGCGCCGTACGAGGCGTTCGGCACCGACGACTACGGCAACCACGACGAGGCCGACCGGCCCGCGTCCTCGCCCATCAGGTACATCGTCATCCATGACACCGAGGGCGGCTGGGAGGGGGTCATCAACCTGGTCCAGGACCCCACCTATGTGTCCTGGCACTACTCGCTGCGCTCCACCGACGGTCACATCGCCCAGCACGTACGGGTGAAGGACGTGGCCTGGCACGCGGGCAACTGGTACGTCAACGCGAACTCGATCGGCCTGGAGCACGAGGGCTTCCTCGCCCAGCCGGACTCCTGGTACACGGAGGCGATGTACAGGTCGTCGGCGCGTCTGGTGGCGTTCCTGGCCGCGCGGTACGGCATCCCGCTGGACCGGCAGCACATCCTGGGCCATGACACCGTGCCCGGCCCGACCACGGCGAACGTGCGCGGGATGCACACCGACCCGGGCCCGTACTGGGACTGGCGGCACTACTTCGAGCTGCTGGGCCGGCCCCTGGCGGCCACGGCGCCCGCCGGCAGCCGCGTGGTGACGATCCGGCCGGACTACGCCGTGAACCGGCCCGCGTACCTGGACTGCGGCGGCAAGGGCAAGGTGTGCGCGGCGCACGGCTCCAGCGCGGTGCGGCTGTACTCCGACCACGACGAGAAGTCGGCGCTGGTCAAGGACCCCGGTCTGGGCGGCACCCCGACGACCGGGGTGAACGACCTCTCGTCACGGGTCTCCACCGGCCAGCAGTTCGCGGTCGCGGGCACCTGGGGCGACTGGACGGCCATCTGGTACCTGGGCCGCAAGGCCTGGTTCAGGAACCCGAAGGACAGGCCGGCGGCGGTGCCCTCCCGCGGAACGCTGATCACGCCGCGGACGGGCCTGGACAGCGTTGCGGTGTACGGGCGCGCCTACCCCGAGGCCTCCGCCTACCCGGCGGGCATCCCGGTGCAGCCGGTCTCCGCGCTGCCGTACACCCTGCCCAAGGGCCAGCTGTACGTGGCCGGGGACAGGGTGCCGGGTGAGTACCTCTACGCGGGCGGCTTCGACCCGAGCACGCATCGGGTGGTCGCGGGCAAGGACAAGTACTACGAGATCCAGTACGGCCACCGGGTGGCGTTCGTCCGGGCCGCGGACGTGACGGTCGTCCCGGGGTCCTGACGCCTCAGCCCTGCTGGAACAGCTCCGCCGGGAGAGGCTTCAGCAGGGCGTACAGGTCGTCGGTGATGGGGCGGTCCCAGGCGGCGATGGTCACCAGGACGTTGTCGCTGCGGTCGAACTGGACGCAGGAGATCCGGCCCTCGGAGAGCTTCAGCCGGCGCACGATGAGCAGGTTGTCGCCCTGCATCACCGGCATGTCCTCGGTGCCGACGACGGTCACCTCCTCGTCGTTCTCCAGCGCGAGCAGCAGCTGGGCCACCTCGAAGGGGATCTCGCCCTCGGCGACCTCGCGGGCCGGGGAGCCCTCGGGGAGGTTTCCGATGATCATCGCGGGGCCGCGGCCGCCGAACAGGTCGTAGCGCAGGAAGACGCCCTGGCAGCTGCCGTCGGGGGCGGGCAGCAGGCCGGCGCCGAGGTTGCCGGGCCAATCGCCCGGGTCCATGGCCAGGACGTCGAAATCGGGGCCGGCGGGGGTGGCGCTGCGGCGGCGGAGGAACGACATGCCGCCATGGTACGGCCCCGGGGGGATCGGCCGGTTTTCGCGTGCGGGTGGTTTGTGGTTGATCGCGCAGTTCCCCGCACCCCTTTGGTGGGACAGCGCCCCGTTGGTTATCAGTTCGCGACCTTCTTGTGGCGTTCGTGGTGGCGGGCCGCTCTCGCGCCCAGGTCGTCGGCGATACCGCCGTCGCCGTCGCCGTCGTGGCGGACGGTCAGGGCCGGGTCGAGGGCGAGCCGGGGGGTCATTCCTCGGCCGGGGCCGGTGGGACCACGGCGACCGGGCTCGCCGCGTGCAGCAGGACGGCCTGGGTGACGGAGCCGAGCATGCGGGCGGGGGCGAGCAGCCGGCGGCGGTGACGGCCGACGACGACCAGTGCGGCGTCCTTGGAGGCGGCGACGAGGAGTCCGGCCGCGTCGCCGGGGGCGGGTACGGCGTCCACGCGGACGTCCGGGTGGCGCGCGCGGTACGGGGCGAGGAAGCCGTCGGTGAGGGCGCGGATCTCGTGCTCGATGGCGTCCTGGTCGTAGACCGTGATGGGCAGGTCACCGGGGGCCACCCAGGTCTGGATCGGCCACGGGTAGGCGGCGACCACCTGGAGGCGTGCGTCGCGCAGGCCCGCTTCGGTGAAGGCGAGGTCGAGGGCGGCGTCGTCGGGGCTGTCGGTCTTGAGGCCGACGACCACCCGGGGGCCGGGCTCGGTGGGCAGGGTGACGTCGACGGGGCGGCCCGGGCGGGGCACGATCACGACGGGGCATTCGGCGTCGCGGGCCGCGGTCAGCCCGTTGGAGCCGAGCAGCAGGCTGGCGAAGCCGCCGCGGCCGCGCGAGCCGAGCACCAGCAGCTGGGCCTCGGCTCCGAGTTCGGGGAGCAGGGCGCCGGGGGCGCCGTCGAGACCGGAGTACTCCACCTCCGGCGGCCGCTCGGCCCCCGCCAGGCGGGCGCGGGCGTCGGCGAGGACCGGGTCGTCCTCCGGGGGCAGGGGCACGGCGACCGGGACGCCGGGCGGCGCCCAGGCCGAGTGGTGCCGTACGTGCGCCACGCGCAGCGGCGCCTCCCGGCGGCGGGCCGCGTCGGTGGCCCAGTCGAGGGCGCGCAGACTGTCGTCGGAACCGTCGACCGCCGCGACGACCGGCAGGGTGCTCATGGTCCTCACCTCCGGAGTACGACCTTCGTCCTGCTGGGGCCAGCCTTGCCCAGCCGGGGCCCCGTAAGGACGTCCGTGGTCGCGTGTCCGGAAAAACGGAGGGAACACCCCCGATTCGGTCGGGCCCTACGTCAGGTCGAACTCTCCCTCCCGCGCGCCCGAGACGAACGCGCCCCACTCCGCGGGCGTGAAGATCAGAGACGGGCTCTCGGGGCGCTCGCTGTTGCGCATCGCGATGAATCCCTCGACGAAGGCGATCTGGACATCCCCCCGCCCCCGGCTGCTGGACTGCCACTCGGCGTTGCTGAGGTCCAGCTCCGGCTTGTCCCAGCCCGTGAGCGGCTGCTGCTGGATGGTGCTCTCGGCCACGTCCGTGCTCCTCCCGGTTCGTCGTCCGCGGGCCAGCCTAGCGATCGGTCCCGGGTGCCGACAGAGCACGTGGAGCGTGCCTTTCAGGACTCGGGTGGCCGCGCTCCCACGAGCCACATGGAGAAGAACTGCGAACCGCCGCCGTAGGCGTGTCCGAGGACCTTGCGGGCCCGCTCCACCTGGTGTTCCCCGGCCTGGCCGCGCACCTGGAGAGCCGCCTCGGCGAAGCGGATCATGCCGGAGGCGCCGATCGGGTTGGTGGACAGGACCCCGCCCGACATGTTGACGGGCAGGTCCCCGTCGAGCTCGGTGACCCCGGACTCGGTGAGCTTCCAGCCCTCGCCCTCGGCGGCGAAACCGAGGTTCTCCAGCCACATGGGCTCGTACCAGGAGAACGGCACGTACATCTCGACGGCGTCGATGTCCCGGCGCGGATCGCCGATGCCGGCCTGGCGGTAGACGTCGGCCGCGCAGTCCTTGCCGGCCTGCGGGGACACGGCGTCCTTGCCCGCGAAGAGGGTCGGTTCGCTGCGCATCGCGCCGCCCAGCATCCAGGCGGGCGGCCGGGGTGAACGGGCCGCGCCCGCGCGGTCGGTGAGGACCATCGCGCACGCGCCGTCGGAGGAGGGGCAGGTCTCGGAGTAGCGGATCGGGTCCCACAGCATCGGCGAGGCCTGGACCTTCTCCAGGGTGATGTCGTGCTCGTGCAGATGCGCGTACGGGTTCTTCAGCGCGTTGCGCCGGTCCTTGTACGCCACCAGCGAGCCGACGGTGTCGGGCGCGCCGCTGCGCCGCATGTAGGCGCGCACGTGCGGGGCGAAGAAGCCGCCCGCCCCGGCCAGCAGCGGCTGCTGGAAGGGGACCGGCAGGGACAGGCCCCACATGGCGTTGGACTCGGACTGCTTTTCGAAGGCGAGGGTGAGGACCGTGCCGTGAACGCGGGCGGCCACGAGGTTGGCCGCGACCAGTGTCGTCGAGCCGCCGACGCTGCCCGCCGTGTGCACGCGCAGCATCGGCTTGCCCACCGCGCCGAGCGCGTCGGCGAGGTAAAGCTCGGGCATCATCACGCCCTCGAAGAAGTCGGGCGCCTTGCCGATGACCACGGCGTCGATGTCCGCCCACGTCAACTCGGCGTCGGCGAGGGCGCGCCCGGCGGCCTCGCGGACGAGTCCGGCGATCGAGACGTCCCGTCGGGCCGCCACGTGCTTGGTCTGGCCGATCCCGACGACGGCCACGGGCTCCTTGCTCATCGCGGATCCCCTTCGAGTACGGCGACCAGGTTCTGTTGCAGACACGGGCCGGAGGTGGCGTGGGCGAGGGCCCGGTCGGACTCGCCCCGGTGGATCCGGGCGGCGGCCTCGCCGATGCGGATGAGCCCGGCGGCCATGATCGGGTTGGCGGCGAGGGCGCCCCCGGACGGGTTGACGCGGACGTCGTCGCCGAGCTTCAGCGCCTTGCGGAGCACGACCTCCTGCGAGGTGAACGGCGCGTGCAGTTCGGCGGTGTCGACGGGCCGTTCGAAGGCGCCGGCCTTCTCGGCGGCCAGCCGGGTGGAAGGCGAGTCGGTCAGGTCACGCACACCGAGCGAGTGGGCCTCGATGCGGTGGTCGATGCCCCGGATCCAGGCGGGGCGCGCGCACAGCTCGCGGGCGCGTTCCCCGGCCGCGAGGACCACGGCGGCGGCGCCGTCGCCGTTCGGCGGGCAGTCGCCGGTGCGCAGGGGCCGTACGAGATAGTCGCCGTGCGGGACCGTACCCCGCAGCTGGGCGTGCGGGTTGTCGGTCGCGCGGCTGCGGGAGGCGATCCCCGCGAGGGCGGGCTCGTCGGTGTCGCCCGCGTCGATCAGCGCCTGAGCCTGGAGGGCGGCGAGGGCGACGGAGTCGGGCCACAGGGGGGCGAGGTAGTAGGGGTCGAGCTGGCGGGTGAGCACGTCACGCACCGACCCGGGCGAGGACTTGCCGTAGGAGTACACCAGCGCGGTGTCGGCGTCCCCCGTCAGCAGTTTCGTCCACGCCTCGTACAGCGCCCAGGCGCCGTCCATCTCCACATGGGACTCGGAGATCGGCGGCCAGGCGCCGACGCCGTCGAGGGCGAGGGTGAAGGAGAAGGCGCGGCCGGCGAGGTAGTCGCTGGAGCCGGAGCAGGTGAAGCCGATGTCCGCGGTCTTCAGGCCGGTCCGTTCGAGGACGTCGTGCAGGACGGGCATGAGCATCTCCACCTCGGACATCTCCTCGGTGGTGCGCAGGGTGTCGCTCTGCCCGAAGGCAACGACGGCGATGTCCCGGATCACAGGAGCTCCTTGTATGTCTCATAGTCCGCGTCGGGTTCGCCGGTCGGCCGGTAGTGGTCCGGGTAACGGCCGCCGTCCGTCCACACCGGTTCGACCCTGAGGCCCATCCGCACCTGGTCGTACGGGATCCCGCCGATGCGTCCGTGCAGCGCGAGGTCGGCGCCGTCGAGGGCGATGTGGGCGTAGACGTACGGGACTTCGATGTCGAGGTTCCTCGCCTTGATGTTGACGATGCAGAAGGTGGTGACCGTGCCGGCCGGCCCGACCTCGACCTGCTCGGCGGTGGCCACGCCACAGGTCGGGCAGGCGCCGCGCGGCGGGACGTACACCTTGCGGCAGGAGGGACAGCGCTCGCCGACGGTCCGCCGCCCCGAGAGGGCGTTGATGTACGCGGACTGGGCGCGGCCGGGCGAGTAGGTGTAGTCGAGGCGGGCGGGCGCGACGATCCCGGCGACCTTGTCCTCGAACTCACGGTAGCTACCGGTCAGTTGCTCCGCCTCGCCGTCGTACGGCTCGAAGCACGCGATGTCGGTGATGGCGCCGGTGCGCTCCTCGGCCCAGCGGATCCGCACCCGCATACCGGTGCGGACCGCGTCGGGGCCGGGGGCGTCGAGGGCGTGCAGCAGGGCGGTGCCGGCGCCGTCGAGCCGGACGAGAACCCAGGCGAAGGGGGTGCCGAGGGGCTGCCCTCGGCGCGGCTCGTGATTCCAGGCCCAGGTGGTGACGGTCCCGGTGGGAGCCACCTCGACGAGGTCACGCAGTTCGTCGGCGGTGACGGGGTCGTACTCGACGGGCGGCACGAGGGTGCGGCCGTCGGTGGTCTTCACCCCGAGGACGACCTGCTCCCGCAGCCCGGTCAGAAAGGCACTCTGGACGGGCCCGAGGGACCGGGTGAAGGGGAACTCGACGACGAGGGGGGCTTTCAGTACTTCGGGCATCGGGGCTTGCCTCCTCAGGAAGGCCGGTGGGGACGCGCCCCAAAGGAGCGCGGGGCTGTGACATATGCGGCTCCGCCGCGATGGGGGTCCCCCGCTCGAGCGAAGCCGAGAGTGGGGGAGCGACCAGCCACAGACGGCCGCAGTCTGCGAACGGCCCCTCCAGCGAGACTCACGCGCGCTTGTAAACGGGCGCCCGCTTCTCCGCAAAAGCACGCGCCCCTTCCTTCGCATCGGCGGTGTCGAAAACAGGCCATCCCCGCTCTAGTTCGGCGGCAAGCCCATCGGTCTCCGTCATCTCGGCGGACTCGTACACCGAGGCCTTGACCGCTTCCACGGCCAACGGACCGCAGGAGTTGACCAGTTCAGCGATCTCCAGGGCCTTGTCGAGGGCCTGGCCGTCCGGGACGACATGCCCGATCAGACCGACGTGCGCCGCCTCCCGGGCGCTGTACGGGCGCCCCGTGAGCAGCATCTCCAGGGCGTGGGTGCGCGGGATCTGCCGCTGCAGGCGGACCGTGGAGCCGCCGATCGGGAACAGGCCGCGCTTCACCTCGAAGAGGCCGAACGTGGCGGACTCCCCGGCGACGCGGATGTCGGTGCCCTGGAGCATCTCGGTGCCGCCCGCCACGCAGTACCCCTCGACGGCGGCGATCACGGGTTTGCGCGGCCGGTGGTGGCGCAGCATCGCCTTCCAGTGCAGGTCGGGGTCCGCCTTGAGCCGGTCGCGGTGCCGCTCGCCCTCCATGCCCTTCCCGGCCAGGGCCTTGAGGTCCATGCCGGCGCAGAAGCTGCCGCCCGCGCCGGTGAGGACGATCGAGCGGACCGAGTCGTCCTCGTCGGCCTCGAGCCAGCCGTCGTACAGGCCGACGAGCATGCCGATCGAGAGCGCGTTCTTGGCCTGAGGCCGGTTGAGCGTGAGCACGAGTGTGGCGCCCTCGCGCCGCACGGTGAGGTGTTCGGTTCCGCCCATCGCACATCTCCCCTCGGAAAGAACGAGAACAGGTTGCAGGAGCTGTGCAGGCACTTCAAGAGTTTTCTGACACTCAGTCAGATTTCTTGGCGCGAACCCTTCCCAGTTGCCGCGCCCTTTGCTCTGATGACCGGCGAACCGTTGCACGAGCCGGGGCGCCCAGGGTCAGGAGGAGCGGTGGAGTACAACCTTGCCGACCTGTTCGAGTCGGTCGTCGACGTGGCGGCGGACCGCGAGGCGCTCGTGTACGTCGACCATCCGGGCACGGGTGCGGAGCGCCGGCTGACGTACGCCGAGCTGGACGCGGCGGCCAACCGGATCGGCCACCACCTCCTGGACAGCGGGATCCGCCCGGGGGAACACATCGGCCTGCATCTGTACAACGGCGTCGAGTACCTGCAGACGGTGCTGGGCTGCCTGAAGGCGCGGATCGTGCCGGTCAACGTGAACTACCGCTACGTGGAAGAGGAGTTGGTTTATCTCTACCGGGACGCGGACCTCGTCGGGCTGGTCTTCGACGCGGAGTTCACGGACCGGGTGGCGGCGGCGCTGCCGCAGGCTCCGGCGCTGCGGCATCTGGTGTGCGTCGGCCCGGCGGGCGAGGGGGTCACCGCCTTCACGGACGCCGAGGCGGCCGGCTCACCGGAGCGCGGCTTCCCGGGCCGCTCGGGCGACGACCAGTTCATCATCTACACCGGCGGCACGACGGGCATGCCCAAGGGAGTGATGTGGCGTCAGGAGGACCTGTTCTTCTCGGGGTTGGGAGGCGGGGCGCCGACCGGTGAGCCCGTGAAGAAGCCGGAGGAACTCGCCGAGCGGGTCGCGGCGGGCGGCTCGGGGATCACCTTCTTCCCCACTCCCCCGCTGATGCACGGCACGTCCACCCTCACCGCCTTCATCGGCTTCAACTTCGGCCAACGGGTGGTGCTGCACCGCAAGTTCGTGCCCGATGAGGTGCTGCGGACCATCGCGAAGGAGAAGGTCAACGCGATCGCCCTGGTCGGGGACGCGATGCTGCGGCCGCTGATCGACGCGCTGGAAGGGCCGATGAAGGGCACCGACTGCTCGTCGGTGTTCAGTGTGTCCTCCTCCGGGGCGATCATGTCGGACACGGTCCGGGGCCAGTTCCGGGCGCTGATGCCGAACGCGATGCTGCTGAACAACTTCGGGTCCTCGGAGTCCGGCTTCAACGGGACGGCGACGGACGACTCGGGCCCGGAGCGCGGTTTCCGGATCCGGGTCAACTCCCGTACCCGGGTGGTCGATCCGGCGACACACGAGCCTATCGCCCCCGGTGAGGTCGGCCGTGTCGCCCAGCACGGTCACGTCCCGCTCGGCTACTACAACGACCCGGCGAAAACAGCCGAGACGTTCTTCGAGAAGGGCGGCGAACGCTGGGTGCTGCTGGGCGACATGGCCACGATCGACGAGGACGGCGTGGTGGTCGTCCTGGGCCGGGGCTCCCAGTGCATCAACACCGGGGGCGAGAAGGTGTACCCCGAGGAGGTGGAGCAGGCCCTGAAGTCGCACCCGGACGTGTACGACGCCCTGGTGGCCGGGGTGCCGGACGCGACCTGGGGCAACCATGTGGCTGCGGTCGTGCAGGTCCGCACCGGGGCGCCGCGCCCGTCCCTGGAGGAGATCCAGACCCACTGCCGGGCCCGGCTCGCGGGCTACAAGATCCCGCGTCAGCTGGTGATCGCCGAGGCCATCCGCCGCTCACCGAGCGGGAAGGCGGACTACCGGTGGGCGCGGGAGGTGGCGGTGGCGGAGAACCGCTGAGCGCTTCACCGGCGGGCGCCTCCCGGTCGAAGTCCACGGCGAGGAAAGCGAAAGAACTTTTTTCAGGAAAGGAATTGAGAAGGAAGCCCCTTCATGGCCTCGCCGTGGTCAACGCTAGCACTCAGCCCGGTATCAAGTCGCGCAGGTTTTCGAGGGTGATGACCCGGGAGTCCGGGTGCAGCCTTTCGGGACGTTCAAGACCGATGTACGTCACGGGCTCCTCCGGGACCGGCCCGCCGTCCCACAGATCCACGGCCGTGCCGTCTTCGGACATCAGGTCGATCAGGTACCGCACCGTCAACTGCTCGCGCTCCACGACGGCGCGCACCACCTTGGACACCGACACCTGGTTCTCCTCGACCCGGTTGGCCGACGAGATGCCCTTCAGATACAGGTGCAGCCACTTCGCCCGCCACCGGCCGTCGTCCTCGCGCCGGAACACCAGCGGCAGCGCCACTCGACCCACCCCGCGAAGCTCCGACTTCATCCGCACCGTGCGCGGTTCGAACGGCCGGCCCTTCTGCTCACCGTCGCGCAGCATGAAGCCGAAGAACGACTCCTCGACCTCCTCGAAGCTCTCGCCGGCGTAGATGTCGACCTGCGGAACGATGAAGGTGCTGCGTACCCGGTCCAGGGACAGGTTGATGAATTCCGAGGCCCCGTCGGGCGCCTCGGTGATGTCGCCCGAGTGCCGGCCCCCGACAGCCGTGAGGGCTGTGTAGGAGAGCCAGGAGTCGGTGCTGTAGTCGGCGTGGAGAAGCAGCGCCGAGAGGTCGTAGTCGGTCCGGTTCCCGGTCTCCTTCCAGTACACGAAGAAGCGCAACTGCTCGCCGTCGACCGCCGAGACCGAACCGCGTGGCAGTACGCCGAGCCCGGCCGCTGTCGCCCTGCCGCTGAGCGGGAGCGCCACGTCGAGGACGTCGGGGTCGAGGAGCAGTCGGACCGGCGCCGGGAGCCTGCGGCGCATCTCGGCGTCGAGGGCGGCGATCAGACGATCGCGGTCGGCGGCGGGGACGGGCGGCCGGACGTCGCGATCGACCCAGCCGCGGCCCCGGCGGTTGATGAAGACCCGGGGTTGGCCGGTCTCCCGCTCCCGGTTCTGGAAGTGCTCGCGGACCGACAGCACGACCCGCCCGGAGACCTCGGGAGCGACCCGCACGGCGGCGGTGACCACCGCGTCCCGCTCCTCCTGGTCCGCGGCGATACGCAGCAGGAGGTCCAGGGCGCGGAACAGCTTGCCGGGAGCGGACGCGAGCAACTGCACCGCACCGAGGACGTCGAAGTCGTCGAGCAGCTTCTCGACACGGCTGTCGAAGGACCGTGCCTCCTTCTCGCCCCGCGCCACGGCGAACACATCGGCGGCGTGCGGCCAGCGCGGGTACTCGTGCGGGTGGAGACGCTCACCGAGCCGCTTGAACGGCTCGCGGTGCGCGTGCACATCGGCCAGCTTGGCCGGGTTCGCCGCGACCAGGGCGTCGAGGCCCGCGAGCAGCGCACGGCGGGCCGGCCGCGGGAGGGTCCGAAAGCGGGTCGGCTCCCGCAGCGTCACGTCGCCGCCCGACAGCGCGCAGGCCAGCCGCAGCACATCGGTGACGGTGTCGAGGAGGAGGTCCGCCCCGACGCGGAGCCGGGCCTCGTTGACGACCGCCCGGTTCTCCCGGACCGTGATCGACTCCGGCTGGGGGCCGAGCGCGCACCGCTCGGCGAGGATCTTGAGGTCGCGCAGATGGTCCTCGCCCAGTGGCGTGGTACTGCCCGCCAAGGCCAGATACAGGTCCGTGACTTCGTCGTCAAGGTCCCGCCCGAGGTGCAGGACGGTCACCCGGTCGCCCGCAGAGGCGATCAGCTCGTCCTGCGCCGCGAGCATCTCCTCGTAGGTGCGCTGGTAGCGGCCGTACGTGGGGAGGCTGAGCAGGTCCAGCACCCCGTGAGCCAGCTGCGTCAGCACGTTCTCGCGCGCCTTGTCGTCGCCGAGTGCCTTTGTCACACAGCGCATCCAGAACTCTTCGGTGTCCGGCACGTTCGCCGGGAAGTCGATGAAGTACGCGTTGTGCCGGACGTGGTCGCCCACCATCTCGCTCACGGTGCGCAGCGTCCGCCTGGCTGTGGCGACGACCGTGGCCTCGGACAGGCCCGACAGCCGCTCCAGCAGCTCGGCGGAGAGCTTGAAGCCCACGGAGGTCAGCGCCGCGTCGAACTGCCGTGCGGCGGTGGCTCCTTCCCCGGCGGAGCCTTCGGGAGAGGAAAGGCGGTGGGTGTGCCGGATGACCAGCGATTCAAGACTGTGGGCCATTCGGGGATGATCGCAGAGGTGTGCGAGCCGACGCACAGGAGTTTTCGTACGCACGGACGATCGGCCCGGGACCAGGGACGGTTCGGCCCTACCCCGAGGTCGCCTTCTGCGTGGACGCTGGCGATGAGAGGCGAAGGATGCTCGCGATGAGGTGAGCGGACGTGACAGCGACGATCTCGGTTTCCGGACTGGTCAAGGAGTTCGGGGCGACCCGGGCCCTCGATGGTCTCGACCTGACCGTGGGAACCGGTGAGGTACACGGCTTCCTGGGGCCGAACGGCGCCGGCAAGACCACCACGCTCCGGGTCCTGCTGGGACTGCTGCGCAGGGACGCCGGTACGGTCTCGGTGCTGGGCGGGGACCCGTGGCGGGACGCGGTCCCGCTCCACCGCCGGCTGGCGTTCGTGCCGGGCGAGGTGAATCTGTGGCCGAACCTCACCGGGGGCGAGGTCATCGACCTGCTGGGCGCGTTGCGCGGGGGCCTCGACCAAAAGCGCCGGGCCGACCTGCTGGAGCGGTTCCAACTCGACCCGGGCAAGCGGTGTCGCGCCTACTCCAAGGGCAACCGGCAGAAGGTGGCCCTCGTGGCGGCCCTCGCCTCCGATGTCGAGCTGTATCTCCTGGACGAGCCGACCTCCGGTCTCGACCCGCTGATGGAGGCGGTCTTCCAGGAGGTGGTCCGGGAACTGCGCGGGGCCGGCCGGAGCGTGCTGCTGTCCAGCCACATCCTGTCCGAGGTGGAGGCGCTGTGCGACCGCGTCACCATCATCCGCGCGGGCCGGGCCGCCGAGTCGGGCACCTTCGACGAACTGCGCCATCTGACCCGTACGACGGTGACCGTCGAGACCGCCAAGCCGATCGACGCGCTGGGCGAGGTGCCCGGGGTGCACGACCTGCGCCAGGACCACACCCGTGCGCGGTTCAGCGTGGACCCCGGTGAACTGGGTGAGGTGCTGCGGCACTTGGTGACGTTCGACGTCCGTGGGCTGACCAGCTCGCCACCCACGCTCGAGGAACTGTTCCTGCGCCACTACGGAGAGGACATGGGCCTCCCGGACGCTCCGGACGCCTTTCACGCCTCGGCCGCCTCGGACGCCGGAGCGGTCCTGAGGAGTTCGCGATGACCGGGCTGACCGGTACGGTCGCGCTCACCCGGCTCGCGCTGCGGCGCGACCGGTTCACCCTCTGCGCCTGGCTTCTCGGACTGAGCGCCTTCATGGCCGGTATCACCGCCATGAGCGTCAGCGGCCTCCCCACGCGCCAGGACGTGATCGAACAGACCGAGCTCATGGCGGGCAACGCGGCGATGCGCATGCTGGGCCTCGCCTCCGGCGCCACCGTCGGCGGTTACACACTGGTCCGCGGCTATCTCACGCTGGCGGTGCTCACGGCGCTGATGAGCACGTTCGCCGTGGTGCGGCACACCCGCCAGAACGAGGAGACCGGGCGCGCCGACCTGCTCGGCGCGACAGTCGTGGGGCGGTACACGGGGCTCGCCGCGGGAGTCGTCGTCACGGTCGGCGCCAACCTCGCGCTCTCGGCGCTGCTGGCCCTGGCGATGATCGTGAACGGCCAGCCGGGGGCGGGCTCGGTCACGGCCGGCGCGTCGGTCGGCGCGGTGGGCATCGTGTTCGCCGGCGTGGCCGCGATCGCCGTACAGCTGTCGTCCACCACGCGCGGGGCGAGCGGTATCGCCTCGGCGGTCCTCGGGCTCGCCTTCCTCCTCAGTGGCGTCGGGAACATGCTCGGCCGGGCCAATGCGAGCGGGCTGCGGGTGGTCAGTGCCTGGCCGTCCTGGGTGTCACCGATCGGCTGGGGCCAGCAGATGCGGCCGTTCGGCGGCGACCACTGGTGGCCGCTCGCGTTGTTCGCCGTCCTTTTCGCCGTCCTGCTCGGCGTGGCCGGAGCGCTGGTGCGCCGACGGGATGTCGGCAGGGGCCTGCTCCCCGAGCGGCGCGGCCACGCCGAGGCCGCGCCCGGGCTGCTCAGCCCGTTCGGGCTGGTCCGGCGGCTGCAGCGCGGCACCCTGGTCGCCTGGGCGGTCGGCATGCTGGGTTTCGGTCTGGTCCTCGGTGCCATCGGCGGCGAGGTCGCGGACATGGACGGCTCGGCCCGCGACTGGTACACGCGCGTGGGCGGCACGGCGCGGATCGTCGACGCCTACCGCACCTCGATCATCGGGATGGCCGGCATGGCCGCCGCGATCTACACCGTGCAGATCCTGCTGCGCATGCATGCCGAGGAGACCCAGGGCCGTCTGGAGCCCGTCCTGGCGACGGCGGTGAGCAGGGCACGGTGGGTGACGGCCCACATCATGAACGCCGTGCTCGGCGCCGCCGGGCTCCTCCTGCTCTTCGCTGCCGGCATGGGAGTGACGGCCGGCCGGACGCTGGGCGGAGGTGTCACCGCCCAGGTGGGCGAGCTGGCGACGGCCGCGCTCGCCCAGCTGCCGGGGATCCTGGTGCTCGGCGGTGTCGTGGTCGCGGTGGTCGGGCTGCTGCCGCGGTGGGCCGGACCGGTCTCCTGGACCGCGCTCATGGCGTCCGTCCTGCTGGGCCCGCTGTTCGGCCCGAGCCTGAAATGGCCCCAGTGGGCCCAGGACCTCTCGCCGTTCACCCATACTCCCAAGGCACCTGCCGCCGCGATCACCATGGCCCCTGTCCTCACCCTCCTCGTGGCCTTCACCGCCCTCGCGACGGTCGGCATCGTCACATCCCGCCACCGCAACCTGGCCCTCCCGGCCTGACCGCGGCTGCGGGAAAGGCTGGTCATTCTCCGGTCGAGGTGGCGGGGGAAGCCGGGGCCGGATACGCGGGCGGGCTTGTTGCATGCGAGGGGGTGTCGGCGGGAGGACCGGGGGCTGTACGGTGATCCCCGCGTCCGGCGGCATGACGTCCCGCCAGGTGCAGCTGATCCAGGACCTGAGGCGCCGGATCATCATGGTGCCCCCGTCGTACCTGCTCACCCTGCTGGACGAGTTCGAGCGGCAGGGCGTCGACCCGCGCTCCACCTCCCTGCGGGTGGGGATCTTCGGTGCCGAACCGTGGACGGAGCAGATGCGGCAGGAGATCGAGGAGCGGTTCGGGTCGCACAGGAGTGCGTGGAGACGAAGGACGGGCTGCACATCTGGAAGGACCACTTCTACCCGGAGGCGGTCGATCCGATCACCGGGGAGGTGCTCCCCGAGGGCGCCGTGAAGGACGGCATCGGGGTGTCGGTGGCCGTCGAGATCGTCGAACCGGAGTCGCTGGAGCGGTCGGTGGGCAGGATCAGGCGGATCGTCGACCAGCGCCCGAAGGAGTCATGACCCGAACCGGTCCCGCAGTTCGCGCTTGAGGATCTTCCCGCTGGCGTTGCGCGGGAGCTCGTCCACGAAGAACACGCGCTTCGGGGCCTTGAAGCCGGGGAGCTTCTCGCGGGCGTGGGCGATGAGTTCGTCCTCGGTCACCTCGCCGCGCGGGACGACGACGGCCGCGACCGCCTCGATCCATTTCTCGTCGGGCAGCGCGATCACGGCCGCCTCGGCCACGGCCTCATGGGTGTAGAGGGCGTCCTCGACCTGCCGTGAAGCGACGAGTACACCACCGGAGTTGATGACGTCCTTCACCCGGTCGACGATGGTGAAGTAGCCGTGTGCGTCGCGCACCGCCAGATCTCCGGAGCGGAACCAGCCGTCCCGGAAGGCCTCGGCCGTCTCCTCGGGTTTCTCCCAGTAGCCCTCGCACAACTGGGGTGAGCGGTAGACGATCTCACCCGGGGTGCCGTCGGGGACGTCCTCGCCGTTCTCGTCGACGACCCGGGCGTCCACGAACAGCACCGTACGGCCGCAGGAGTCCATACGGCCCTTGTGCTCGTCCGGGGCGAGGACCGTGGCGAGGGGGCCGATCTCGCTCTGGCCGAAGCAGTTGTAGAAGCCGAGCCTCGGGAGCCGTTCGCGCAGGCGCTCCAGCACGGGCACCGGCATGATCGACGCCCCGTAGTAGGCCTTGCGGAGCCCGCTCAGGTCGCGGGTGGTGAAGTCGGGGCGGCCCGCCAGGCCGATCCAGACGGTCGGCGGCGCGAAGAGACTGTCGACGCGCCCCTCCTCGATCAGGTCGAACAGCCGGTCTCCGTCGGGCGCGTCGAGGATGAGGTTGGTCGCGCCCGCCGCGAGATACGGCAGCAGGAACACGTGCATCTGGGCCGAGTGGTACAGCGGCAGGGAGTGCGCGGGGCGGTCGCCGGCGCTCAGGTCGAGAGCGGCGATCGCGCTGAGGTACTCGTGCACCAGCGCCCGGTGGGTCATCATCGCGCCCTTGGGAAGGGCGGTCGTACCGGAGGTGTAGAGCAGCTGCACCAGGTCCTCGGTGCGCGGCTCGGGACCGTCGTACGGCTCCGTGTCGGCCAGCCGGCCGAGGAGCGAGCCGTCGGCGTCGCGCAGGGACAGCGTCCGTACGCCGTCGGGGAGCAGCTCCGCCAGGCCGGGGTCGGCCAGCACGAGCGTGCTGCCCGACTGCTCGACGATGTACGCCAGGTCGTCGCCGGTGAGGTTCTGGTTGACGGGGACGTGGACCAGGCCGGCGCGGGCACAGGCGAGGAAGGCGATGAGGTAGGCGTCGGAGTTGTGGCCGTAGGCGCCGACCCGGTCGCCCGGAGCGAGCCCCTCGCCCAGCAGGACACCCGCCGCGCGGGAGACCGCGACGTCGAGTTCCTCGTAGGTCCAGGCGCGCTCGCGGTACTCGACCGCGACGCGCGCGGGGGTGCGGCGAGCACTGCGCCGCAGCACCCCGTCGACCGTACTGCCGTGTCCGGACGTCATGGCACATGATCCTCGACGGGCCACCGGGACAGGTCAAGTCGAGCCCGGAGGACGTCGGCGGGAGGGCCGGGTCACACGGGCCGGGTCCGGCCCTCCCAGTACGGCTCCCGCAGGCGCCGCTTGTACAGCTTGCCGTTGGGGTCGCGGGGCATCTCGGTGATGAAGTCGACGGACTTGGGCCGCTTGTAGCCGGCGAGGCGGTCGGCGCAGTGGGCCAGGAGGGCGGCGGCGAGGTCGGGGCCCGGGTCGTGGCCGGGGGCCGGTTCGACGACCGCCTTGACCTCCTCGCCCCAGTCGTCGTGCGGGATGCCGAAGGCGGCGGCGTCGGCGACGGCCGGGTGGGCGAGGAGCGCCGACTCGATCTCGGCGGGGTAGATGTTGACGCCGCCGGAGATGATCAGGTCGATCTTGCGGTCGCGGAGGAACAGGTAGCCCTCCTCGTCGAGGACGCCCAGGTCACCGACCGTGAAGAAGTCGCCGATGCGGTTCTTCCTCGTCTTCGCCTCGTCCTTGTGGTAGGCGAAGCCGCCGGTGCTCATCTTCATGTAGACCGTGCCGAGTTCACCGGGCGGGAGGCGGTTGCCGTCGTCGTCGAAGACCGCCAGTTCGCTGATGGGCCAGGCCTTGCCGACCGTGCCGGGCTTCTTCAGCCAGTCCTCGGCCGTCGCGAAGGCGCCGCCGCCCTCGCTGGCCGCGTAGTACTCCTCCACGCACTCGCCCCACCAGTCGATCATCGCCCGCTTGACGTGGTCCGGGCAGGGCGCGGCGCCGTGGATGGCGTGCCGCATGGACGAGACGTCGTACGCCTGCCGGACGGCCTCGGGGAGGGCCAGGAGCCGGTGGAACTGGGTGGGGACCATGTGGGTGTGGGTGCAGTGGTGGGCGTCGATGAGGCGGAGCATCTCCTCGGGCGTCCACTTGTCCATGAGGACCAGGCGGTGGCCGATGTGCAGGGAGGAGCCCGCGAACTGCAGGACCGCCGTGTGGTAGAGCGGTGAGCACACCAGGTGGACGTTGTCGTCGAAGGGCCGCACGCCGAAGAAGCCGAGGAAGCCGCCCAGGTACGCCTCTTCGGGGAGTCGGCCGGGCAGCGGGCGCCGGATGCCGCGCGGGCGGCCCGTCGTACCGGACGTGTAGTTCATGACCCAGCCGAGGGTGCGGTCGCCGGGCGCCGACTCCGGTTGTCCGTCGAGGAGTTCGGCGTACGGCCGGAAGCCCTCGACGTCGCCGACGCCGTAGCGGTGGCTCGCGGGGAGCCCGGCCTCGTCGGCGGCCCGGCGGGCCTCGGTGGCGAACCGCGCGTGGGCGATGAGGACCTTGGCGCCGGAGTCGGAGACGATCCACGCGATCTCGGGGCCGACGAGGTGGTGGTTGACGGGGACGAGGTAGAAGCCGGCCTGGGTGGCGGCGAGGTAGGCGGTGAAGAACTCGGCGGAGTTGGGCAGGACGACCGCGAAGGCGTCGCCGCGCTCCATGCCTGCCGCGCGCAGTCCGTGCACCAGCCGGTTCGCGGCGGCGTGCAGCCGTCCGGCGGTCCACTCCTCGCCGTCCGGCGCGATCAGGACCGTACGGTCGGGGTCGGCGGTCGCCTGGGCCCAGAAGCCCGCGGGAGCCGTACTCGTGCCGGTCACCGGCCGCTCCTTCCGGCGATGCGGTTGACGTGGTCCAGGGCCTGCTCGAAGCCGCGGGTGAGGTCGTCGAAGACCGCCTGGACCGGGCGGACCTCGTTCATCCGGCCGACGATCTGCCCGACGGGCGTGCCGAGCAGTGGGTCGACCTCGTACTTCTGGATGCGGGAGACCGCCTCGGCGACCAGCAGGCCCTGCAGGGGCATGGGGAGGGTGCCGGGGCCGTGCGGGTCGTCCCAGGCGTCGGTCCATTCGCTACGGAGCTGACGTGCGGGTTTGCCGGTGAGGGCGCGGGAGCGGACCGTGTCGCCGGAGCCGGCCGCGAGCAGTTTGCGGGTGAGGGCGGGCGAATGCAGGTCGGCCTCGGCGGTGGTCAGCCACAGGGAGCCGAGCCACACGCCCTGGGCGCCGAGCGCGAGGGCGGCGGCGATCTGGCGTCCGCTGCCGATGCCGCCGGCCGCGAGGACGGGCAGCGGATCGACGGCGTCCACGATCTCCGGGGTGAGCACCATCGAGGCGATGTCGCCGGTGTGCCCGCCGGCCTCGTACCCCTGGGCGACGACGATGTCGATGCCCGCCTCCTGGTGCTTGCGGGCGTGCCGGGCGCTCCCGGCGAGCGCGGCGACCAGCACGCCGCGCTCGTGGGCGCGGTCGACGACGTCGGCGGGCGGGGAGCCGAGGGCGTTGGCGAGCAGCCGGATCGGGTAGTCGAAGGCGACGTCGAGCTGGCTGCGGGCGACCTGCTCCATCCAGCCGGTGATCCGCCAGCCGGACGCCTCGCCCTCGGCCAGCTCGGGGACGCCGTACTTGGCGAGGGTGTCCCGCACGAACTGCCGGTGCCCCTCGGGGATCATCGCCTCGACGTCGGCCTCGGTGACGCCTTCCACCTTCTTCGCGGGCATGACGACGTCGAGCCCGTACGGCTTTCCGTCGACGTGCGCCTCGATCCAGTCCAGGTCGCGTTTGAGGTCGTCGGGTGCGGTGTAGCGGACCGCGCCGAGCACGCCGAAGCCGCCCGCGCGGCTGATGGCCGCGGCGACGGCGGGGAACGGCGTGAAGCCGAAGACGGCGTGCTCGACTCCCAGGTGATTGCTCAGCTCCGTCTGCATGGGCGCAGGATGCCGCACCGGACCGGCCGACGGAAGAGGTTTTCTGATAGACCGTCAGATTTACTGGGTCGGGGTCGACTTGGGATCTAGAGGTCCGCGGTCGCCTCCAGTACCGCCATCGCCGCGTTGTGCCCGGGCACCCCGCTCACCCCTCCCCCGCGGACCGCGCCCGCGCCGCACAGCAGGATGTTGGCGTGCGGGGTCTCCACGCCCCAGCGGCCGGTGCTCTCGTCCGCGTACGGCCAGGACAGGTCGCGGTGGAAGATGTTGCCGCCGGGCAGGCCGAGGTCGCGTTCCAGGTCGAGCGGGGTCCTCGCCTCGATGCAGGGGCGCCCGTCGGCGTCCGTGGCGAGGCAGTCGGCCAGCGGTTCCGCGAGATGGGCGTCGAGCTGGGCGAGGGTGGCCCCGAGGAGTTCCTCGCGTACGGCGTCGTTGTCGCGTGCGAAGAGCCGGGCGGGGGTGTGGAGGCCGAACAGGGTCAGGGTCTGGTAGCCCCGCCCGACCAGGTCGGGGCCGAGGATGGTCGGGTCGGTCAGGGAGTGGCAGTAGATCTCGGACGGCGGGGCGGTGGGCAGCTCACCGGCGGCGGCCTGGGCGTGGGCGGTGGCGAGCTGCTCGTATCCCTCGGCGATGTGGAAGGTGCCGGCGAACGCCTCGCGCGGATCGACGGAACCGTCCCGTAGCCTGGGCAGCCGCTTGAGCAGCATGTTCACCTTGAGCTGGGCGCCCTCGGCGGGGGCGGGCGGCGCGTCGCCGGTGAGGGCGGCGAGGGCCTGCGGGGAGGCGCCCACCAGGACGTGGCGGGCGGTGGTGACGCCCTCGCCGTCGGCGGTGCGCCAGGTGACCTCGGCGCTGCGCCCGTCGGTGGCGATACGGACGGCCTCGTGGCCGGTGGCGATGACGGCTCCGGCGTCGCGCGCGGCGGCGGCCAGCGCGTCGGTGAGGGCGCCCATGCCGCCGACGGGCACGTCCCAGGCGCCGGTGCCGCCGCCGATGACGTGGTAGAGGAAGCAGCGGTTCTGCTTGAGGGAGGGGTCGTGGGCGTCGGCGAAGGTGCCGATGAGGGCGTCGGTGAGGACCACGCCGCGTACGAGGTCGTCGGTGAAGTTCGCCTCCACGGCGGCCCCGATCGGCTCCTCGAACAGCGCGCGCCAGGCCTCCTCGTCGTCGATACGGCGGCGCAGCTCCTCCCGGGTGGGCAGGGGTTCGGTGAGCGTGGGGAAGACCCGCTGGGCGACATGCCCGGTCATGCCGTAGAAGCGCTGCCAGGCCGCGTACTCGCGCTCCCCGCCCGTCAGCCGCGCGAAGGCCTCCCGGGTGCGCTCCTCTCCCCCGCCGACGAGGAGTCCCGTGGGCCGTCCGCCGCGCTCGACGGGGGTGTACGACGAGATCGTGCGCCCTTGGACGCCAAAGCGCAGGCCGAGGTCCTTCACGATCTTCTGCGGGAGCAGGCTGACCAGGTAGGAGTAGCGCGACAGCCGGGCGTCGACGCCGGCGAAGGGGCGGGTGGAGACGGCGGCGCCGCCCGTGTGGTCGAGCCGTTCCAGCACCAGCACGGACCGTCCGGCCCGGGCCAGGTAGGCGGCGGCGACCAGGCCGTTGTGTCCGCCGCCGACGATGACGGCGTCGTAGGTGTGGTGTCCCTCGTGAGCAGGCATGGTTCTTCGTAACACGATCTACGTCAGCTTGGACACGCAGCCTGGACACGAGGGGGTATTCGATGGACACCGAGCCGAGCCATACGGCCGCGCTCCTGGTCAACGAACGGGGACAGTACCTGCTGCATCTGCGGGACGCGTACAAGGCGATCTGGGATCCGGGCGCCTGGTCGCTGCCCGGCGGCGCCCGGGAGGGGGACGAAACGCCCGAGGAGGGGGTCGCGCGGGAACTCCTCGAGGAGACGGGTCTGGTGGTCGAGGGGCTGACCCGGTTCACGGTGATCGGCAACACCCGGGTGTTCGTGGGGCGTTGGGACGGGGACCCGGCACGGCTGCCGGTCGGCGAGGGCATCATGTTCGCCTTCTTCGACGCGGCGACGGTCCGGCATCTCGTGATGGCGCCGTGGGCGGCCGAGGTGCTCGCGCTGCACCGGGGCGACGGGAGCGTGCCCGTGCGGCGGGAGGCCCCGCACGTCGTGGGCGTCCATCTCTACCTGGAGCGGGACGGCAGGATCCTGCTCGGGCTGCGCCATCCGGACGCGGCCTTCGCGCCCCTGACCCACCATTTCCTGGCCGGGCACTGCGAACAGGAGTCGGCCGTGGCCTGTCTGGTGCGGGAGGCCGGGGAGGAGGCGGGGCTGGAGATCGACCCGGCGGACGTGGAGCTGGTGCACACCGTCCACGTCGACAACGGCTTCCTCCGGCGGCCCCGGATCCAGCTCGTGTTCCGCGCCCGCCGCTGGCGCGGCGAACCGCGGCTGCTCGAACCGGACAAGTGCCTGGGCTGGGACTGGTGGCCGCTGGACGCGCTCCCGGAGCCGATGGTCGACTACGCGCGGGCGGCGGTCGACGGCATCCGTGGCGGACGGTCGTACACGGAGCTGGGCTGGGAGTGAGACGGGGCGGGCCGGACTGTCCTGGAGCACCGGCCGGGAACTGACGCGGGTACGGGTGCGGGTGCAAGGCCGGGGCTCCCGGTCGGTCGTGAACCGCCCGGTCCCCACCTCGCGCCCCCTTGCGCGCCGCGTGGCTCACGCCCCGCCCGCCGCCCGCCTCTCCCTCAGCGCCGCCACCCTCCGGTACAGCGCCACAGCTTCCCGGCCGCGGCCGAGGCGTTCCAGGCAGTGGGCCTCGTCACCGCGGATCGCCAGGGTGTCGGGGTGGCCGGCGCCCAGGAGGCGTTCGCGGGCGGCGGCCACCCGGCGGTACTCGGTCAGGGCGTCGGCCCAGCGGCCCAGCCAGCCCAGGCAGACGGCCACCTCGCGTCGGCTGACCAGGGTGTCCGGGTGGTCGGCGCCGAGGACGCGCTCGCGGATCGCGCAGACGTCGCGGGACTCGGCGAGGGCCTCCTCCCAGTGGCCGAGGCGGCCCAGGTTGACGCCCAGGCCGTGCCGGGCGCGCAGGGTCTCGGGGTCGGCGGGGCCGTGCACCCGGGTGCGGTCGTCGACGAGGCCGCGGTAGAGCTGGAGCGCCTCCGTGCTGCGGCCGAGGCGGCCCAGGCTGATGCCGGTCTCGTAGCGGGCGGCGAGGGTGTCGGGGTGGTCGGGGCCGAGCGCCCGGGCGCGGGCGTCGGCGACCTCGCGGTAGGTCTGGAGCGCTTCCGACCAGCGGCCCAACTGGCCCAGCGTGTACGCCACTTCGTAGCGGGTGAGGAGGGTGTCCGGATGCTCCTGGCCCAGCGCACGGGCCCGGGCGGCGGCCACCTCGCACGCCATGCGATACGACTCCTCGAGCCGGCCGAGCCTGCTGAGGTTGAAGGCGAGGTTGTGGCGGCAGCGCAGGGTGTCGGGGTGGTCGGGGCCCGCCGTGCGCTCCCGGGCGGCGAGGACCGAGGTGTAGAGCTGGTGGGCGTCGAAGTGCCGGCCGAGCAGGCCGAGCGCGTAGGCCGTCTCCTGGCGGGTGGCGAGGGTGTCGGGGTGGTCGGCGCCCAGGATCCGGGTGCGGGCGGCGGCCACGTGCTGGTACTCGCGGACGGCGTCGGCGGCCCGGCCGGTGCGGCTGAGCGTGACGGCGACCTCGTAGCGGCTGGCGAGGGTGTCCGGGTGGTCGGGGCCGAGCAGGTGGGCGCGTTCGGCGGCGACCGCGCGGTGCACCTCCCCGGCCTCGCTCCAGCGGCCGAGCCGGCCGAGGCTGAGGCCGGCGTTGTGCCGTCCGGCGAGCACGGCGAGCGTGTGCGGGGACGGGGCGTCCGGCTCGGGCGGGGTCTGGACCGTGCCGAGGGCCGGGCGGGGGATCCATTCGCCGGTCAGGGCGGCTCCGGCGTCCGGGGGTGCCGGGAGCAGTGCGGTGCGGGCGGCCTTGTGTCCGGTGGTCATACCGCGGGTCCAGCCGGGCAGCGGGGCCCGCCCGGGGCCGGTGGGCTCTGGTCCGGCGTACTCGGGGCCGGTGGGCTCCCGTCCGGCGTACTCGGGCCCGTACGGCTCTGTCGGGCGGGTGACGAGGGTCGGCACGTACGGCGGGGTGGTGCGGCCCTCGGTGATCCGGCGCCCCACCTCACGGGCGTCGCAAGGGCGTTGTCCGGGTCGTTTGGCGAGCAGGTCGAGGATGATCCGGTCGAGGTAGTCGGGCAGGTCCCGGCGCTGTTCGCGGGCCGGCCGGGGCGCGGTGTCACGGTGGCCGATCAGGATCGCCCAGGGGTCGCCGAGGTCGAACGGCGGTGCCCCGGTGGCGAGTTCGTACAGGACACAGCCCAGCGAGTACAGGTCGCTGCGCTGGTCGACCTCGTCCCCGCCGATCTGCTCCGGGGACATGTAGTGCGGGGTGCCGAGCGCGATGCCGGTGCCGGTGAGCTTGGCGGTGAAGCCGATGTCATGGCCGAGGCGGGCGATGCCGAAGTCGCAGATCTTCACGGTGCCGTCGGTGAGGCGCACGATGTTCGCCGGTTTCAGATCACGGTGCACGATGCCCTGTCGGTGCGTGTAAGCCAGGGCGGCGGCGACCTGTTCGGCGATGTCCACGACGTCCGGGACGGGCAGCGGCCGGCGTTCGTCGTCGTCGAGCAGCCGGCACAGGTTGCGGCCGTCCAGGAGCTCCATGACGAGGAACAGGACACCCTCGGACTCGCCGAAGTCGTGGACGACGGTGATCCCGCGGTGCTGGAGCCCGGCGGCGACGCGGGCCTCGCGGCGGAACCGCTCGCGCAGCACCCGCGAGAAGGCCGGATCGTGGTGCGGGCCGGGCGGCCTGAGGCACTTCACGGCGACCTGCCGGCCCAGCGACTCGTCGCGCGAGCGCCACACCTCGCCCATGCCGCCGCGCCCGATGAGCTCCAGCAGCCGGTACCGGCCCTGGATCAGCCTGCTCTCCGTCATGGTGACCGCCGCCCCCGTACTGTCCGGCCCCGCCCGACCCGTCCAGTATGGCGGTCTATAGCGGGACTTTGCAGGGTGCGGGGCGGGTGTCCGGGCCGAGCCTCGCCATGGCCCGAAGGATGTGTTTGGGCGGGAGTTGCCAGCGCAGCCGTGCGGGGATGCAGCGCAGGAGGGTGCCCGTCGCGCGCAGTCCCCGGGTGACGGTGGCGGGTCGCGGCGCCGGTCTGCCGTACAGGTCGTGGGCGTACGGCGGCAGAGAGGCGTACGCCAGGTTCGCCACGCGCCGCCACAGCAGGGCGCGCGCCGGGACGAGCAGGGGGTGGGCGGGCGGGCTGCGCAGGAAGTCGTCCACGGCCATGGCATCGGCCCCGGCGGCGAGCTCGGGCCGTACCTTCTCGAAGTAGGCGTCCAGCTCGGCCCGGTTGGCGGGTACGCCCGCGGGGTCGAGGCCCACCAGGCGGGCGCTGACGCGGTGTTCGGAGATGTAGCGGTCGGCGGCGGCGTCGGTGAGGGGGTAGCCGGAGCGGCGCAGGACGTGCAGATAGGAGTCGATCTCGGCGCAGTGCACCCACAGGAGCAGCGCGGGTTCGTCGACCGGGTACCGCTCGCCGGTGTCGGGGTCGGTGGCGGAGAGCATGCGATGGATCTTGCGGACCCGGGCCCCCGCCTTCTCGGCGGCCTCCGTGGTGCCGTACGTCGTGGTGCCGACGAAGTTCGCGGTGCGCATGAGCCGGCCCCAGGCGTCACGCCGGAAGTCGGAGTTCTCCATGACCCCGCGTACGGCCCGCGGATGGAGCGCCTGGAGGTAGAGGGCGCGGATGCCGGCGACCCACATCATGGGGTCGCCGTGCATCTGCCATGTCACGCTGCTGGGGGTGAACAGCCCCGGGTCACCCGTCATACCGGCAGTGTGTCCAGGATCGCCGGCCGGCGCCAGCCAACAGAGGGTCATCGTCGGGCGGTTGCCTCACCCGCTGCCGCCAGGTCGAGCGCGATGTCCATGATCATGTCCTCCTGGCCGCCGACGAGGCCCCGGCGGCCCACCTCCAGCAGGAGGGTCCGGGCGTCCACGCCGTAGCGGGAGGCGGCCGTCTCGGCGTGCCGCAGGAAGGACGAGTACACGCCCGCGTAGCCGAGGGTCAGCGTCTCGCGGTCGACGGTCACGGGGCGGTCGCGCAGCGGCCGGACCAGATCGTCCGCCGCGTCCTGGAGGGCGAACAGGTCGCAGCCGTGTGTCCAGCCCTGGAGTGTCGCCACGGCGATGAACGCCTCGATCGGGCAGTTCCCCGCGCCGGCGCCCTGACCGGCGAGGGAGGCGTCCACCCGGGTGACGCCCTCCTCCACGGCGACGACGCTGTTGGCGACGGACAGGGACAGGTTCTCGTGTGCGTGCACGCCGATCTCGGTGGCCGGGTCCAGCACGTCGCGGTAGGCGCGGACGCGCTCGCGCGTGCCGTCGAGGGTGAGCCGGCCGCCGGAGTCCGTGACGTACACGCAGGTGGCGCCGTAGGACTCCATCAGCCGTGCCTGCGCGGCGAGTTCGCGGGGCGGGGCCATGTGGCTCATCATCAGGAACCCGGCGACGTCCATCCCGAGTTCGCGGGCCTTGGCGATGTGCTGGGCGGCGATGTCGGCCTCGGTGCAGTGGGTCGCCACGCGCACCGAGCGGACGCCGAGCGCGTGGGCGCGCTCCAGTTCGTTGATGGTGCCGATGCCGGGCAGCAGCAGGGTGGTGAGGCGCGCGTGCTCGATGCTGTCGGCCGCGGCCTCGATCCACTCCCAGTCGGTGTGGCTGCCGGGGCCGTAGTTCAGCGAGCCGCCCGCGAGGCCGTCGCCGTGGGCGACCTCGACGGCGTCGACTCCGGCCGCGTCGAGGGCGGCCGCGATGCGGGCCACGTCGGTGGGTTCGATGCGGTGCCGGATGGCGTGCATGCCGTCCCGCAGGGTGACGTCCTGGATGTAGAGCTTCGTTCCCGTTGCCGTTCCCGCTGCCGTTCCCGCTGCCGGTCCGGTTGCCGGTCCGGTTGTCGCTGTGGTTGTCGCTGCGGTTGTCGCCGGGGTCGTCATCGGGTCGCCTCCGCGGGGGCCGTGCTGCGCTGTGCGATCGACTCGGCGACCCGGAGGGCGGCCGACGTCATGATGTCCAGGTTTCCGGCGTAGGCCGGCAGGTAGTGGGCGGCGCCCTCTACTTCGAGGAACACCGACACCCGGGTGGTGACCGGGCCCGCGTCCCGCGGCACGAGCGTGTGCACGGGTTCGTCGTCGGTGACCGGGGTGAACTGCACCTCCTGCTTGAGGCGGTAGCCGGGCACGTACTGCGCGACCCGCTCGGCCATGGCCGCCACCGAGGCGCGTACGGCGTCCCGGTCGACGTCGCCGGTCAGACAGAACACGGTGTCCCGCATGATCAGCGGTGGTTCCGCCGGGTTCAGGATGATGACCGCCTTGCCGCGGGCCGCGCCGCCGACGGACTCGATGGCGTGGGCGGTGGTCTCGGTGAACTCGTCGATGTTGGCGCGGGTGCCCGGACCCGCCGACCTGGAGGCGATGGATGCCACGATCTCCGCGTAGTGGACAGGTGTCACCGCGGAGACGGCGGCGACCATGGGAATCGTGGCCTGGCCGCCGCAGGTGACCATGTTGAGGTTGTCGGCCCCCAGGTCCAGGTGCTCGTCCAGGTTGACCGGCGGGACCACGAAGGGGCCGATCGCGGCGGGGGTGAGGTCGATGAGCCGCTTGCCGTACGGGGCGAGCTTCGCGGCGTTCGCGAGGTGCGCCCTGGCCGAGGTCGCGTCGAAGACGATGTCGATCTCGTCGAAGTGGGGAAGCGCGATCAGGCCGTCGACGCCCTCGTGCGTGGTGGGGACGCCCAGCCGTGCGGCCCGGGCGAGCCCGTCGGAGGCGGGATCGATGCCGGCCATGGCACCCATCTCCAGCCTGTCCGACAGACGCAGTACCTTGATCATCAGGTCGGTGCCGATGTTGCCCGACCCGATGACGGCGACCTTGGTCCTGGCGACCCTGGTCCTGGGGGTGGTCATATGTCCCTCTTCTCGGAGAACGAGGCGGTGACAACGCCGAGCGAGCCGATCTCGGCCCGGATCCGGGTGCCGGGCGGGGCCGGGACCATGGGGCCGAGGGCGCCCGACAGGACGACCTGCCCGGCCCGCAGCGGGTCCCCGAACTCCAGCGCGGTACGGGCCAGCCAGGCCAGCGCGTTGAGCGGGTCGCCCAGGCAGGCCGCGCCGTGGCCCTCGGAGACGGGCACGTCGTCGGCGTACAGCCGCATGACGGTCTCGCGCGGCTCGAACGCGTCCAGGCCGACCCGCTGGTCCGCGAGGACGAACAGTCCGCTGGAGGCGTTGTCCGCGACGGTGTCGGTGAGGCGGATGTCCCAGTCGGCGATGCGGCTGTCCACGATCTCCAGCGCGGCGACCGCGTGGTCGACCGCGGAGCGTACCCGCGCCGCGTCCAGATCACCGTCGGCCAGGTCCTCCTTGAGGACGAAGGCGATCTCCGCCTCGGCCTTCGGCTGGAGCAGCCGCCCGGACGGCACCTCGGCCTCGCCGGAGACGTCCATGTCGGCGAAGAGCACCCCGAAGTCGGGCTGGTCCACACCGAGTTGACGCTGGACGGCGGGGGAGGTCAGGCCGATCTTGCGGCCCACCACGACCGCTCCGTCCGCCAGCCGACGGCGGGTCAGCTCCCGCTGTACGGCGTAGGCGGCGGCCAGGTCGTGCTCGCCGATCAGATCGCGTACAGGGGCGACGGGGCGGCCCTCGTCGACGGCGGTGCGGAGCCGGGCGGCGGCCCGTGCCACCGCGTCCGCGGCCAGGGGCGTGTGTGCCGTCACGGTCACCGCCCCTGCGCCGTGGCGACGGCGAACCCGGCGATCCACGCGGGGATCGCCTCGTAGAACCGGGACGTCATGGCGTACGGGCCGGTCGCCGCGAGGGAGGCGAACGCCGCGATCCAGGCGCGGACCTCGTGCGCCGAGCCGCCGCCCTCCTTCGCCATCCACTCCACCGTCCACGCGTCGAACTCGGGGAGCTCGCCGCGCTCGAGGTGGTCGAGGAGCCGGTTGTCCCAGGCGGGGTTGATGGGGATCATCGCGGTCGACCCGGCGGCGTAGTCACGGCCGGCCCGGACCACGCGTTCCTCGCCCCTGGCCCGCTGCTCGGGGGTCGGCGGGCGGCCCTCGATGAGGGCGTCGGCGACCCGCGGCGGAGCGCCGTCGAGGACCGGGACGGGCGGGTCGTGGGAGAGACCGCCCGAGGCGAGGAACAGCACCCGCCGGTCGAGGTCCGCGACGGCCTCGCCCACCGCCGTTCCGAGGGCCCTGATCCGGCTGACGGGGCAGAGCGGGGTGGCCACCCCGTTGACGAAGACGGGGACGACGGGCACCTGGTCGATGCCGCCGAAGAGCACCTCCAGCGGTTGCGCGAACCCGTGGTCGACGGTCATCCGGGCGGACACGGTGAGGTCCACGCCCCGGTCGAGGACACCTTGCGCCAGGGCCCTGGCCGCGCCCGTGTCGACCGACAGCGGGCCCGCCGGGGAACCGAAGTCCCCCACCGCGTGCGCCTCGGTCGCCAGACAGAACGGCGGCATCTCGTTGTAGAAGAACCCGTTGTAATGGTCGGGCGCGTACAGCACCACGAGGTCGGGGTCGAACGCGCGGACGAATTCCCGGGCGTCCGCCACGGCCCGGTCGACCCGGGCCAGGACCTCGGCGTCCGGGTCGTTCCTGCCGATGAGCGGCGAGTGGGACAGTCCCACGGCTGCGGCGGTCATGGCTGGTGGTTCCTTACTGCCGGGGAGCCGGCGGGTGGATGACGAGCTTTCCGGTCAGCTCACCGTCGATCATGAGCTGGAAGCCCTTGTGGATGCCGGAGAGCGACAGGACCCGGTCGATCACCGGACGCACGCCGGTGGCCTCGAGCATGCGCAGCATCGCGACCAGCTCGGCGCGCGTGCAGCCGGTGGAACCGAGGACGCGCTGTTGGAGGTAGAAGATCCGGCTCAGGTCGGCGGGCGGGTTGGCGCCGCTGGTGGCGCCGGCGACGACGACCGTGCCGCCGGGCCGCAGCGACTTCAGGGAGTGCGACCAGGTCGCCTCGCCGACGGTCTCGATCACGACGTCGACCCGCTCGGGCAGCCGCTCACCGGTGGGCAGCGCGGCCCGCGCCCCCCACGAGAGGGCCTCGGCGCGCTTGGTCTCGCTGCGGCTGGTGGCGTACACGACGGCCCCCGCCGCCACGGCCAGCCTGATCGCGGCCGAGGCGACCCCGCCGCCCGCCCCCTGCACGAGCACCCGGTCGCCGGCCCTGGTCCGGGCCTGCGTGAACAGCATGCGGTACGCGGTGGTCCAGGCGACCGGCAGGCAGGCGGCCTCGTCGAAGGACAGCCAGGCCGGTTTCGGCACCAGGTTGCGGGTGGGTACGACGAGGTACTCCGCGAACGTGCCGTCGTGCCGCTCGGACAGCAGGGCGCGGTTCGGGTCGAGGGTCTCGTCGCCGCCTCCGGCGTCCGGGTCGCCGATCACCGGGTGGACGATGACCGGGTTGCCGTCGTCGTCGTAGCCGGCGGCGTCGCAGCCGAGGACGATCGGGAGGCGGTCGGCGGGGTGGCCCACGCCGCGCAGCGTCCAGAGGTCGTGCATGTTCAGGGAGGAGGCCTCGACGCGCACCCGGGACCAGCCGGGCCTCGGCTCGGGTCTGGGCACGTCGCGCAGGACCAGCCCCGACAGGGGGTCGGTGGCGCTCTGGGAAATCGCGGTTGCAGCTAGCACGCGTTCACGTTCGCCCCGACCGGGCATCGGGCCATAGCCGGTGTGCCGCTGTGCAGCACACCCTGGGCGCGAGGGGCGAAGACGCCCTGACCGGCGGCGGAACAGCCTGGACCGGGACTTGCGCCGGACCTGTGGCGGACCTGTGCCGGTGCCTGGGCGCGGGCAGCCCGCTGCCCCGGCCGGCTCGGGTCCGGTCGGGGCCAGCGGGCGGGATCCGTCAGTGGGGCATGTCGTCAGTGGGGCATGTCGTCCAGGGCCGTGGACAGTGCGGTGATCCGCGGTGGCTCCGCGGCGAACAGCACCACACTGCCGCCGGGCAGGTCCGCCTCCGCGACCCGGCGGAAGCCGCCCTCCGCCAGGGCGAGCCGGCCGGCGGTGTCGTCCTCGTCCGGGGCGGCGACCACCCGGCGGCACCGTGGGTCGAGGGCGAACAGGGCGGGGACCAGGTCGCGCAGCAGACGCGCGGCCAGAGCGCGCCCGGATCCGGCCGGGTCGGGCCCCGGAAGGACGAGGCCGACCACGAGATCGTGGGCGCCGAACGGATAGCAGGCGCGCACCGGATGGGCAAAGACGCGGTGGACGTCCAGGAGCAGTTCGGGTCCGCCGGCCGCGGCGCGCACGGCGTACGTCCGCTCCCCCGGACGGGGAGGAGGCCCGGTGGGCGGCCCGACGAGGGCGCGCAGCCGCCACCTGTCGCCGAGCCGGGGTTCGCCGAGCGCCGGTACGGTGCCGAAGGCGCCGGCCATGCCGGGGCTCACACCGTCCCGGCGGGCCGGTGCGCCTCGACCCAGCGCCGCAGCTCCGCCTTGACCAGCTTGCCGCTGGCGTTGCGGGGCAGCCGCTCGGCCACCATCACGCGCGTGGGCAGCTTGTAGCGGGCCAGGTGGTCGCCCGCGTAGGCGCGGACCTCCTCCACGGTGGGCGCCACGCCCGGCTCGCAGGTGAGGACGGCGAGCACGGTCTCGCCCCACTTCGGGTCCGGCACCCCGATGACGGCGGCCTCCACGACCCCGGGGCAGGCGGCGAGGACGCGTTCCACCTCGGCGGGGTACACGTTCTCCCCACCGCTGATGATCATGTCCTTGAGGCGGTCGACGATGTAGTAGTGGCCGTCCTCGTCCCGGTACGCGATGTCGCCGCTGTGGAACCAGCCGGCGTCGTCGATGGCTGCGCGGGTGGCGACCGGGTTGTTCCAGTAGCCGGCGGTCACGTTCGGGCCGCGGACGCAGATCTCGCCGCGCGCGTCCGCCTCCGGGACGCGTACGCCGGTGACGGGGTCGACGAGGCAGATCTCGGTGTACGGCATGGGCGCCCCCGCCGAGCCCGCCTTGCGCAGGGTCAGCCCGGCCGGCAGGTAGGTCGCGAACGGTGCCGTCTCGGTCAGCCCCCACGCCTGCTGGAGCAGGATGCCGCGCTCGCCGTAGTCCCTGATCAGCTGCGGTGGTACGGGGGCCCCGGCGACGATCGCGGACCGCAGGGCGCCCAGGTCGGCCTCGGCGAAGCCGGGCACGCGCGCGAGGGCGGCGTACATGGCGGGCACCGCGAAGAAGGTGGAGACGCGGTGCCGCACCAGGTCGTCGAGGCACTGGGCCGGGTCGAAGCCGCGGCGCAGGATCACGGTGCCGCCGCGCACCAGGGTGCGCAGGGTGAGGGCGTTGAGTCCGCCGATGTGGAACAGCGGGGCGACGGCCAGGTTCACGTCGTCGGCGCGGGTGTCGACGACGCTGTCGACGTTGACCGCGTTCCACCAGATGTTGCCGTGGCTGAGCATGACGCCCTTGGGCCGGCCCGTCGTGCCCGAGGTGTACATGAGCACGGCGAGATCGTCGTCGTACAGCGGCACGGGCTCCCGGGTGGTCCGGTCGCCGCCCAGACAGGACGACAGGGGGGTCCACAGGGGGGCCGCGGTGGTGGTCGGGGGGCAGGCGGGGTCGGTGTCGACCAGGAGGTGCCGGCGTGCCGGGACCTCGTCCGCGATCGACTCGGCCAGTTCGCGGTGGGTCTCCTCGACGACGAGGGTGTGGGCGCCGCAGTCGTTCAGGATGTGGCGCACCTCGTCGGCGGCGAGCCGGAAGTTGACCGGGACGAAGACCGCCCCGAGGTGGGCTGCCGCGATCAACGTCTCGAAGAACGTCACGCTGTTGAAGCCGAGGTAGGCGATCCGGTCGCCCCGGCGCAGGCCGTTCCCGGCCAGACCGGCGGCGAGTTCGTCCGCCGTGGCGGCGAGCCGTCCGGCGGAGATCTCGCGGCCCTCGTACAGGACGGCGGTGTGGGTGGGGAACCGGGCTCTGCGGCGCAGTGCGGCGGCGGGGCTGATGTCGACGGCGGCCATGGCGGCGGCTCCTTCGATGGCTGTCGTACGGGTGAGGTGGCGGAGGGTGGTCAGAGGCCGGCGCCGCCGGCCGGTGTGCGGAAGCCCCGTACGGCGATGCCGCCGTCCGCGGGGATGACCGCACCGGTGACGGTGCCGCTGTCGGCACGGGAGGCGAGCAGGACGTAGGGACCGGTGAAATCCTCGGGCTCGACGCTGGAGTCGTACAAGGGGATGAGCGGCGGCTGTGTGTCGCCGGACGCCTCGTTGCGGGCGAAGGAGGCCGCCAGCGTACGGCCCTGAAGGCCCAGGCTCTCCGGGCCGCGCAGCTGGGTGCGCATGCCGCCGACGGCGACGCCGTTGACCCGCACGCTCGGCGCCAGTTCGTAGGCGAACTGGCGGAGCAGGCCGAGGCAGGCGTGTTTGCTGGCGGTGTAGAGCACGCCGCCGCCGTCGGTGTGGAAGGAGGCGTTCGACAGGGTCATCACGATGCTGCCGCGGGTGGCGACCAGCTCGCGCCAGGCGGCCTCCACGGCCAGGACGTACCCCTTGACGTTGATCGCGAAGATTTCGTCGAAGGCCTCGGAGAACTCCTTGCCGGTCAGCCGGGTGAGGCTGCGGTGGTAGTCCCAGATGCCGGCGTTGGGCACGAGGACGTCCAGCCTGCCGAACCGCTCCACGGTCGCCTCGACCGCGGCGTGCAGGTCGTCCGGGGAGCGTACGTCGCCCGGCACCGCCAGCACCCGGTCACCGCGGTCGCCCGCCGCGCCCACCACGTCCTGGAGCTGTCCGGCGCTGCGGCCGAGGACGGCGACGCGCGCGCCCTCGGCGAGATAGCGGAGCGCGACGGCCCGGCCGATGCCGGACCCGCCGCCGGTGATGAGGGCGACCTCGCCCTCCAGCCAGCCCATGATTCAGTCCTCCTTCAGGAAGTCGGTGACCAGACGCTCGAACGCGGCCTGCCGCTCCAGCTGCACCCAGTGGCCGCAGCCGCCGAAGACGTGCAGCTGGACGTCGCGGAGCTGCTTGAGCATGAGCTGCGCGCCGTCCAGGGTGATCGTGCGGTCGTCGCGGCCCCACAGCAGCAGCGTCGGCGCTGTGATCCGGTGGACGCGCTGCCAGAGCGGGTCCATTCCGTGCCGCTTGGCGAAGGCCGCGTTGTAGCGGTGGTAGAAGGCGACGTGGGACTCGTCGAGGGACGCCTCGTAGCGGGCCTGCGCGGTGTCGGCCCAGCGCTTCGGTTCGGCGGTCATCACGCCGATGAAGTCCCGCATCTTCTTCAGGGTCGGGCCCTCGCCGTTGTAGTAGCGGAACATCGCCTTCTGGCCCTCGGTCGGGGTCGGCCCGAAGGGCAGCCAGCCGCCGCCCGGGGCCATGAGCACCAGCTTCTCGACGCGCTCGGGGGCGGTGAGCGCGGTGGCGATGGCGGCGGCGCCGCCGAGGCTGTTGCCGAGGAGGTGGAAGCGGTCGATGCCGAGGGCGTCGAGGGTCTGCAGCAGCGCGTCGACGGTGATCTCGGTGATGCTGCGGGCGTCCAGGTCCTCCTCGGTGGGCCGGTAGCTCCCGCCGAAGCCGGGTTGGTCGGGCAGGACGACCCGGAAGTGTCCGGTGAGGGCGGGCAGGTTCTGGTGGTAGTTGGCGACGGCGCTCGCACCGGGTCCGCCGCCGTGCAGCATCACCAGCACCGGTCCCGTACCGGCCTCGCTGACGGTGATGGGCCCCAGCGTGGTCCGTACGGTGTGCTCGACGAGCTCGGGTTCTCCGGTGAGCCGGTGTTCTTCGGTGAGCCGGTGTTCTCCGGTGGGTGCTGTGGTCACGAGAGGTCTCCGGTCACAGGAAGGTGCTGATGTTCTTGGCTAGCAGGACGTTCTGGTCGAGCAGGATCGTGCGGCGGGCGATCAGCAGCCGTCCGTCGTCCGGGTCGCGGCGCAGCAGGTCGGTCCGGCCGCCGGCGTAGAGGTCGACCTCGCGTTCCAGGCGGTTGCGGTAGCAGAGGAAGGACGACTCGGCGACGTACTCGCCCGGCTCGTCGGCCGTCCGGACCAGGACGTCGGTGATCAGGTGCCGGGTCCGGGACGGGGGTTCCTCGGCCCAGGCCATGCCGGACTCGAAGCGGCGGATCCGCCAGGCCAGACTGGCCCTGGTCTCGTCGAAGATCGCCACCTCGCCGGGGGCGCCGTCCGCCAGCGCCTGCTGTCTGCGCAGCCGGTTGGTGCGCACCGGCGCCCAGTAGTGCAGGTCGTCGGCGAACAGCTCCAGCCAGTCGGCGTAGCGGTGCTGGTCCAGGAGCCGCGCCTCGGTGGCGTACAGCCTCTGCACCTCGAAGTGGAGGCGGATGTCGTCGTCGAGGGACGGGGACGAGGGGGCCGTGACCGTCGGCTCCGGGGTGTGAATGCTCATCGGTGGGTCCTCCCGCGGGCCGCGTCCGGTGCGGTGTCGGATCGCTTCAGCACCGTGCGCAGGTCGGTGCCCTCGTCGGCGAGCAGGGCGGGGTCGACCGGCACGTCCCGGTCGATGATCCGCCGGGCCGCCTTGATGTCGCGGGCGCGGTCGACGGCCGCCGCCGCGACCAGCCGGTCGCCGCTGAGGCCCAGGACGGTGAACGCGCCGCTGTCCGGCGCACCGCGCAGCACGGTCCGCTCGGCGTCCGCCATCGTGCCGACCGCCTCCAGGCGGCAGCCGTGGCGGTCCGACCAGAACCAGGTCGCGCCGGCCGGCGGGAGCGGGCGGCCGAGGATGCCGTGGGCGGCGGCCGCGCCGCCCAGCTGGGCGGCATCCCAGTGCTCGTGGCGGACGCGGTGGCCGTCGAGGCGGGCCACGTCCCCCACGGCGAACACGTTCGGGTGGGACGTGCGCTGCCCGGGGTGGACGACGACGCCGTTGTCCACCCGCAGTCCGGCGGCTTCGGCGAGCCCGGTCACGGGGCGGATGCCGATGCCCGCCACGACCGTGTCGGCGGCGACGACCCTGCCGTCGCCCACGCCGTCGCCCGCGAGGTGGACGAGGACTTCCGTCGCGCCGGGGCGGTGTTCGACGCGCTCGACACCCGCGGTGATCACCTCGATGCCCTCGGCGGTGTGCCGGCGGTGCAGGACGCCCGCGATCTCGTCGCCGACCACCGCGGCCAGCGGCACCGGCACCGGGTCGACCAGGGTGACCCGGCAGCCCAGGGCCACCGCCACGGCGGCCGTCTCCGCGCCGATCAGCCCGGCGCCCACGACCGTCACCCGGGACCGGGGCAGCAGCCGTTCCCGCAGCCGCTCCGCGTCCTGCCAGGTGCGCAGGACGTGCACGGCCGGGTCGTCTCCCCCGGGCACGGGCAGGGTCCGCGGAGTGCCACCGGTGGCCAGGACGACCCGGTCGGCGCCCGCCACCACCCCGTCGGCCCGTTCGACGCCGCCCTCGTGGGGTCGGATCGCCCGCACCGGGGTGCCGTCCCGCAGGTCGACGCGCTGCTCCTCGTACCACCGCTCGGGCCGCAGAAGGACGTCGTCGCGCCGGGCCTCGCCGAGCAGCACGTCCTTGCTGAGCGGTGGCCGGTCGTACGGCAGTCCCCGCTCGGCGCTGTACAGCACCAGCTCGCCGTCGTAGCCCTGGGCGCGCAGCGCGTCGCAGGCGGAGACGGCGGCCAGGCCCGCGCCGACGACGGCGACGCTCCGCGGCGGGCTCATCCGACGGCCTCGGGACCGGGACCGTAGCCGGGGTCGGGGTCGGTCCCGGGGTGCAGCCAGATCCCGCCGTCACGGACCTCGACCCGGTGCGCGCGCACGCCGGTGGTGGCGGGCATGCACTGCGGCTGCCCCGTGCGCAGGCAGAAGCGGGCGCCGTGCAACGGGCACTCCACCTCGCCGTTCTCGATCCAGCCGTCGGCGAGGGAGGCCCGGCCGTGCGAGCAGGTGTCGTCGAGGGCGTAGTAGGCGCCGTCGTCGTGGAAGACGGCGATGGCGTCGTCGTGGCCTGTGGTCCCGGCGGGCACCTTCAGCGCCTCGCCCTCCTCGATGTCGCCGACGGCGGCGACGCGGACACCGGTGCGGGTGAGGGTCATCGCGTTTCCTTCTCGTGCCAGGCGGGCGTGTTCATCAGGTCGCGCCAGCGGGTGTAGAAGCCGCGGGCGGCGCCGTCGCTGTAAAGGCGGCCGGTGGTGCCCGGATGGACGCCGTCCTCGGTCTGGAGCCCTATCCCCATCTGGTAGTTGAGGATCATCGACCCGGCCATGAACCCGTGCGCGGTGGCCTGGCACTCGCTCCAGTTCTCGCCGTCGTCCTGCTCGAAGATGCCGGTCGGCCCGAACGTGCGCAGGTTGTACAGCCGTTGGGCCTCCTTCACCTCCTGCGGCATGGACCGGTCGACGACCGTCCAGGCCCACACCTCCATCCGGTCGGGGCCCTTGGGGTGCCAGACCCGGATGGAGCCGTTGACCGGCAGGTAGGAGAAGTTGGGGAAGACGGTGGCGTGCCCGGTGGTCATGGGCCCCTCGACCCGGGCGTCCCCGAGCCGTTCGCGCAGCGCGTCGTAGTCGTAGTAGCCGTGCACCACCCGGTCGTCGAAGCGGCTCTTGGGGTGGGTGGGGAAACCGGCGCCGTGACCGAGCGGATCGGTGTACTGCCGTCCCGGGGTCCGCACGATCTCCGTCTTCGGCCCCTTGCCGGACGGCGACATGACCATCAGCGCGGACGCGTGCGAGATGTTGACGTGGTACCAGTCGGAGGCGAACTGCTCGGCCGCCAGCTTCCAGTTGCCCTCCAGCACCCACTTGTGGACGCCGCCGACGACCTCGGTGCCCTCCGGGTCGCGGTCGAGCATCGCGTCCATGTACCAGGTCATTCCGCCCAGCGCCTCCATGAGCGGCGGCGCGTCCGGATTCCAGGTCGCGAAGACGAGCCCCTTGTACGTGTCGAGCTGGGCGACCTCGGTCAGTCCCCACTGCTCGCGGTCGAAGTCCGCCGGGTAGTCCTCACCGTTGGGGACGTTGACCAGCTCGCCCGCCATGTCGTACGACCAGCCGTGGTAGCTGCACGTGAACGCCTTCGTCGCGCCCGCGTCGGCCCGGCAGACCCGCATCCCCCGGTGCCGGCAGGCGTTGAGGAACGCCCGCAGCCTGCGGTCCCGGCCCATGGCGACGATGACGGGGTCCTCCCCCATGTACGTGGTGAAGAAGTCGCCGGGCTTGCCGAACTGGCTCTCGTGCGCGAGGAACAGCCAGCTGGGTGCGAACACCCGGCGCGACTCCTGCCGGTAGAGCGCCCGGTCGCCGAAGATCGTGCGGTCGATCAGGCCCCGGTCGAGGTCGAAGTACCCGCTGACGTCGACGGCCGGCTCGGGAACCCGGGCCAGGCGGTGCGCCGCGGGGCGGGCAGGGGTGGACGTCATCGCTGGGCCTCCTCGAACGGGGCCGGACCTGCCGGGCGCCGCCCGGCCCGGGTGTGCGGGCCGGCGCCGTCGGTGTCGTGTCGGTGCATGGGGCCCAGCAGACGTCACCGACCGGGGAACGGCACAGCCGCTGTTCCGTGCTGCGGCACACCGCTGCCGTGGACCGCGTCATGCCGTTGGCACCGGAGTGCCGGGTGCGCCCGATGTGTCGTGCCGCAGAACGGAACACGGATCTTTCGAGCCATCGCCGGGGCTCTACAGTCCCGGCTCAATCCCCACCGTGTGTCCTGGATCACTGAGCATCCGGGCCTGATCGGAATCGAGCCGCTTCATGTCCTCCGAGGCCACGAGCGACGCCACACAGACCGGCGTCACCACCATCACCACCACGGCGGCATCCGCCGCACAGAAGCCCACAGGGAAGTCCACCGTGTCGCGGGTCGCTGTCGCGAGCCTCATCGGCACCACCATCGAGTACTACGACTTCGCCGTGTACGGCACGGCCGCGGCCCTCGTCCTGGGCCCGGCCTTCTTCCCCGCCGGCAACGCCACCGTCTCCACCCTGGCCGCCTTCCTCACCTTCGCCGCCGCCTTCCTGGCCCGACCGGTCGGCGTGGTGCTGTTCGGCGGCATCGGCGACCGGGTCGGCCGCAAGCGGGCCCTCTTCCTCTCCCTGGTGCTGATGGGTCTGTCCACGGTCGGCGTGGGACTGCTCCCGACGTACGCGACGGCGGGCATCGTCGCCCCCGTGCTCCTGGTCGCGCTGCGTCTGCTGCAGGGCGTGAGCCTGGGCGGCGAGTGGGGCGGCGCCGTGCTGCTGGCGGCGGAGCACGCGCCCCCCGGCCGCCGCGCCCTGTTCGCGTCGATCCCGCAGGCGGGCCCGCCGCTCGGCTTCCTGCTGTCGAGCGCCGTGATCCTGCCGACGCTGGCGATCGCGGGCAAGGACGGCTTCGCCGCATGGGCCTGGCGCGTTCCGTTCCTGCTGAGCACCGTCCTGATCGCCGTCGGCCTCTGGGTGCGCTCCCGGGTCACCGAGTCCCCTGTGTTCGAGCGGCGTTCCACCGGTGCCGCGGCCGACGTACCCCGTTTCCCGCTCGTCGCCCTGGTCAAGGAGCACCCCGGCAGGCTGCTCCTGGGCATCGGCGCGGCGATCGGCGGCTCCGCGATGTACTACCTGACGATCGTGTACAGCCTCTCCTACGGCCCGACGGCCCTCGGTATCCCCCAGCCCACGATGCTGACCGCCACGAGCATCGCCGCCGGGGCCGTCGTGGCCGCCACGGTGCCGGTGGCGATGCTGGCCGACCGGGTGGGCAGGCGCCCGGTGATGCTGACCGGCGCCGTGGGCTGTGTGCTGTGGGCCCTGCCCATGTTCGGCTCCCTCAGGACCGGCGACGGCGCGCTGATCGCCGGGGCGTTCACCGTCGGGCTCGTGCTGTTCATCATGATGTTCTCGCCCATGGCGGCGTTCCTGCCGGAGCTGTTCCCGGCCCGGCTGCGCTACACCGGTGCCTCGGCGACCTTCATCCTCGCCGCCACCTTCGGCGGCGGCTTCGCCCCGCTGGTCGCCACCTGGCTGAACTCGCACTGGCGGTCGCCGCTCGTCCTCGGTGCCTACGCCGGTGCGCTGTGCCTGGTCAGCCTGGTCTGCGTGCTGGCCCTGCCCGAGACCCGCGACCGGGACTTCAGCGCCTGACGTCCCTCGCCCCATCACCCCGAGCGGGGCCCGAACGACGGGTCACGCCGAGGGTCGCGAACCGCCCGTCGTGCCACCGGTGCGCGACGGGCGGTTCCGTCGTGGCCGGTCGCGCAGTTCTCCGCGCTCCTTCGGAGGGCGTCCGGAACGGCCGTCGCACGTGGCGTTTACAAGTCCGACATGGTCTCCTACATTGGACGCACGTCTACTTGATTGGTCGCCCTCTCGGATCACTCGGTTCTTCCCCCCGGAGTCTGCCCATGCCCGTCACCGCCTCTTCTCCCGAGCATGCCGACCGCCCGCACCCCGGTGCACCGAGACCCGTGCCCGAGCAGCAGACGGCGGTCGACAAGGCGCTGGTCCTCCTGAAGTCGCTCGCCGAACAGGACCGGGAGGTCGGCGTCAGCGAACTGGCCCGCCGCGCCCGTCTCACCAAGTCGACGGCCTTCCGCCTGCTGGGCATCCTCCAGCGCAACGAACTCGTCGAGCGGGTCGGCAGCAACTACCGGCTCGGCACCCAGCTCTTCGACATCGGCAACCGCGTCTACGGACCGACGCCCCAGCTCCTACAGGAGCGGCTGCTGCCACACCTTGCGGATCTGTACGAACTGACGCACGAAACGGTGCACCTGGCCGTGCTGCACGGCACCGAGATCGTGTACATCAACAAGATCCACGGCCACCGCGCGGCGCGCTCGCCCTCCCGGATCGGCGCCCGGCTGCCCGCGTACTGCACCGCCGTCGGCAAGGCCCTGCTCGCCTTCGACCACGACGCGGCCGAGGCGGCCATCGACGCGGGGCTGCCCGCCCTCACCGAGTACACCCTCACCGACGCCGCGAGCTTCCGGGCCGAGCTGCGGCGCATCCGCCGCAACGGCATCGCCTACGACCGCCAGGAGGCCACCATCGGCCTGACCTGCGTCGCCGTACCGATCATGGGTCCCCTCGGCCGTCCCGTGGCCGCGCTCTCCGTCGCCGGCGCCGACCACCGCTTCGACCCCTCGCGCTACGCCGGAGCCCTGCGCCGCGTGGCCCACGAAGCGGCTCGCGCGGTCACCGCCGCGAAGGCACGCGGCCCGGTCCCGTCGGGACGGGACGGCCTGCCCGTGGCCTGACGTCCTGCGGCGCGGTCTGCGGCGCGGTCTGCGGCGCGGTCTGCGGCCCCGGGTGCCCGACGGCACTCGGGGCCGCCGGCGTCCGCGGACCCGACGGCGCTCAGGCTCTCAGGAGCGCTCGTGTCCGTGGGTGCGGGTGACGGTCATACCGCCGGTGCCCGGCTGCACACGCGGCACGCTCACCACGATGTGGACCAGACTCTCGCCGTCCAGCGACTCGTACACATGCGGCCGGTCGCCCGGGTATCTCACGAAGTCACCCGCCACCAGCTCGACCGGGGCGTCGGCGGGCCCGACCCGCACCCGGCCCCTGATCACATACAGATGCTCGAGGGTGCCGACCGGATGCGGCTCGGACGGTCGGTCCGCGCCCTGTGACCGACTGACGCGGACCAGGTAGTTCTCGATGACGCCGGAGCCGTACACATGGTCCAGGGTGCGGGACTCGTATCCGTCGTGCCGCTCCCAGACGACGTCGTCGCCCCGCTGCACGGTCATGACCTGTTCCCGCTCGGCCACCAGCCGCGTCACCGGCACACCGAGCGCTCCGGCGATGGAGAAGAGCGTGTCGACGGTGGGATTCCCCGTCCCCAGTTCCAGTTTGGACAGCGTCTGCTTGGCCAGGCCGGCCTGACGGGCCAGTTCCGCCAGGGACAGGCCCCGCTGCTCTCTGAGAAGGCGCACATTGCGCGCCACCACGCTGTTCGCCGATGACACGGGACCACTGTAAGGGAGGGCCTTCGGCGCCTGCCGAGCGGGAGTCCCGCCTGCCCGGCCTGGACTTCCCGGTGTTCCCGCTCCACGACCCGGCCATCGTCTCGGCAGGTCAGCGCCGCACCCTCGGCATCCCGAGACCGATCCAGGAGATGATCTCCCGCTGGATCTCGTTGTTGCCGCCGCCGAAGGTGAAGATCACGGCGGAGCGGTAGCCGCGCTCGAGTTCGCCGTGCAGCACGGCTCCCGCCGAGCCCTCCTGGAGTGCGCCGGGGGCGGCGACGATCTCCAGGAGCCAGGCGTAGGCGTCCCGGCGGGCCTCGGATCCGTACACCTTGACGGCGGAGGCGTCCTGCGGGGTGAGGGTGCCGTTCTGCAGGGCGCCCACCATCTGCCAGTTGAGGAGCTTGAGGGCGTCCAGCCGGACATGGGTCCGGGCGAGGCGGCGGCGTACCCAGGGCAGGTCGACGACCCGGCGGCCGTCGGCGAGCTTGGTCTCGGCCGCCCAGCGCTGGACGTCGTGCAGGGCGCGGATCGCCATGGTGCCGTGCGCGGCGAGGGTCACGCGCTCGTGGTTGAGCTGGTTGGTGATGAGCCGCCAGCCCTGGTTCTCGGCGCCGACCCGGTGGGAGACGGGGACGCGGACGTTCTCGTAGTAGCTGGCGGTGGTGTCGTGCGAGGCGAGGGTGCGGATGACCGTGCAGGAGTAGCCGGGGTCGGTGGTCGGCACCAGGAGCATGGTGATGCCCTTGTGGGGCGGGGCCTCGGGGTCGGTGCGGGTCGCCAGCCAGACCCAGTCGGCGGTGTCGCCGTTGGTCGTCCAGATCTTCTGGCCGTTGACGACGTACTCGTCCCCTTCCCGGACGGCCCGCGTCCTGAGGGAGGCGAGGTCGGTGCCGGCGCCGGGCTCGCTGTAGCCGATGGCGAAGTCGATCTCGCCGGAGAGGATCTTCGGCAGGAAGTACGTCTTCTGTTCGTCGGTGCCGTACTGCATGATCGTCGGGCCGACGGTGTTCAGGGCCATCAGCGGCAGCGGTACGCCTGCCTGGGCGGCCTCGTCGAAGAACACGAACTGCTCGATCGGGGTCAGGCCGCGTCCGCCGTACTCCTTGGGCCAGCCGACGCCGAGCCAGCCGTCCGCGCCGAGGCGGCGGATGGTCCTGCGGTAGAAGCGTTTCGCGCCGACAGGGTCGGTGTGCCGGGCGTAGGCGTTGTCCGGTACCAACTCGGCGAAGTAGGCGCGCAGTTCGGTGCGCAGTCGCTGCTGCTCGGGCGTGTGGTCGAGGTGCACGGCGCCTCCAGGCTTCCCCAGGCCGGTGTCCTGACGGCGCACACGGTAGAACGTGTTCCAGTAATTGGGAATGGCAGGGCGGGAAGAGCAAGGTTGCGGGGAGGATGTCGTCCCATGACGGTTGACGGAATGAAGGCACGGTTGGAGCGGGCGGGACTCGAGATCGCGGATCCCTGGTACTCCGAGGGGCCGCTGCCGTCCCGTGAGGCCTGGCGCCGGGTCACCTGCGGGGAGACCGCGCCGCGGGTCACCCTGCCGGGAGACCGGCGCGCGGACGTCAATGCGCAGTGGTATCGCCTCGCGGTGGAGAGCGGCTTCTTCGACGGGGACGGCCTGTTCCTCGTCGAGATCGACGGCGACCGCGCCGGCCGCGGGCCCCGGCACTGGGCGCGGGTGCGGCTGACGCCCGGGTGGGATCTGGCGGGCGGGCTGCGCCCGACGCCGGACGGGCAGGCGGAGTTCGTCGCCATGGCGGTCGGCGGGGACACGGTGATCGGTGTGACCGGCGATGCGGACGGCGTCCGGATCACGGTGGTGGACCGGATCGCGGAGCGCGTCGAGGAGGAGGCGCGCAGGGCCGCCGAGGACACCCCGCGACAGCGGGAGGAGGCCTGGGAGTCGCTGCTCGCGGGGGCGTCGAGGAAGTTCTGGCTGCTGTGGGCGGAGAGCCTCGGCGGCAACCCCGGCGTCCCGGACGACCTGCGGATCGAGCTTCTGCCCCTGTCCGGCTACCTGCCGTACTACCGCCAGTCGGCCGCGGTGGTCGAGGCGGCGATGGCCCACGAGGACTGGGACGTACGCGCGCGCTTCGCCGAGCACCAGCCGAATCTGACGCCGGAGCAGTACACCCGCCTGGTCCTCGCCGAGACCGAACCCCGGCGCCGGGCGAGCCTCCTGTGGGCGACCCGCCACAAAGAGCTTCCGCCCGCCGCGTACGAGCGACTCGCCGCCGACCCCTCCGCCGCCGTCCGCGAGGAGCTGGCGCAGGTGCCCGGGCTGCCGGTCCCGGTGCTGACCGCCCTGGCGGTGGACTCCCACGCCTCCGTGCGGGCCGCCGCCTGCGGGCCTGCCTGGCCGCATCTGGACGAGCGGACGCGCGAGGATCTGCTGCACGACGGCCACGGCAGCGTCCGCACCGCCGCCCTGCTGTGTCACCACGAGGACCACCCGATGCCTCGGTCCGTGTTCGACGCGGCCGAAGGACCCCGGGACCGGGCGATGGAGAGCTGCCGGTTGGATCGCGCGCTCGCCGAACGCCTGGTCCGGGACGAGGATCCGGCCCTGCGCCGGCGCCTCGCCCGCAATCCGCGTCTGGACTCCGACCTGGTCCTCCTCCTGGGGAAGGATCAGGACGGCGGCGTCCGGTTCGAGGCGTCGTTGCACCCCGGTCTCCGCGAGGAGGACCGCGCCCGTATCGACTTCCCGTTCGATCCGGGGACCATGTGTCACGATCTCGCCTGGGTCACGGCACTGCACGACGACCCCGACGCCATGCGCCGGCTCGCCGCCTCCACCCACCCCGTCGTGCGCCGGAGCGTCGCGCGGGCCCGGCACCTCCCGGCGGACGTCGTCGAGCGACTGGCCGGGGACGAGGACCGGGTCGTCCATCTCTTCCTCGCCGAATCGTGCGAGGACGCGCCCGCCGAACTGCTGCTGTCGGTGTGGCGGTGGTGGACCGGCAGCTTCAGCCACCCGGACCGGCCGCACGGTCACCCGAACTTCCCGCGCCGCGATCTGCTCCGGTACGCCGACGACCAAAGCCCCCGGATGCGGCGGCTGGCGCTGGACGACCCGGACTCGACGCCCGAGCTGGTGGAGCGGTTCGGCCGGGACGGGAGCGCGGAGGTGCGGGCGCGGGCGGCGGCCGACCCCCGGCTGTCGGCCGCCTCGGCGGTACGGCTGCTCAGCGACCCGTACGACACGGTCCGCGCGGCGGCGGCCCGACACCGGGAGCTGCCCGCCCGCACCCTGGTGGGGCTGCTGCGGGACCTCGAGACCGCGGAGACGGCGGCCCGGAATCCAGGGCTGCCCGTGCCGGTCATGCGCCGGATCCTGGCGGAGGCGCGCACGGCGGGGGCGTAGTGTGCTGGTTTGCCGACGCTGAGTAATGGGTAGGGCGAGGCGGGATTTGCGCCCTGTTCCTGGGGTATTGGGGCGGTATGAGTATCGCAACCGAGCAGCTGGCCGCCACGAGCGGCCTGATCAGCCTGGTGCTGTTCCTGGTCGCAGTCGTCGTCGTGGGGCTGATGGCCGGGAGCTTCTGGCTGGGCGCGCGGATCAAAGAGCGCGAGTCGCCGAGGCCGCGCCCCGAGGAGCAGCCGCACCTTCCGCCGGACGGCGCGGTGCACGAGATCCGTGAGAACCGTGAGTCCCAGGAGGTACCCCGGACCGCCAAGGGCGAACGCCCCCTCACCCCCTATGAGCTGACCAACCTGCAGACCCGGTCGAGCGCGGACAAGACCAGGCGCCGGTGGAGCGAGGGCAGCAGCGGCTCCTTCGGCGGGGGCGGACTGGGCGCCCACTGAGTCACCGGGAGCGGGTCACAGGGCTGTACGGGCCGCCGCGAGCGCCTGCTCGGCGTACGGTCTCCCGAACAGTACGGCGTGCACCAGCAGCGGGAAGAGCTGGTGCACGCCGACCCGTCCGGCCCACCCCTCGGCGAGCGGCGCCACCTGCTCGTACCCCTCGATGATCTGCCGCAGGTACGGGCAGCCGAACAGGGCGAGCATCGCGAGGTCGGTCTCGCGGTGTCCGCCGTGCGCGGCCGGGTCGATGAGCCGGACGTCGCCGTCGGCGCCCCACAGCACGTTGCCGTTCCACAGGTCGCCGTGGAGCCGGGCGGGTGCCTCGGTGGGCCCGGCCACCTCGGGCAGCCGCGCGCAGAGGCGTTCGACGTCGGCCGCCTCGGCAGGGCGCACGGTGCCGGCGTCGACCGCGGCGCGCAGATAGGCCAGCACCCGGTACTCGGCGTATTAGCTCGGCCAGTCCTCGCCGGCGATGTTGCGCAGGGGGGCGAGCCCGATGTGGGCGTCCTCGGGGCCGTCCGGCGGCGGCGCGCCGAACGCGGGGGCGCCTGAGGCGTGCAGGGCGGCGAGGTCGCGGCCGAACCGTACGGCGGCCCCGGCGCCCGGCGCTCCGGTCGCCACCCGCTCGGTGACCAGCCAGCGCTCGTCCGCCCCCAGGGCGCCGGGCACCCGTACGGTGTCCGCCGCGGCGAGCCAGCGCAGCCCGGCCGCCTCTGCGCGTACGGCGTCCCGCTCGTCGCTCCGTTTGACCATCACCGTGCGCCCGTCGTCGAGCGCGGCTTCCCAGAGCGTCCCGGTCAGCGGGCGCACCCGGTGGACGGGCGTCCCGGTGAGCCTGGTGACGGCGGAGGCGGGACCCGGGCCGGGCCGGCGGGACGAGGTCACGGGGACGAGCCTACGGCGGGTCCCGCGCGCTGCGCAGAACTGCGTTCGCCATCAGGCGGCCATCCCGCGACCCTGCGTTCAGGTTCGGACAGTGAACGGACAGTAAACGACTTCGTGGAGCGGAGGCGGCCGAAAGGCGCTGTAGTGGCCTGAACCGTCGCGCAGGGTGAGGTGGAAGATGGCCGACGTGATGCAGGCAGGTCCCGTGCTGCGCCCTGGCAGGGCACAGCAGAAACGGTGCGTCTGTGGTGCGCTCATAACGGACGGTGCGCCGAGCGGGGCCGAGGAGCGGTTCCGGGGTCTGCTGGAGGCGGCGCCGGACGCCATGGTCATCGTCGACGACCGGGGCGCGATCAAGCTGGTCAACGCCCAGACGGAGGCGCTGTTCGGCTACGGCCGCGAGGAACTCCTGGGCCATCCGGTCGAGTTGCTCATCCCGGACCGTTTCCGCGACCAGCACACCGGGCACCGGGGCGCCTACACGGCCAACCGCCAGGTGCGGCCGATGGGCGCCGGGCTGGAGCTGCACGGGCTGCGCAAGGACGGGACCGAGTTCCCGGTGGAGATCAGCCTCAGTCCGCTGGAGACGGCCGACGGGCTGCTGGTGTCGGCGGCCGTGCGGGACGTCAGCGACCGCAAGGCGGCGGAGGCCCGGATCAACGAGCTCGCCGCGCTGGTGGAGTCCTCGCAGGACGCGATCCTCGCCAAGACCCTGGACGGGTACATCACCTACTGGAACGCGGCCGCGCAGCGGCTGTACGGCTACACGGCCGAGGAGGTGATAGGGCGTCATGTCTCGCTGCTGGCGCCGCCGGAGCTGCGGGGCGAGGTCCGCTCCCTGCTGAAGCGGCTGCGGCACGGCGAGAAGGTCGAGCACTTCGAGACCCTGCGGCTGACCAGCACGGGATCGCTGCTGGACATCGACGTCACGCTGTGGCCGACCCGGGACACGCACGGCACGGTGGTCGGGGCGTGCGCGATCGTGCGGGACATCAGCGACCGCAAGCGGGCCGAGGCCGAGCTCACCGCGCTGCTGGAACAGCAGCGGCACATCGCGCTGACCCTGCAGCGCAGTCTGATGGGCACCCCGCCCGCGCTGCCGGGGCTGGACACCGCGAGCCGCTACCGGCCGGCCACCCAGGGCGCCGGTGTGGGCGGCGACTGGTTCGACCTGATCCCGCTGGGCGCCGACCGGGTGGGCGTGCTGATCGGTGACGTGATGGGCCGCGGGCTCGAAGCGGCCGCCGTGATGGGCCAGTTGCGGTCGGCTGCGCACGCCCTGGCGAAGACCGGGATGCAGCCGCGTCAGCTGATGCGGGCGCTGGACACCTGTGTCGCCGATCTCGATGTTCCCGACCAGCTCGTCACCTGCTGCTATCTCGTTATCGCCCCGGACGCGGGCACGGTCACCGTCTGTTCGGCGGGCCATCTGCCGGTGCTGGTGGCCGGGGTGGGCGACGGCATCACCGCGCTGCCCTGCCCGGTGAACGCGCCGCTCGGGGTGGGCGACGTGCTGTACGAGCAGGCCAGCACGGAGATACCGCCGGGCGCCACGCTGGTGCTGTACACGGACGGGCTGGTGGAGACGCCCGGCAGCGACATCGAGTTCAGGATCGATGAACTCACCGCCCTCCTGGACGACTTGTTCGCCGGCACGCCGTCGCTGGAGACCGCCGCCGACCAGGTGCTGGCCGGTCTGCTGCCGGACGCCGACAGCCACAACGACGACGTGACCCTGCTGTTCGCCCGGCTTCCGGAGCCACCGCTCGCGTCCGTCACCACCGAGCTGCCGGCCGCCCCGGCGAGCGTGCCGCACGGGCGGGCCTTCCTGCGCCGGACGCTGGCCGCGTGGAACTGCGCGGCCCGCGCCGACGACGCGCTGCTGCTGCTGTCGGAGACGCTGACCAACGCCGTCCTGCACGCCGAGGGCCCGATCCGGCTGCATCTGCACCGCACGGCCACCGATCTCACGGTCGAGGTCGGCGACCGCAGCCCGCACCTGCCCCAGCCCCGGCTGGCGGCCGAGGAGGAGGAGTCGGGGCGGGGGCTGATCCTGGTCCGTGCCCTCGCCGCCGGCTGGGGGGTACGGCCGACGGACGAGGGCAAGACCACCTGGTTCACGCTGAGGCTGTGAGTCCCCGGAACGGCCCGCCACGGGCCAGTTCGAAGGCGTCCAGATGGGCCTGGACGTACGGCACGGCCACCTTCTCCACCTCGATCCGTCCGTCGACGAAGGCGGGCTGGACGTTGACCTCGAAGACGACCCCGCCGTTCTCGATCGCCAGGTCGACTCCGGCGAACGGCAGCCCGACCGAGGCCGTCGCGGCGACGGCGAGTTCAGCGAGGCGCGGCGGCAGGTCGGGCGGGTCGATGTGGACGGGGGTGGCGCCCCGGCAGGTGTTGCAGGGGGTGTCGGGTTCCGGCTGGAGGTGCTCGCGGGCGTGCACGACCTGGCCGCCGAGGACGAAGACCCGGAACTGGTGGCGCAGCCCGTCGGCGGTGACGTTTCCGGCGTCGCGGGAGAGCATCCAGTCGGTGCCGTGCTCGGCGTAGTAGGCGGTGGCGTACTCCAGCAGCTCGGGGTTGGTGACGTGGAAGGTGTCGTCGCCGCCGGTGCCGACGACGGGCCGGGCCCAGGTGTCGCCGCCGAGCCGGTCGAAGACGTCGGCCGCCTCCCAGACGGAGGGACGGGACAGGACGACGGTCTCCATCTGGGCGACGCCGTCGCGGTGGAAGCGGGCGACGGTGAGGTTCTTCTCCGTCGCCGTCCGCCAGGCCTCGGCCCCGGTGCCGAGGGTCACCACGTCGTGGGTCTGCAGGAGTTCCTGGAACGCGGCGAGGTCCCGCCTGCGGTGCGGGGGGATCTCGTAGAGCAGGACGACGTCGGGGACGAAGTCCAGCCGCTCCTCGGGGACCTGGAGCCGTAACCGGCCCCCGTCGGGGACGGCGCGGCCGCGGCCGCCGGTGGCGAAGTGCCGGGAGTCGATGCGGACGGGCGGTGCGCCGGTGAGCAGGTACACCGCGTCGGCGAGGTACTCCCGGCAGCCTTCGGGCGAGGTGGGATCGGCGATCAGGGCGATGCTCGGTCGGGACACAGCGGCCTCCAGTGGTGTCGACGCGCGCTCGCGTTCACGGGGGTGCCTGGTGCGCGCGGAGCGAGCGGTGTCACGGATGGTGCCTGTCGCGCGGGTGGTCCTCGCACCCGTCGCCCTGGGAGCCGCGCCGGTGTGCGGGAGCCGAACCGGGGGGCCGGGCGGACGCCCGGCCGGGACCACGGGGATGTCGCCCCGCCGGATCCGCGTGCAGGGCTGGCCGACCACTGTAGGCACCGGGCGAGGCGCCGTGCCAGGGCGCACGCGCGCCGTCCTCCTGCCCCTCGCCCTGCGCCGTCCGCCCCCGTGTGTGCGCCCTGCCCGGCCGCCCGTGACCTGCAGTCTCAGCCGTCCCAGGACCAGTCCGCCACCTCGGGAAGGTCGGTGCCGTGGACCCGGATCCAGTCGTGGTGGCGCAGCCGCGCGTCCTCCATCCGCTGGCGTACGGCCGCCGCGCGCACCGCGAGCCCGGGGACGCGGTCGATGACGTCCATGACGAGGCGGTAGCGGTCGAGGTCGTTGCGGACGACCATGTCGAACGGCGTGGTCGTGGTGCCGATCTCCTTGTAGCCGCGCACGTGCAGGTTGCCGTGACCGGCCCTGCGGTAGGCGAGGCGGTGGATCAGCCACGGATAGCCGTGGTACGCGAAGATGACCGGCTTGTCGGCCGTGAACAGGCCGTCGTACTCGAAGTCGCTCATGCCGTGCGGGTGTTCCTCGCTCGGCATCAGGCGGGCGATGTCGACGACGTTGACGACACGGACCGCGAGTTCGGGCAGGTTGCGGCGCAGCAACTGGGCGGCGGCGAGCACCTCCTGGGTCGGGACGTCCCCCGCGCAGGCGAGGACGACGTCGGGCTCACGGCTGCCGTTCTCGGTGCCGGCCCAGTCCCAGATCCCGGCTCCGCGCGCGCAGTGGACCCGGGCGGCGTCCATGGACAGCCAGTCGAAGCAGGGCTGTTTGCCGGCCACGATGACGTTGACGTAGTCGCGGCTGCGCAGGGCGTGGTCCGCGACCGACAGCAGGGTGTTGGCGTCCGGCGGCAGATAGACCCGTACCGCCTCGGGGCTCTTGTTGAGGATGTGGTCGACGAAACCGGGGTCCTGGTGGGAGAAGCCGTTGTGGTCCTGGCGCCAGACGTGGGAGGTGAGCAGGTAGTTGAGGGAGGCGATGGAGGCGCGCCAGGGCAGCCGCCGGGTCACCCGCAGCCACTTGATGTGCTGGTTGACCATCGAGTCGACGATGTGCGCGAACGCCTCGTAGCAGGAGAACAGTCCGTGACGGCCCGTCAGGAGATAGCCCTCCAGCCAGCCTTGGCAGGTGTGTTCGGAGAGGATCTCCATCACCCGGCCGTGCCGGTCGAGGTGTTCGTCGACCTGGAGGGTCTGCGCCTGCCAGGCCTTGCCGCTCGCGCCGTAGACGGCCTGGAGGCGGTTGGAGGCGGTCTCGTCGGGGCCGACGAGCCGGAAGTCCCGGCGCCCGGCGGTGGATCGCATGACGTCTTCGAGCAACTGGCCGAGGACGCCGGTGGGTTCGTGCAGGGTGGTGCCGGGCTTGTCGACGGGGACGGCGTGGGAGTCGAGGCCCGGCAGGGGAAGTTCACGCAGGAGGAGTCCGCCGTTGGCGTGCGGGGTGGCGCCGAGGCGGCGGGTGCCCTCGGGGATCCAGGCGAGGACGTCGAGGCGGGGGGCGCCGCGCTCGTCGAAGAGTTCCTCGGGCCGGTAGGAGCGCAGCCAGGCCTCCAGCTGGCGCAGGTGGTCGGGGTTGTCCCGGACGGCGGGCAGCGGGACCTGGTGGGCGCGCCAGGTGCCCTCCACCGGCAGCCGGTCGACATGGGCGGGACCGGTCCAGCCCTTCGGGGTGCGCAGCACGATGACAGGCCAGCGCGGCCGCTCCCCGGCACCCTCCACACGGGCGGCGCGCTGCAGGGCGGCGATGCGGTCCAGCGCCGTGTCCATGGCCTGCGCCATCGCCCGGTGGACGGCGTACGGCTCGTCGCCGGTGACGTGGATGGGGTCGTGGCCGTAGCCGCGCAGCAGGTCGTCGAGTTCGGACTCGGGGATACGGGAGAGGACGGTCGGGTTGGCGATCTTGTAGCCGTTGAGGTGGAGGATCGGCAGGACGGCGCCGTCGTGGACCGGGTCGAGGAACTTGTTGGAGTGCCAGGAGGCGGCCAGCGGCCCGGTCTCCGCCTCGCCGTCACCGATGACGCAGGCGACGAGCAGGTCCGGGTTGTCGAAGGCGGCGCCGTAGGCGTGGGAGAGGGAGTAGCCGAGCTCGCCGCCCTCGTGGATCGAGCCGGGTGTCTCGGGCGCGACATGGCTGGGCACTCCGCCGGGGAAGGAGAACTGCCGGAACAGCCGGGCCATGCCGGCCGCGTCCCGGGTGACGTCGGGGTAGGTCTCGGTGTACGAGCCCTCCAGCCAGGAGTTGGCGACCACCGCCGGACCCCCGTGCCCCGGACCCCACACGCACAGGGCGTTCAGGTCGCGGCCCCGGATCACCCGGTTGAGGTGGGTGTACACGAGGTTGAGACCGGGCGAGGTGCCCCAGTGGCCGAGCAGCCGCGGCTTGACGTGCTCGGGGCGCAGCGGCTCGGTGAGCAGCGGGTTGGACATCAGGTAGATCTGGCCGACGGACAGGTAGTTCGCGGCGCGCCAGTGGGCGTGCAGTGTCCTGAGCTCGTCGTCGGTGAGCCGGGCGGAGGACTGCTGCGGTTCGACGGGCATCACGGGTTCCCTTCCGGTTCGGGGTCGCGCGGAGGTGCGTGCCGGTCCGTACCTCCCCACTGTCTCCGGTCCACCGGGTACCCCACAGAGCCGACCGGCCCATACGGCCGAGCGTATGCGTCCTTAAGAGGCAGGGGTCGTCCTCAGCGAGCGGTGCGGTCCGTGTCGAGGCCGGCGATGTGCTCCACGTTGCGGATGTCCTCGGCGTCCGGGCCGGCCTCGGCGCCGAACCAGGCGTCCAGGATCTCCTTGAGCAGCGGCTCGGAGGTCAGGCGCAGGCTGAGGGCGAGGACGTTCGCGTCGTTCCAGCGGCGGGCGCCGTCGGCCGTGTAGGCGTCGGCGCACAGGGCTGCCCGGACGCCGGGCACCTTGTTGGCGGCGATCGACGCGCCGGTGCCGGTCCAGCAGCACACCACGGCCTGCGCCGAGATCCCGTCGGCGACGTCCCGCGCCGCCGCCTCCGAGCACACCGCCCACTGCGGGTCGTCGCCGGGGCGCAGCGCGCCGTGGGTCACGACGTCGTGCCCGCGCCCGCGCAGCTCCGCGACCAGGGCGCGGGCCACGGGTTCGTCCATGTCCGAGGAGACGGAGATCCGCATGTCCGCGAGCCTACTGAGCGGACGCCCGCGCTGTCGCCCCCGGGAGCCGTGTGGAGTGGGGTCAGGCGGCCCCCCAGGAGTCCCTGGTCAGCCCCACCGGGTTCGCGTCCGGGATGATCCCCGAGTCCAGGACGGTCCGGGCGAGGGGTTCGAGCAGGTGGGCGAGACGGGCGGTGCCGTCGGCGCCGAGGGCGTCCCAGGGGCCGGCGGCCGCGGCATCCGTGTCGGCCTCGATCTCCTCGCGGGCGGAAGCCCCCTCCTTGGTGAGGTGTCCGTCCTCGTCCAGCCAGCCCCGCGCGCCCAGCCGCACCTGCGCCGCCCGCCACTGTTCCAGGTCCCACTGACGGGTCTGCCGCTGGAACTCCCCCTCCGACTCCCCCGCCGCGCACTTCAGCGCCAACGCCTCGACCGGGCCGACGCCACGCCCCACGAGGACGGCGAAATGGCCGTCTCCGCGGTGTTCGCGCAGGGTGGTCAGGGCCTGCCACAGCCTGATGTGCGGCTCGGCGGGGCGGGCGAGCGCCTGATTGGCGGCGCCGAGCACCCGCCCCGCCGTGTCCGCCGCCTCGGCCGCCGCCCAAGCCAGGTCGGCCGCCTCGGCCAGTTCGTCGGAGGCGACGACTTCCGGGCCGTAGAGGCTGCTCATCGCCGCGCCGACGGCACGCGCGCGTGCGGCGAGCACGGCCGCCGGGTCGGCGTACCCCCACGCGTCCGGCAGGGCGCGGGTGACGCGGTCGGGGTGGAAGACGTAGAAGCAGCTGGTGACCACCGAGGCGGGCGCGGGGCCGAGGGGGGCCGCGCGCAGGGCGAAGTAACCCATCCAGTAGCCGCGCAGGCCGAGTTCGTCGGCGGCCCGGCGTACCTCGGGGGTGAAGTAGACCAGGTCGTGGACCGGTTCGAACCGCTCCCACATGCTCCGTGCGACGGTGTCCCCCACTGCGTTCCTCCCGGTGCGTCGTCGGCGGGTGCCGGGAGGCAGCATCCGTCATGACAGGCGTCATAACAACCCCGTCGGGCGTTGTCAGTACCGAGCAGCCGGTGGTGTTACTCGGCCCGGAGGGCGAGGCCGGCATGGTCGCGGGGAACGTGTCGGACTTCCTGTCGCCGACGGCTTCGGCCCGATGAAGGCCGCGATCAACCCGGACCGCGACGTCCGCCGGACAGGTCGAGGAACGCCGAGACGGTCTCGACGAACCGCCCGGAGTCGTCCAGCCAGGGGTGGTGCCCCGCTCCCGGCTGGACGACGAGGGAGGCGACCGGGAACAGTTCGGCGAACTCCGCGACCGAGGTGGGCGGGCTGTTCAGGTCGTACTCCCCGGCGAGCAGCAGGACGGGAGCCGAGAGGGTGGCGAGGGCGGCTCGCGTGGCCACAGGGGTGAAGGCACCCTCGGCGCCGAAGAGGGCGACGGCCTGTGTGTCGGCCGGGCGCGCATGTGCGTGGTGCTGTCGCGCGGCCTCGTCCCAACGGCCGTGGAAGAAGGGGGCGATCACGTCCCAGTCAGTGCCCCCGCCCCTGCCCTCGGTGATCGCCTCCAGGGCGGCGTACGCCTCGGGGAACCACGGCGCGTCCTTCCTGAGCCGCGCCAGCTCACGCCGCGTCTCGCCGGCGATCTCGATGCCGACGGCTCGTAGACCGGGGGCGACGAGCACGAGCCTCTCGACGCGTTCCGGATGCCGGGCCGCGTACTGCGTCACGACGTTCGCACCCGCGGAGTGGCCGAGGAGGTCGATCCGGGGAAGTCCGAGATGGGCCCGCAGGGCCTCGACGTCGTCGACGAGACGGTCACAGCGGTAGGAGGAGGTGTCCTCGGGGATCGCGGACCGCCCTGTGCCACGCAGGTCCAGGACGATCAGCCGGTGGTGCGCGGACAGACCGCCGAGAATCCCGAGGTAGGCGGAGTCCGTGGGGCCGCCGGGGACACAGACGAGCGGGGTTCCGGCGCCCGTCTCGCGGTAGGCGAGCCGGGTGCCGTCGGAGGCGCAGAAGGTGGGCATACTCCGGATCCTGACACTCATAACTCGGTTATACAACCTGGTTATGGAGACCCGTCGAGGCCCGAGCAGCACGTGAGCAGGGTGTATAACCAGGTTGTGGCAGGTGAGGAGAACATGCGGAACGGCCCGGAAACGCTGACCGAGGAGCAGGCCGAGCGCATGCTGAACGAGATCAACGAGGTCATCCGCGCGGGCGAGGAGATGCGTGCGCTGCGCGCCGAGATGATCCAGGTGTTCGCCGGCCTCGGCTGGACGCAGGACACCATCGCCCGGCTCGCCGGGATGAGCCAGCCGGCCGTGTCCAAGCAGATGACGAAGCACCGGGACGACCCGCCGCCCCCTCTGGAGCTCGCCCTCGATCAGCCCGACATCCCTTGGCTCGAAGGACGCCTGTGGGGCCTGGCCGAGGAGATCGCCGAACTCCTCGACGGCGCCGCCCACTGCACCCGGCAGCTCGGCGCCCTCACCCGGGGCAGGAAGCGCTTCACCCCGCAGACCGTCGATGCGCTGCGGCGTCTCGTCGAGGCCGACCTGAGAGTGAGCGCGACGGAGCTGCCCGCAGGGTTCCGGGCCGCGTACGACGTGATCAGCCGGGGGCTCGACCTGCCCGCGAAGGGTGAACCTCCCGCCGCCTCACCCTCGGTGCGCCGCACGCTGGCCCGGCAGCTCCAGCGCGACCGACTGCGGGGCGACTGACCCCCGCACGCTTATGGACGGGTCCCGCGGGGCTGACCTAGGGTGCCATAGCAAGCGCTTTCCGGCATGCTCATGCCACTGCCTGCCCGTCCGCCGCACCGCACCGCACGGAAGGGAAAGCGTCTCGTGCCGCACTCCTCCCCGAAGGACCCGAAGGATCCGAAGGACCTGCCGAGCCTCCCGAACCTGTCGGCCCCCTGGCCGTTGACCCGTAAGTCGTTCCTGCGGGGCATGGCGGCGACCGGGGTCGCCCCCTTGCTCCCCGCCGCACTTCCGGCGTCCGACGCGGCGGCCTCGTCGAACCGCCCGGACTTCGAGCTCGTCCGGGACGGAGTCGCCGTCGCCCTCCACGTCGACGCGGCCGACGACCCCGCGGTGCTCCGCGTCGCCGGCGATCTTCAGTCGGACGTGGAGCGTGTGACCGGGGTCCGCCCGGAGCTGCGGAACACCCTCCCGGACGGAGCCACCGCCCTCGTACTGATCGGCACCCTCGGTGCGAGCCCCCTCATCGACCGGCTCGCGGCGCAGGGACGCCTGGACGTCTCCCGGGTGAAGGGCCACTGGGAGGCCTCGGTCACCCAGGTCGTCGACCGGCCGGCACCCGGCGTGGACCGCGCCCTGGTCATCGCGGGCAGCGACCGGCGCGGCACGGTCTACGGCGTGTACGACACCTCGGAGCGCATCGGTGTCACGCCCTGGTACTGGTGGGCGGACGTACCGGTCGAGCGGCGGGACACGGTGACCGTGCCCGCGGGGCCGCTCAAGCGGCCGGAGCCGTCCGTCCGTTACCGGGGTGTCTTCATCAACGACGAGCAGAACCTGACCACGTGGTCGCACCGCACCCAGGAACCGGACAAGAACATCGGCCCGCAGACGTACCGGCGCGTCTTCGAGCTGCTGCTGCGCCTCAAGGCCAACTACCTGTGGCCGGCGATGCATCCGTACTCGGACTTCTTCAACAAGTACCGGGAGAACCCCGAACTCGCCGACCGCTACGGCATCGTCGTCGGCTCCAGCCACCCCGAGGCGCTGCTGCGCAACGGGGTCCACGAGTGGGCGCCCTGGGCGGAGGAGCACCGGCGGGCGGACGGGAGCCTGCCGGTCTACGACTACACGGTCGACCCGGCCGTCATCTCCGCCTACTGGAGGGCCCGGGCCCGGGAGAACGCGGCGTACGAGAGCAGTTGGACGATCGGGATGCGCGGGCTGCACGACACCGCGCTGGAGACGAAGAACGCCACCACGATCCCGGAGAAGGTGGCGGTGATGAACGACATCATCGCCGACCAGCGCCGGATCCTCGCGGAGGAGGTCGGCGCGGCGGCCGAGTCGCAGATCTTCATCCCGTACAAGGAGGTCCTGGACCTGTACAACGCGGGCGTCGCGGTTCCCGACGACGTGACGCTGATCTGGCCGGACGACAACCACGGCAACATGCGCCAGCTGCCGGACGACGCGGAGCGCGCCCGGGCCGGTGGCAACGGGATCTACTACCACCTCTCCTACTGGGGCCGCCCGCGCAGTTATCTGTGGCTGGACACCACGCAACTCACCAAGGTCTGGCAGGAGTTGCGGAGGGTGTACGAGCACGGCGCGGACCGGATGTGGATCTTCAACGTCGGTGACGTCAAGTCGATCGAGACCGGGCTGTCGTTCTGTATGCACATGGCCTGGGACGTGGACCGGTGGGACGCGGGCGACGTCGAGGGCTTCCTGGTGGAGTGGTACGGGCGGCAGTTCGGGCGGCGCCGCGCTCCGGAGATCGCCGCGATCCGCGGCGAGTACTACCGGCTGGCCGCCGAACGCCGACCGGAGTTCATCGACCGGGACATCTTCTCCGTGGTCCATCACGGGGACGAGGCGGGACGCCGGACGGCCGCCTACGACCGGCTGCTGGAGCGGGTCCGCGCGGTCGGCGCCGAACTGCCCGACGCCTACCGGGACGCCTACTACGAGCTCGTCGAATATCCGGTGCACGGCGCCTACTTGATGAATCTGAAGTACTACTGGGCGGACCGCAACGCGCTCGCGGTGCGGCAGGGCCGGGGCGCCGGGGCCAACCGTTTCGCGGACCTCGCCCTGGCCGCCCACTCGGCTGAGGCCGCGCTCACCGCGCGGTACAACTCGCAGGTGGCGGGCGGTAAATGGGACGGCTGCATCAACCCGTACCCCTCCCAGATCCCCAAGGCGCCGGGGCGTCCCGCCGTCACCCGGGTTGCCCGGCAGGAGACGTCCGGGCTGGGTGTGGCCGCCGAGGGGAACGAGACCGGCGCGGACCGTCCGCTCGTCTTCTCCTCCGTCACCCGCCGCCGGCGTTTCGTGGACGTGTTCAACACCGGTTTCCTGCCGCTGGCCTGGACGGCCGAGGCCGACCGCCCCTGGGTGAAGCTGAGTTCGAGCGGCGGCTCCCTCACCGAGCAGATCCGGGTGTGGGTCGAGGTCGACTGGTCGCTCGCCCCCGAGGGCGCCCCCGAGGGCGCCCTCGACGCCACGGTCGTCGTCACCGGTGCGGATCGGCGCGTCGAGGTGCCGTTGCGGGTGGCCGACGCCGGGGAGCGGGTCCGGCGCCGGGCGCGTGGGTTCGTGGAGGCCGACGGCTGTGTCTCGATCGACGCCGCCCACACCGAGCGCCGGGTGGCGCGCGGCGGGGCCCGCTGGCGGACCGTACGCGGTCTCGGACGTCGTACGGGCGCGGTCGAGGCGGTACCGTCCACGGCGGCTCCGGTCACCGGGGAGTACTCCGTCCGGGCTCCGGAGCTGCGGTACCGGGTGCGTTTCACGAGCACCGGCGTCCTTCCGGTGACCGTGTTCCGGCTGCCCTCGCTGGACGAGCGCGGCGCGCGGCGGCTGGCGGTCGGCCTCGACGACCAGCCGGTGACCGTGCTGACGGGGCAGCACATCGCCACGGGCAACCGTGGGGACGCCTGGGCGCGCAATGTCGAGGAGGGCGTCGAGAAGCTGACCGCCACGGTGACGGTCGCCGAGCCCGGTGAGCATGTGCTGCGCGTCTTCATGGTCGATCCCGGGATCGCCGTGGACCAGATCGTGATCGACACGGGCGGGGTCCCGGCCGCCGCCGGTCTGGCCCCGCCCGAGAGCTACCACCCGGTGTTCAATCCCGAGCCGGACACCGGAACCGGGCCGACGGCAGCGGACCAGTAGCGGTTGCGGTACCCGACCAGCAGCGGTTTCGGTCCTTCAGGCCGACGCCCGCAGTACCCGCGACAGCCCCAGCGCCGCCGTCCGTACGGCGGGGGCGAGTTGGGCGGGGCTGAAGCGGGAGCGGGGTACGGCCACGGAGAGGGCGGCGACCGTGGTGCCGCCGGCGAAGACGGGGGCCGCGATGCAGCTCACGCCCAGTGCGGCCTCCTGCTCCTCGTAGGCGAGGCCGGAGACCTGGATCTTCTCCAGGGCCATCCGCAGCCGGGCGGGGTCGGTGATGGAGTGCGGGGTGAGGCTCGGCAGCGGCCGGGACAGCACCTCCTCCGTCAGTTCGGCGCCGGAGAACGCGAGCAGGGCCTTGCCGACGCCCGTGCAGCTCAGCGGGAGGCTGCCGCCGATACGGGAGGGCAGGCGCAGGGCCTCGTGGCCGTGGATCCGCTCCAGGTAGACGACCTCCAGCCCCTCGCGTACGCCGAGGTGGACGGTCTCGCGGGTGGCCTCGAACAGATCCTGTAGGAAGGGCAGGGCCGCCTCGCGCAGATCGAGCCGGTGCGGCACGAGCGAGCCCAGCTCGAACAGCTTGGTGCCGAGCCGGTACCGGGCTCCGGCGCGCTCCAGCCAGCCCAGGCGGACGAGGTCGGCGGCCAGCCGGTGGACGGTGGGTTTGGGCAGCCCCGTACGCTCCGAAAGTTCCGACAGGCGGAACGGGCCACCGCTGGGGCTGAAGCTCTCCAGGATGACCGCCGCTTTCTCCAGCATGCTGCCACCGTTGTTGTTCCGTGTCACGGAACAGAGTTTGTCCCCTGGTCGCGGAGGTGTCTATATCGGTGATCGAAGCACCACTCCCCTCTGGTACACCCACCGCTCCCCCGGTGACCGCCCTCGCTTCCCCTGGAGGTATCCCCGTGTCGCCCCCTCTCGAAGGCGCCCGCAGGGACGCAGCCCCACCACCGGCCGTCGTCAAGGCCGCCGACCGGCTCGCGGAGGCCACCCGCACCGGGGCCGCCTGTCCGCCCGTACGTGATCTGTTCGACGACGACGGCGGCGGCGATCTGGAGACCGCGTACGCGGTGCAGCAGCTGAACGTGCGGCGCGGCCTCGACGCCGGCCGCCGGATCGTCGGCCGGAAGATCGGTCTGACCTCCGTGGCCGTCCAGCGCCAGCTCGGCGTGGACCGGCCCGACTTCGGTGCGCTGTTCGCGGACATGGCCGTGCCGGACGGCGGTGAGGTGCCCGTGGGGCGCCTGCTGCAGCCGAAGGTGGAGGCCGAGGTCGCACTGGTGCTCGGGCGGGATCTGCCGGACCGGCGGTGCACGGTCGTGGACGTGCTGCGGGCGGTGGACTTCGCGCTCCCGGCGTTGGAGATCGTCGACAGCCGGGTGCGCGGGTGGGACATCTCCCTGGTCGACACGGTCGCCGACAACGCCTCCTGCGGGCTGTACGTCCTCGGGGCCACGCCCGTACCGCTGACCGCCGTCGATCTGCGGACCGTGTCGATGACCATGACCCGCGACGGCGAGCCTGTCTCGCGGGGGACGGGCGCCGACTGTCTCGGCAGTCCGCTGAACGCGGCGGTCTGGCTGGCCTCGGCGCTGGCCGAGCGGGGCGATCCGCTGCGGGCGGGCGACCTCGTGCTGACCGGCGCGCTGGGCCCGATGGCTCCCGCGGCACCGGGCGACAGGTTCGAGGCCCGTATCTCCGGCCTGGGATCCGTGCAGGTCGGATTCGCCACGGAAGGGGACGCGCGGTGAGCAGTTCGACGAAGGTCGCCGTCGTCGGCTCCGGCAATATCGGAACCGACCTCATGATCAAGGTTCTACGGCTGTCGGAGAGCCTGGAGATCGTCGCCATGGCCGGGATCGACCCGGACTCCGACGGCCTCGCCCGGGCCCGCCGGCTCAAGGTCGCCACGACCCACGAGGGTGTGGCGGGACTCGTCGCGCTGGACGAGTTCGCCGACGTCGAGATCGTCTTCGACGCGACCTCCGCCGGCGCCCACCGGCACCACGACGAGGTGCTGCGCCCGCTCGGCCGCACCCTGGTCGACCTCACCCCGGCCGCCCTCGGCCCGTACGTCGTCCCGCCGGTCAACGGCGACGCCCATCTCGACGCCCCGAACGTCAACATGGTCACCTGCGGCGGTCAGGCGACCATCCCGGTCGTCGCGGCGGTCGACGCCGTCGCGCCGGTCCACTACGGCGAGATCGTCGCGTCCATCGCCTCCCGCTCCGCCGGACCGGGCACCCGCGCCAACATCGACGAGTTCACGGAGACCACGTCCAGCGCGATCGAGCAGGTCGGCGGGGCCGCGAAGGGCAAGGCGATCATCGTCCTCAACCCTGCCGAACCGCCGCTGATCATGCGGGACACGGTGCACTGTCTGGTCTCGGACTGCGCCACCGAGGCGGTCACGGCCTCGGTGGAGGAGATGGTCGGCCGCGTCCAGGAATACGTGCCGGGGTACCGCCTCAAGCAGAAGGTGCAGTTCGAGCGTGTACCGGCGGACGACCCGCTGCGCACGCTCGCCGCCCCGGGCACCGGCGAGGCCCTCAAGGTCTCGGTGTTCCTGGAGGTCGAGGGCGCCGCCCACTACCTGCCCTCCTACGCCGGGAACCTCGACATCATGACCTCGGCCGCGCTGCGCACCGCGGAGCGCATGGCCGCCCGACGTGCCACGGAGGTGGCGGCCCGATGACCCGTCTGTACGTCCAGGACGTCACCCTCAGGGACGGCATGCACGCCGTCCGGCACCGCTACACCGTCGAGCAGGCCCGTGTCATCGCCTCGGCGCTGGACGCGGCCGGGGTGGCCGCGATCGAGATCGCCCACGGCGACGGGCTGGCCGGCTCCAGCATCACCTACGGCGTCGGCGCCCACACCGACTGGGAGTGGATCGAGGCGGTCACCGAGGTCACGCAGAACGCCGTGCCCACCACGCTCCTGCTGCCCGGCATCGGCACGCTGCGCGAGCTGCGGCGGGCGCACGCGCTCGGCATCCGCTCGGTGCGGGTGGCCACCCACTGCACCGAGGCGGACATCGCGGCGCAGCACATCTCCGCCGCGCGCGACCTGGGCATGGACGTCGCCGGGTTCCTGATGATGTCCCACCTGGCCGAGCCCGCCGAACTGGCCCGCCAGGCCAAGCTGATGGAGTCCTACGGCGCGCACTGCGTGTACGTCACCGACTCCGGCGGGCGGCTCACCATGGACGGGGTCCGCGACCGCTTCCGCGCCTACCGGGACGTCCTCGACCCGGCCACGGAGCTGGGCATCCACGCCCACCACAACCTCGCCCTGGGTGTGGCCAACACCGTGGTCGCCGTCGAGAGCGGCGCCGTGCGCGTCGACGCCTCGCTGGCCGGTCAGGGTGCGGGGGCGGGCAACTGTCCGCTGGAGGCGTTCGTCGCGGTCGCCGACCTCATGGGCTGGGACCACGCCTGCGACCTGTTCCCGCTGACGGACGCCGCCGACGATCTCGTACGGCCGCTGCAGGACCGCGAGGTGCGGGTGGACCGCGAGACGCTGAGTCTCGGCTACGCGGGCGTCTACTCCAGCTTCCTGCGGCACGCCGAGACCGCGGCGGCCCGGTACGGGCTCGACACGCGCTCCATCCTGGTCGAGGTCGGCCGGCGCGGCATGGTCGGCGGGCAGGAGGACATGATCACCGACATCGCGCTGGACCTGGCGGCACGGAGCTGATCCGGGGCTCGTAGGGTCGCGGTCCCTCGGGTGGCCCGGGGCACGGACCCGTCTGCCGCATGCGCGAGACTGGGCCGTGCACAGGGCACCGACCGGGAGGGAACAGCCGCGTGATCATCTTCGGCACCAAGGGGTATCTGTACCAGCTGGCGATCCTGACGCTGGTGTGCGGGCGGTGCGGCAACCCGGCCGCGCACACGCTGCGCAAGCGGGTCACCAAGTTCACGCTGTTCTTCGTGCCGTTGTTCCCGGTCTCGACGAAGTACCTGACGCAGTGCACGTTCTGCGGCGCCGAGCAGAAGGTGACCGGGGAGCAGGCGGAGCGGCTGCGGGCCCAGGGGGCCGTCACCGGGTGAGCCCCGCCCGGTCGCAGGCGGCCCGTATCTCCCGGGTGCAGATCCGGTCGACGGTGTAGACGCCGTCCTTGACCAGGGTCTGTTCGATGTCGGCTGCCGTGACCGCGTACGGCGTGAGCAGGACGGCCGGGATGTTGTGGTGGGTGGGGCTGTCGACGGTGGTCGGCGCGTGCTCGCGGGCGTCCTCGCCGCGGCCGAGCGCGACGGCCATGGCGGCGGCCTCGGCGGCCTCCTTGCGGAAGGGCTTGTAGACCGTCATGTACTGCTCGCCCTTGACGATGCGCCGTACGGCGTCGAGGTCGGCGTCCTGGCCGGTGACGGGCGGCATCCGGGTGACGCCGGCGCTCTTGAAGGCGGAGATGACGCCCGAGGCGATGCTGTCGTTGGCCGCCAGGACCCCGTCGATCCCGTAGGGGCCGAGGGCGGCGATGGCCGCGGACATGTTGGCGTGGGCTGCCTGGGTGCTCCAGTCCTGGGTCTCGTACGACCTGGCGATGCGGACCTGGTCCTGGATGACGGACAGCGCGCCCCGCCGGTACCAGGCGGCGTTGGGGCTGGTCGGGTCGCCGTTCATCATGACGACCGTCCGGCCGTCGGCCCGCTTCTCCAGGCCCTCCAGCAGCGCGTGGCCCTGGAGCCGGCCGACCTGCAGGGCGTCGAAACCGACGTAGCCGGAGATCGGGCCCTCGGCGAGCCGGTCGTAGGCGACGACGGGGACGCCCGCCCTGCGCGCCTCCTGGATCGAGGAGCGCAGGGCCCGGGTGTCGGCGGCGTCGAGGATCAGGACCCCGGCCCCTTTGGTGATCATGGAGATCATCTGTTGTCGCTGCCGGGTCGGGTCGTTCTCGGCGTTGGCGTACGCGAAGGAGCACCGGGGGCAGAGCTTCTTGACCTGCGCCTGGATGAGCGGCCGGTCGGAGTGCTCCCAGCGGGGGACCGAGCGGCTGGGCAGGAGCAGGCCGACGGTGAAGGCGTCGGACTCGCTGCCGGCGTCACCCTCGCCGCAGGCGGCCGCGGGCAGCGCGAGGAGGGCGGCGGCGAGCGCCGCGGCGAGCGGCCTGCCACGCGGCCTCATGGCATACCACCGGCTTTCCTCTCGGCGGCCGGTTGTCCGTCGGGGGCGCCGACGGGGTCGCCGTCGGGTTCTCCGTCCGGTACGACGATCTCGCTCCACACCTGTTTGCCGCCGGCCACCGGGACCGAGCCGGAGGACTCCGACATCGCCTCGACCAGCATCAGTCCCCGGCCGCCGGTGGACTCCCAGTCCACGATCACGGGCTTGGCGGGCGCGCGGGGCGAGGAGTCGCTGACGCCGACCCGGACCCGGTCCCCGCGCAGCACCAGGTCGAGCCGGACCGGGCCCTGGGTGTGCACCAGGGCGTTGGTGACGAGTTCGGAGACGACCAGCAGCACCGGGTCGGCGGCTTCCGGGACCTTCCAGCGGCGCAGGGTGCGCGCGGTGAAGCGGCGGGCGTGCATGACGGCGTCGGGCAGCCGCCACACCATCCAGCCGGCCCGGATGGGGCGGGTCTCCATGCCGTCGTAGCGCAGGAGCAGCAGGGCCACGTCGTCCTCGCGGCGGCCCGCGTCGCCGAGCAGTTCGTCGGCCATCGCTCCCGGGTCGGCGGGGTCGGCCGCGGCGAGCGCGGTGCGGGTGCGGCGCATGCCCTCGTCGAGCGGCAGGTCGGAGGCCTCGACCAGGCCGTCGGTGACGAGGGCGAGGACGGTACCGGGGGCGAGCGCGACCGAGGTCATGGGGAACTCCGCCTCGGCGAGGATGCCGAGCGGTGGCCCGCCCGCGACCTCCACCTCCTCGGTGCCGCCGTCGGGATGGCGCACCAGCGGCGCGAGGTGCCCGGCGCGGACGAAGAGGGTGTTGCCCTCCTCCATGTCGAGTTCGGCGTAGCAGCAGGTCGCGAAGAGGTCGGTCTCCATGGCGACGAGGAGCCGGTTGGCGTGCGAGACGACGACGTCGGGCGGATGGCCCTCCATGGCGTACGCCCTGACCGCGGTCCGCATCTGGCCCATGATCGTGGCGGCTCCGGCGCTGTGGCCCTGGACGTCGCCGATGACCAGGGCCACCCTGTCCTCGGACAGGGCGATGACGTCGTACCAGTCGCCGCCCACCTGGAGTCCCCGGCGTGCGGGCAGATAGCGGGCGACGGCGGTCCCGCCGGGGAGTTCGGGCAGTCGGCGGGGCAGCAGGCTGCGCTGGAGCATGGTGGCGAGTTCCTGCTCCGCGTCATGGGCGTGGGCACGCTGGAGGGCCTGGCCGACGAGGGCCGCGGTGGCGGTGAGCAGGGAGCGTTCCTCGGGGACGAACTCGTGCGGGAGGTCCCAGCCGACCAGGCACACCCCGGCGACCCGGCCCTTGGCGGGCAGCGGCAGGACGGCGAGTCCGCCGGGGCCGATGCCGGCCAGGCCGGGTTCGAGGGCGGTGCCGGCGGGCCAGAGGTCCATCCGGCCGTCGCCGAGGGCCGCCTGGAGGGTGGGCAGTGAGCGGACGGGCGCGTCGGGCCACTCGGTGCGCCATTCGGCGCGCCAGGCGTCCGGCCAGGCGGCGGGCTCAGGCGGGTCCAGGACGGTGACCATCAGCCGGTCGTCCTGGAGGGCGGCGAGGGCCACCCGGTCGGCGCCCAGCGGCTCGCGCAGGGCGGAGACCACCACGCGGCCGACGTCACCGGTGGTCACGGCGTCGTCGAGGGCGGCGGTCAGCCACTGGATGCGGGAGACGTCATCGGCGCTGCGGCGCAGCACCGGGGTGGCGGTCACCACGCCCAGCACCTGTTCCGGCCGGTCGGCGGTGGCCGCCTCGGCGCGGCAGCTCAGGCTCAGCCAGCGCATCTCGCCCGTGGGACCGCGCACCCGGAACTCCAGATCACGCCGGCCGGAGGCCTGGGGGGAGGGCTCCAGGACGGACATCAGGGCGTGCATGTCCTCGGGGAGGGCGTGGGCGAGCAGGGTGTCGACCTTGCCGTCGAAGTCGTCCGCCGAGATGCCGACCAGGTCGAGCAGCGTGCCGTCGGCCTCGATCAGTCCGGTGTCGGGGACCAGGACGAAGGAGCCGACGCGCAGGCTGCGCAGGGCCGGGTCCAGGAGTGAGGACGGCTCGGGCGGGCCCGTCACGGGCTGGAGCAGGCCGGCGACCGCGTCGGCGTAGCGCTCCAGGAAGCGGCGCTGGTCGGCCTCGAAGCCGTCCGCGGAGGCGCAGGTGACGACGAGACAGCCGACCCGGCGGCCCTCCACGTCGAGGGGCAGCGCGCCGAGCGAGGGGTCCGCGGTCAGCCACAGGGGGCGGTCGGTGAGGAAGGCGCGCGCGGCGGGTGAGTCACCGGACAGGGGGAGCCGGACCGGTGGCCCCGGCTCGGAGGGGGTACATCCCGCCGAGTCCACCAGCCGAAGCTCTTCGTTCCCGGCCCCGGGCGTGTAGACCGCCGCCTGTGTCGCTCCGGCCAAGATCAGGGCCCGGTCGAGGCATGTCCGCAACGTACCTCCCGTCCCCGCCGCGGGTGCCGACAGGTTGAGAACGGGGCACCCACCCACCAGAATCGCATATACGAACCAACCGGACACACCTACTCGATGCCTCACCCATCGTCTGCCTGTCGTCACCAACGTCGTCTACGCCAGCCAGGTATCCCCCATGAAGGTCTGCATACGGGACACGGCCGCCGCCGTGACCGCGGTCTCGGCGGTCGTCGCCCTCGCGGCCTGCGGGGCGGGCGCCGGAGGCGACCCCGGCGGGGGGAACACGCCGAGCATCGGTCTGCTGCTGCCGGACGCCACCACGGCGCGCTGGGAGGCGCAGGACCGGCCGCTGCTGGAGAAGAAGATCAAGGAACTGTGCGACACCTGCGTGGTCGAGCACGCCAACGCCAGAGGTGAGGTGGGCACCCAGCAGGAGCAGATGGACTCGATGATCACCAAGGGCGTGGACGCCATCGTGCTGGTGGCGGTGGACGGCAAGTCGCTCGCCTCGTCGGTCTCGGAGGCCCGCGCGGCGGGCATCCCCGTGATCGCCTACGACCGGCTCGCCCAGGGCCCGATCTCCGGCTATGTCTCCTTCGACGGCAAGGAGGTCGGCAGACTCCAGGGCCGGGCCCTGCTCAAGGCGATGGGCGACGGGAGCGACGGGAGCGACGGGACACCCCAGCCGCAGATCGTGATGATGAACGGCGATCCCGCCGACCCGAACAGCGCGCTGTTCAAGGAGGGCGCGCTGTCCGTCCTGCAGGGGAAGGTGAAGATCGGCAAGGCGTACGACACCCCGCTGTGGCGGGCGGAGACCGCGCACATGAACATGTCCGCGGCCATCGCGGCCCTCGGCGCCGACGCCATCGACGGGGTCTACGCGGCCAACGACGGGCTCGCCGGCGGGAGCATCTCGGCGCTGAAGGCGAACAAGGTGGCTCCGCTGCCCCCGGTCACCGGCCAGGACGCCGAACTGGGCGCGCTGCGCCGGATCGTGGCCGGCGACCAGTACATGACCGTCTTCAAGCCCTTCGGTCCGGAGGCCGCGGCGGGCGGTGCGATGGCCGTGGCCGCGGCCCGCCGGGAGGCCCTGGAGGAGGTCGCGACGAGCGAGGTGACGCCGCGCGGCGGCGAGCGGGTCCCGGCCGTGCTGCTCACGCCGATGTCCGTGACCGCCGACACCATCAAGGACACCGTCGTGAAGGAAGGCCTGCACACGGTCCAGCAGATCTGCACCCCTCAGCTCCGGGCCGCCTGCGAGGAGGCGGGGCTGATCTGACGGGCCGCATCGCGCGGACTCCGGCCTGGTCCGGGGCCAGGGAAGGAGTTGGTTGCCGTGCCGGATCCCCCCTTGCTGGCATTGCGCGGGGTGTGCAAGCGCTTCGGCGTCGTCGACGTCCTCACGGACATCGAGCTGGAGATCCACTCCGGCCAGGTCGTCGCCCTCCTCGGGGACAACGGGGCCGGCAAGTCCACGCTGGTGAAGGTGATCTCCGGGGTGGCGCCCGCGGAGAAGGGCGTCATCGAGTGGGAGGGCCGCGCGGTCCACATCAGGCGCCCGCAGGACGCGCGGGACCTCGGCATCGCCACCGTCTACCAGGACCTCGCACTGTGCGGGAACCTCGACGTGGTCGGGAACCTGTTCCTCGGGCGGGAGATCCGCCGGTACGGGTTCCTCGACGAGATGGAGATGGAACGCCGCACCCAGGAGCTGCTGGAGCGTCTGACGCGGCGGGTGCCCGATCTGCGCGGGCCCGTCGCCTCGCTCTCCAGCGGCCAGCGGCAGACGGTCGCCATCGCCCGCTCGCTCCTCGGCGAACCGCGCGTCCTGCTCCTCGACGAGCCGACCGCCGCGCTCGGGTTCGAGCAGACCTCCGAGATCCTGGACCTCATCGACCGGCTGCGGGACCGGGGGCTGGGGGTGCTGCTGATCAGCCACAGCATGGGGGACGTGAAGGCCCTCGCGGACCGGGCCGCGGTGCTGCGGCTCGGCCGCAACAACGGCTTCTTCGACGTGAACACCGCCTCGCAGGAGCAGATCATCGCGTCCATCACCGGCGCCACGGAGAACGTGCCCCGCCGGCCGTCCCACCGGGAGTCGGGGTGGTGAAAGACATGCGCAAGGTGGTGGACGGGGCCCCGGCCGAGCCCACCGCGTCCGGCGGCGAGGCCCGTCCGCCGCGGCGCGAGCGGCTGACCTCCCGCGCCGTGGACGGCGGGGTCCGCGCGCTGCGCGGCACGCTCGCGCTGCTGCAGCGCAAGGTGCGGGCGGGCGAACTGGGCTCACTGCCTGTCGTCATGGTTCTCGCCGTCGTCTGGATCACCTTCCAGTCGCTCAACCCGAACTACCTGTCCCCGCGCAACCTGTCCAACCTCAGCGTGGACATCGTGGGGACCGGCCTCATCGCGGTCGGCATCGTGTTCGTGCTGCTGCTCGGCGAACTCGATCTGTCCGTGGGGTCGATCAGCGGCTTCGCGGCGGCGGTCTTCACCGTGCTGAACGTGAACAACGGCGTCCCCGAGTGGCTCGCGCTCGTCGTCGGGATCCTCACCGGCACCGTCGCGGGCACGATCCAGGGCTTCTCCGTCGCCCGGACCCGGGTCCCGGCGTTCGTGGTCACGCTCGCGGGGCTGCTCACCTGGAACGGCCTCATGCTCGCCGTGCTCGGCGACAGCGGCACCGTCAACCTCGACGAGGACGGGCTCGTCGCCAAGCTGACCAGCTACTACTTCACTCAGGACGCCGTCGCCTACGGTCTGGCCGCGGTGGCCACCGCGGCGGTCTTCCTCGCGGCCGACCTGGACAGACGGCGCCGCCAGGCCGTCGGCATGCCGCACCGCTCCCTCACGGCCGTGGCGGCGCGCACCTCTCTCACGGCGGTGATGGCGTTCGGTGTCGCCTACCTCCTCAACCGTTTCCAGGGGCTGCCGCTCGCCTTGCTGATCTTCCTCGTGATGGTGGCCGGCCTCGACATCCTGCTGCGCCGCACCCATTACGGGCGGCAGGTGTACGCCCTCGGCGGCAGCATCGAGGCCGCCCGCCGCGCCAGCCTCAGCGTGTTCCGGGTCCAGACCGCCGTGCTCGCCGTGTCCGGCACCATGGCCGCGATCGGCGGCCTGTTCCTGGCCTCGCGCATCACCTCGGTGAGCCAGGGCTCGGGCTCGGGCGTCCTGCTGGTGAACGCGATCGCGGCGGCTGTGATCGGCGGCACGAGTCTCTTCGGCGGGCGCGGTACGACCTGGTCGGCGGTGCTCGGCATGCTCGTCATCCAGTCGATCGCCTCGGGCATGGCGATCACGGACACTCCTCCGGCCGTCCAGTTCGTGATCACGGGTGGGGTACTGTTCGCGGCCGTGGTCATCGACGCGCTGTCCCGGCACTCGCAGGAGGCGCACGGGCGGGCGTGACCGCCACAGGGGCCTCACCGGCCCCGGCTACCCCCCTCACAGCACCTCCGTGATCTGCATCACATCAGGCAACCACCGCAACTTTCATTGAAAGTTTTGTCATCTAGGCTGACAAACCCTTCGGCCCCCCAGTAGGCAACGGGAGCGTCCCTCCATGACCGACAGGTCCACCGCCGTCCCCGCACAAGCCTCCGCGACGGCCTCGTACGCCCGGATCTACGAGGAACAGCAGCCGCGGCTCGTCGCGTACGCGCGCTCGCTCACCAGGAACGCCTGGACCGCCGAGGACCTCGTCGCCGAGGCGCACTTCCGGGTGTGGCGGCGGCTGGCCGAGGGGCACGAGATCGAGAACGTACCGGCGTACCTCAGGACGACGGTGCGGCATCTCGCGATCGCCTCCGGGACCGCGGTGCGCGAGACGCCCCGGGATCCGCACACCGACGAGCGGGCGGAGCCGGGCGCGCGGCACGAGGTCGACCCGGCCGAGCAGGTGTCCCAGGTCGACCTGGTGGTGCGGGTGCTGGGCCAGTTGCCCGAGCGCTGGGTCAAGGCGCTGTGGCTGGCCGAGGCGGAAGGGCAGCCGCTGGCGGCGATCGGGCCGCAGCTCGGCACCAAGGAGGGCGCGACGGCCGTCCTGCTGCACCGCGCCCGGGAGGGCATGCGGCTGGCCTTCCTGCGCACCCAGACCGGCGCCCCGGAGGACCCGGCGTGCCAGGTCCACTGGGCCCGGATGCCCGCGTACGTCCGTGGCTCCGCGACCCCGCGCCAGGGCGAGCGGCTGCTCGGTCACGTGGACGCGTGCGACGACTGCCGCGCCCGGCTCGCCGCGCTGATGCGCGCGAACGACCGGCTGCCCGCGATCGTCGCGCCGGCGCTGCTGCTGTTCGCACTGGGCGGCACGGGCAAGATCCTCATGGCCTTCACCGCGGGGTCCGCCGGTGCGGTGGCCGGCACCGGTGCGGCGGGCGGGCACGGCGCCGGTCTGCTGCACGGGGTGCGCCATGCGGCGGTCGGCGGCTCGAAGGCGCCTGCGGCGGTGGCGGCGGGTGCGCTCGTGGCGGGTGCCGCCGCGTTCGCCCTGGTCATCGGCTCGGGCGAGTCCGCTCCCGTACCGGCTCAGCGTGCCCCGGTCGCGGACGCGCCCGTGCGGCAGCTACCCGTGGCGGAGAAGCCGACGATTCCTCCCGCGCGGGCCGCCGCGCCGGTGGAGGACACCGAGGACCGGTCGACGTCCGCGCGGGTGGCCGACGCGGCGGGAGCCCCCCGGACGGACACCGCGACCACGACCACGGACGCGGCGCAGTCGTCCGACACCGGGCAGCCCACCACGACCGGGGGCGGGAACACCGCAGAGGAGCCCGCCGACGACGAGCCCTCGTCCACCGGAACCCCGCCCGAGGAAGAGCAGGCGTCTCCCCCGGCGGACGACGGCACTCCGGACGACGGCACTCCGGGCGACGACAAGGAAGAGACCCCACAGCCCCCGGCCCCCTCCCCCGAGACGCCCGGGCCCAAGACCCCGCAGCCGGAGAACCCGGAGCCCGAGCCGCCGCACACCTCGGATCCCGAGCCGGGGACCGGGGACGGCGGCGGCGACGCCGACCAGGGCACCGGGGGGACCGGTGACGGGGACTGCACGACCGGCGGGGACCAGGACAGCGGGTACGGGAAGTCCCGGAACGGTGAGGAAGGACATCACCGGGGCAGCCGCTCCGGGCGCGGGGCCGACGGGTCTGAGGGGTCCCACGGGTCCGACTGACGGGACCTCCGCCTATGACACTCGTTATAGATCCCGTGTAGGGTTCGTCCATAACAGTCGTCACAGGAGATCGCCATGACCGTCATCACCGTGAACACCCCGACGGGCCGTCTGAGCCTCGAGCAGCGCCGCACCCTGGCGGAGACCCTGACGGACGCGGTGCTCGTGCCCGAGGTCGGTCAGTTCGCTCCGCCCGCCCGGGCCGGGTTCCAGGTGCACTTCGTGGAGCGCGAGCCGGACATGATGGCGATCGGCGGGCGCCTGCTGGTGGATGCCGGTCAGGCGCCCGACGTCATGGTGATCGACGTGGCCGTCATGGACGGCGACTGGCGCCAGGAAGTGCGCACGGAGGTCGTCGAACGCCTGCTGGCCGCACTGGCCGAGGCCTGCGGGCTGCCGTCGCCCTCCCCGGCCTGGTGGGTGAACTTCCGGGTCATCGAAGAGGGCAGCTGGGGCTCGAGCGGAGGCGTCCTGTCGATCCTCTCCCTCCTGGAGAGCGGCGTGTTCACCGAGGAGAAGGCGAAGGCGATCCGCGCGGCGATCGCGGGCTGACACGGCGGGACGGCGGGACACCCTCCGCCATCAGGCCGGGCGCCCGAGCGCCCCGGCGAGCACCGCTTCGAGCTGTCGCGCGACCCGGTCCAGGGGCTGCGCGCTGCGCTGGGCGCGGCACATGGCGATGGCCCCCTCGACGGCCGCCACCACCAGGGCCGCGAGTTCCGGCGCCCGTTCGGGGGCGGTACCGTGCTCGCACAGCGACTCGGTGAGCAGCCGCTGCCAGGTGTCGAAGGCCTCGGCCGCGGCGACGAGCGCGGGCGGGATCTCGCCGTCCGGCGGCTCCTCCACGGACACGGCCAGCACGGGGCAGCCGGCCCGGAAGTCGCTCTTGACGACGATGCCGCGCCACAGTCCCAGAAAGGCCCTCACCCCGGCGACCGGTCCCGCCTCCAGCTCCTTTTGCAGGATGCGGGCGACCGCCTCACCGCCGTACCGCACCGCCTCGGTCGCCAGCTGCCGCTTGCCCTCGGGGAAGTAGTGGTACGTCGAGCCGAGCGGCGCCTTGGCGTGCTTGGCCACCTCCCGGATGCTCGCGGCGTTCAGACCGCGCCTGCTGATCAGGTCGGCGGCGCCTGCCACGATGCGCTCCCGCGACGGCGTACTGGACTTTGCCACGACCGCACTCCTCTCCGGCCGCACCGATCCGGCCACACCCCACTGGCTATAACGCTCGTCATAGTCTAGCCTGGCCGCTGACTATAACGACTGTCATAGACCGCGTGCGGCCGAAGGGAGGCTCCGTCATGCCGATGATCCGGCTCACCGTCCCGTCCGGCGCCCTCACCGAGCAGGGCCGCGCGAGCATCCAGAAGGACCTGGCCGCCGTACTGCTGCGCTGGGAGGGCGCGCCCGACACCACGTTCTTCCGCGCCCTCGCGTGGAGTTACCTCGTCGAGCTGCCGGAAGGGGCTCAGACGACCGCCGAGGACCACGAGCCCCGTTTCCTGGTGGAGGTCACGGTGCCCGAGGGCACCCTGTCCGAGCGGCGCAGGGCCGGTCTGGTCGAGGACGCCACGCGGACGGTGCTCGAAGCGGCCGGGCTCGGACAGGCCGACGCCCTGCGGGTATGGGTGTGGGTGCACGAGCAGCCCGACGGCACCTGGGGCGCGGGCGGCTCGGTCGTCCGGTACGCCGACCTGGTGGCGCCGGCGAAGGACCAGCGGGCCGGTGCGTGAACCGACCCACTTCGGCCGAACCCCTCGACACCGTACGACCGACAGGAGCGGAACTGGACCGGCAGCGGGCGGCGATCGCCGCACTCGGCCATGAGCTGCGCACTCTGGTGGAGGCCACCGCGCGCACCGCGGCCCCGGCCGAGGTTCTCCACCGGGTCACGGACGGCGTGCGCCGGCTCACCGGTCAGCTGACCGGACGGCACCGTGCCCGGGCGGAGATCCCGGACGTGGACGAGTTCCCGGGAGGCGTACGGATGTACAGCCCCGTCACCGGGGAGGGCAGCCCGTTGGCGCCGCCTGTGCGGGTGACGCGGGACGAGGACGGCGGCGTCACAGGGCAGTGCGCTCTCGGCCCGGGTCACCGGCACCGAGGACCGCAAGATCTTCGTGACCGGCTCGATCGGCCTTGTGGAGGACCCCTCCACCGTGCTGGTCACGGGGGAGGGCGTCTTCGTCTCGCCCGACCCCGAGCGCACCCGCGCCCTGTTCCCACGGGCGCGGGTCTGAGCACGGGTCAGACGTTACGCCGGTACTGGCCGCCCACCTCGAAGAACGCGTCGGTGATCTGCTGGAGGGAGCAGACGCGGGCGGCGTCCATGAGGACGGCGAAGACGTTGCGGTCGTTCACCGCGGCGTCCTTCAGGGCGGCCAGGGCCGCGTGCGCCTGGTCGCGGTGTCCGGCCTGGTAGTCGCGGACCCGCTGGAGCTGGGAGTGCTTCTCCTCCTCGGTGGCGCGGGCGAGTTCGATCACGCCGGGTTCGGTGGTGTCGGCGTGGGGGTTGCGGAAGGTGTTGACGCCGATGAGGGGCAGGCTGCCGTCGTGCTTGCGCTGTTCGTAGAGCATCGACTCGTCCTGGATCCGGCCGCGCTGGTAGCCGGTCTCCATGGCACCGAGCACGCCGCCGCGTTCGTTGATCCGCTCGAACTCCTTCAGCACGGCCTCCTCGACCAGGTCGGTGAGTTCGTCGATGACGAAGGAGCCCTGGAGGGGGTTCTCGTTCATCGCCAGGCCCCACTCCCGGTTGATGATCAGCTGGATGGCCAGGGCGCGGCGGACGGAGTCCTCGGTGGGGGTGGTGACGGCCTCGTCGTAGGCGTTGGTGTGCAGGCTGTTGCAGTTGTCGTAGATCGCGATGAGGGCCTGGAGGGTGGTGCGGATGTCGTTGAAGTCCATCTCCTGGGCGTGCAGGGAGCGTCCGGAGGTCTGGACGTGGTACTTCAGTTTCTGGGAACGCTCGTTCGCGCCGTACTTCTCCTTCATCGCCACCGCCCAGATCCGGCGGGCGACCCGGCCCAGCACGCTGTACTCGGGGTCCATGCCGTTGGAGAAGAAGAAGGAGAGGTTGGGGGCGAAGTCGTCGATGTGCATGCCGCGGGCGAGGTAGGCCTCGACGTAGGTGAAGCCGTTGGCGAGGGTGAAGGCGAGCTGGCTGATCGGGTTCGCGCCCGCTTCGGCGATGTGGTAGCCGGAGATGGACACCGAGTAGAAGTTGCGGACCTTGCGCTCGATGAACCACTCCTGGATGTCGGCCATCATCCGCAGGGAGAACTCGGTGGAGAACAGGCAGGTGTTCTGGCCCTGGTCCTCCTTGAGGATGTCCGCCTGCACGGTGCCGCGCACGTTCGCCAGGGCGCGGGCGCTCAGCTCGGCGGCTTCCTGGGTGTTCGGCTCGCGGCCCTCGGCGGTACGGAAGGCCTCCGCCTGCTGGTCGATCGCCGTGTTGAGGAAGAAGGCGAGAATCGTGGGCGCGGGGCCGTTGATCGTCATGGAGACCGAGGTGGTGGGGGCGACCAGGTCGAAGCCGTCGTAGAGCGCCTTCATGTCGTCCAGGGTGGCCACGGAGACGCCGGAGGTGCCGACTTTGCCGTAGATGTCGGGGCGCTCGTCGGGGTCGCGGCCGTAGAGGGTGACGGAGTCGAAGGCGGTGGACAGCCGGGTGGCGGGCTGGCCCTCGGAGAGCAGCTTGAAGCGGCGGTTGGTGCGGAACGGGTCGCCCTCGCCGGCGAACATCCGGGCCGGGTCCTCGCCGTCACGCTTGAAGGGGAACACCCCGGCGGTGAAGGGGAAGGAGCCGGGCAGGTTCTCCCGGCGCCAGAACCGCACCAGCTCACCGTGGTCGGTGAAACGGGGCAGGGCGACCCGGGGGACCTTGTTGCCGGAAAGGGACTCGCGGGTCAGCCTGGTGCGGATCTCCTTGTCGCGGACCTTCACCACCTGCTCGTCACCGGAGTAGGAGGCGATGACGGCGGGCCAGTTCTCGATCTGCTCCGCAACGTCGGGGTCGAGTTGCCTGCGGGCGGTCCTGGCCAGCGCGTCGACGCCCTCGATGCCAGAGCCCGTCGCTGCGAGCTCGTCCCGCACCATCTCCAGACGCTGCAACCGCCGTGCTGCCTCGGCCAGTTGGGCCGTCCGCGTGTGATAGGCGCGGACCGTGTCGGTGATCTCGGCGAGATAGCGCACCCGGTCCGCCGGCACGACCTGCCGGATGCCCGAGGAATGGCGCACATCGACGGGTGCCAGGGCGGCTTCCACCAGGGGCAGGCCGTGGGCGGCCAGGCCCGCCTTGAGGTGCTGGTAGAGGGCGGTGACGCCGTCGTCGTTGAAGGTGGCGGCGGAGGTGCCGTACACCGGCAGGTCCTCGGGCCGCCGGCCGAACGCCTCGCGGTTACGGACCAGTTGGCGGCCCACATCCCGCAACGCGTCCTTCGCGCCGCGCCGCTCGAACTTGTTGATCGCCACGACATCGGCGAAATCGAGCATGTCGATCTTCTCGAGCTGCGAGGCGGCGCCGAACTCCGGCGTCATCACGTACAGCGAGGCATCGACGAACGGCACGATCGCCGCGTCGCCCTGCCCGATGCCCGGCGTCTCCACGATCACCAGGTCGAACCCGGCCGCCTTCACCACGTTGATCACGTCGGCGAGGTGTTCGGGCAGTTCGTGGCTGCCGCGGGTGGCGAGGCTGCGGAAGAACACCCGGTTGCCGTCGAGGGAGTTCATCCGGATGCGGTCGCCGAGCAGCGCGCCCCCGCCCCGGCGCCGGCTGGGGTCGACCGCGATCACCGCGATGCGCAGCTTGTCCTGCTGGTCGGCCCGGAAACGGCGCACGAGTTCGTCGGTGAGCGACGACTTGCCGGAGCCGCCGGTGCCGGTGATGCCGAGTACCGGGACGGTCCGGGTCGTGGCCCGCAGCTGTTCCAGAAACTCCGGGGGCAGTTTGCCGAGCTCGGCGCCGGTGATCGCCCGGGCTACGGCGAAACGGTCACCGGCGAGTACGCCCGCGACGTCGGCGGGCCTGCCGTCCCACAGGTCGACGTCGCATTCCTTGACCACCGAGTTGACCATTCCGGCCAGTCCCATGCGCTGCCCGTCCTCGGGCGAGAAGATCGTCACCCCGCTGTCGCGCAGCCGGGCGATCTCCTCGGGCACGATGACGCCGCCCCCGCCGCCCACCACGCGCACATGTCCGGCGCCGCGGGCGCGCAGCGACTCGACCAGGTACTCGAAGTACTCGACGTGCCCGCCCTGATAGGACGAGACCGCCACACCGTGGACGTCCTCCTCCAGCGCCGCGTCCACGACCTCCTGAACCGACCTGTTGTGTCCGAGATGGATCACCTCGGCCCCCTGGGACTGGAAGATCCGGCGCATGATGTTGATCGACGCGTCATGCCCGTCGAACAGGGCGGCGGCGGTGACCAGGCGGACGGGGTGCACAGGACGGTGCAGTTCGCTCATGGCGAGGCCTTCCCAAAAGACGTGTCGGGGAGCACAGACACCGAAAATACTAGGACGTCCTAGTATTTATTGAGCGCGCCGCACGGTGTGAGGAGTCGCACAGATAGTAGGACGTCCTACTATCCCTACGATCTCCGTGACAGCACGCGAGAGGGGATACGCATGACGGACACCGAGAAGATCGTGATCCTCGACGGGGCCCGCACCCCGATTGGAAGCTTCGGCGGAGTGTTCAAGGACGTACCCGGCTTCGAACTCGGCGCGGCCGCGGCGCGGGAGGCCCTCGTACGGTCCGGCGTCCGTGCGGAGGACATCGACGAGGTGGTCATGGGGTGCATCGGCCAGGTGGGCCCGGACGCCTACAACGCCCGCCGGGTCGCGATCGCCGCCGGGCTACCGCGGAGCGTGCCCGCCTACACCGTCAACCGCCTGTGCGGCAGCGGGCTTCAGGCCATCTGGTCGGCCGCCATGCAGATGCGGTGGGGTGGGGTGGACTTCGCCCTGGCGGGCGGCAACGAGTCGATGACCCGGATGCCGTTCTACGACTTCGGGGCACGGTCGGGTTACAAGCTGGGGGACCGCAAGCTGGCGGACGGCACGGTGATGATGCTCACCGACCCGTTCCACGGGATCCACATGGGCGTGACGGCGGAGAACGTGGCGACGAAGTACGACGTGTCGCGTGAGCGGCAGGACGAGTTCGCCGTGGAGTCCCAGCGGCGCGCGGCGACGGACGCGGCCCGTGCCGCGTTCACCGAGGAGATCGTGCCGGTGGAGTCCGGCGGCCGGAAGCCGGTCACGGTAGGCGAGGACGAACACCCGCGGCCGGAAACGACGTTGGAGACGCTGGCCAAGCTGCGTCCGGCGTTCGCGGAGGGCGGCACCGTCACGGCGGGCAACACCTCGGGCATCAACGACGGGGGCGCCGCCGTGGTGCTGGCCCGGGAGTCGGCGGCACGCGAACGGGGCCTGACCGGGCTCGTGTCCCTCGAATCCGTGGCGACCGCGGCCATGGAGCCCGAACTCATGGGCTACGCCCCCGTGTTGGCCCTCAAGAAGCTGTTCGCGCAGACCGGCACCACCCCCGGGGACATCGACACGGTCGAGCTGAACGAGGCGTTCGCCTCCCAGGCGGTGGCGGTGATCCGCGACGCCGGACTGGACCCGGAGAAGACCAATCCGTACGGCGGTGCCATCGCCCTGGGCCATCCGGTGGGCGCGACCGGCGCGATCCTGTCCCTGCGCGTGGCCAAGGACCTGGTCCGCCGGGACCTCGAACTCGGCGTCGTCACCATGTGCATCGGCGGTGGTCAGGCACTGGCCGCGCTCTTCCGCAGGGTGCGCTGAGCGCCGTAGCCCCCGACGACCCTTGCTAAGCGGACCGCTGTCCGTTACTTTCACCGAAGTAACGGACAGTGGTCCGCTTAGTGCGTTGCAGCGCGTTACGCGGGTTCAACCACCCCCCATCTCAAGAAAGGGTGGACATGTCCACCGAACTTTCAGACTCCACCGCGCCTCCCCCCACCGAGTCCGCCTCGGCACCTACCCGACGCACTTTCATCGCGACGACCACCGTGATCGGAGGGGTCGCCCTGGCCAGCGGCCTGGCCGCGGCCCCGCCCGCGCTCGCCACCGAGGAAGGGTCGGCCGCCGAACCACCGCCCGGCAGTCGGGTCTCCTTGAAGGTCAACGGTGTCCGGCACACCGTCACGGTCGACAACCGCACCTCGCTGCTCGACCTGCTGCGCGAACATCTGGACCTGACCGGCGCCAAGAAGGGCTGCAACGCCGGTGCCTGCGGCGCCTGTACGGTCCTGGTCGACGGACGCCGGGTCAACTCCTGTCTCACGCTGGCAGTGCGGCTGGAGGGCGCCGAAGTCACCACGATCGAGGGCCTGGAGAGGGGTGGCCGACTCCATCCGCTGCAGCAGGCGTTCATCGAGCAGGACGCCTTCCAGTGCGGCTTCTGCACCCCCGGCCAGATCGTGTCCGGCACCGCCTGCATCGCGGAGGGCCACACGGGCTCGCCGGAGGAGATCCGGGAGTGGATGAGCGGCAACCTCTGCAGGTGCGGCTGTTATCTGAAGATCGTGCGCGCGGTCGAGCAGACCGCCGATGGGAAATGAGGCCCGGTCATGCATCCCTTCACCTACACCAGGGTCTCTGACACCCGTGCGGCACTCGCCGCCGGCCGGCGCGGCGGGCGCTACATCGCGGGCGGCACCACCCTCGTCGACCTGATGCGCGAGACCGTCGAAACCCCCGACACGCTGGTCGACATCAGCGCCCTGCCCCTGCATGAGGTGACGGCCACCGAGGGCGGCGGACTGCGGATCGGCGCGCTCGTGCGGATGGCCGAGGCCGCCGCCCACCCGGCGGTGCGCGAGGCATACCCGGTGATCTCCCAGGCTCTGGAGCTGAGCGCGTCGCCCCAGCTGCGGAACATGGCGACGATCGGCGGCAACATCATGCAGCGCACCCGCTGCACCTACTTCCGCGATGTGTCCGCCAACTGCAACAAGCGCGAGCCGGGCACCGGTTGCGCGGCCCGCGACGGATTCAACCGCAGCCACGCGATCCTGGGCACGTCCGACTCCTGCGTGGCGACGCACCCCTCCGACGTGGCCGTGGCGTTCGCGGCGCTGGAGGCGAGCGTGCACCTGCTCGGCCCGGACGGGGCGCGTGAAGTACCCTTCGCGGACTTCCTGCTGGAGCCCGGCAGCACACCGAACCGCGAGCAGGCCCTGCACAAAGGCGAGTTGATTACCGCCGTGGAGATACCGGCCCACCCGCGACCGCTGCGGTCCGGCTATCTGAAGGTGCGTGACCGGCAGTCGTACGAGTTCGCCCTCACCTCGGCGGCCGTCGCACTGCACATCAAGGGCGGGGTGATCCACGCGGCGAAGGTGGCCGCCGGTGGCGTGGGCACCGTGCCGTGGAAGCTGCCCGCCGTCGAGCAGCGGCTCCTCGGTGAGCGGCCCTCGAAGTCCCTGTGGACCGAGGCGTCCGAACTGGCGGCGGACGGGGCCCGCCCCCTTCACCACAACGGCTTCAAGCCCGCGCTGCTCAGACGCACCGTCGAACGCCAGCTGCGCATCGTAGGAGGCACCAAGTGAGCCAGCCACAGGCAGCCGTCGGCGCGTCGGTAGCGCGAGTCGACGCACGGCTGAGGGTCACCGGCAAGGCGAAGTACGCCACCGACAACAGCCCCGAAGGGGTCGTGCACGCGGTGATCGTCGACAGCACGGTCGCCCTCGGCCGTATCACGGGCATCGACACCAGCGCCGCCCTCGCCCACAGCGGCGTCCTGATGGTGATGAGCCACCTCAACGCACCCGAGCTCCCGCCTCGGCAGGGCCCGATGCCGCCCGCCGGGGCGCTGCGCGCCTTCCAGGACGACCAGATCCGGTTCTTCGGGCAGCCGATCGCGGTCGCGGTGGCGACCACCCTGGAGGCGGCACAGCACGCGGCGAGCCTGGTGAAGATCGCCTACGACGCCAAGACGCCCTCCACCGACATCAGCACCGCGCCCACACCCGCCCCCACCCTCACCTATGCGCGCGGCGACGCGGACGCGGCCTTCAAGAGCTCCGCCGTCCGGCTCGAGTCGACGTACCGGATGTCCCGCAACCACCACAACCCGATGGAGCCCGCCGGCACCGTCGCCCGCTGGGACGGTGACCACCTCACGCTCTGGGAGAAGACCAACTGGGTGCAGGGCACCCTGATGGTCATGGCCAACGAGCTCGGCATGCCGATGAGCAAGATCCGCGTCATCGCGCCGTACGTCGGCGGCGGCTTCGGCAGCTCCGGCCGCTGCTGGCCGCACACCCTCATCACGGCCATGGTGGCCCGCGAGCTGAAACGCCCCGTGAAACTCACCCTCACCCGCAGGCAGACGTACTTCAACGTGGGCTACCGGCCCGCCTACGAGTACGGGCTACGCGTGGGCAGCGACCGGCGGGGACGCCTCACCGCGTCGGATCACGACGTCCGCGCGGAGTCCGCCGTCGCCGAGACGCACATCGAGGGTGTGCTCATGCCCGGACAGATGCTCTACAGCACACCCAACGTCAGCCAGGCGTACCAGCACATTCGGCTGGACGTGAACCCACCGGCGTACATGCGCGGTCCCGGCTACTCCAGTGGCGCGTTCCCCATCGAGTCGACGATGGACGAGCTCGCCCACAAGCTGGGCATCGACCCGATCGAGGTGCGACTGCGCAACGAACCCGCCGACGACCAGTCCAGCGGGCTGCCGTTCTCCAGCCGCCGGCTGCGCGACTGCTACACCGTGGGCGCCCGGGAGTTCGGCTGGGAGCGGCGCAACCCCGGGCCGCGCTCGGTGCGTGACGGTGACTGGTTGATCGGCAGGGGGATGGCCGCCGGTGTCTACGACACTCAGCGCGGCGCGTCCCAGGCCTCGGTCCGGCTCGATGCCGACGGCACCGCCCTGCTGCAGTCCGCCACCAGTGACATGGGTCCCGGCACGGCCACCTCCATGACCCAGGTCGCGGCCGACGCCCTCGGTCTGACCATGCGTCAGGTGACCTTCCGGCTGGGTGACTCCCTCATGCCCCCGGCCACCATTCACGCTGGCTCGCGGACCATGGCCAGCGTCGGCTCCGCCGTCCAGGACGGCTGCGACAAGCTACGCAACCAGGCCATCACGCTCGCAGTCGGCGACGAGGGATCGCCGCTGCACGGCGTCGACCCCGTCGATGTCGTGGTGCGCGGCGGCCGACTGCACGTGAAGAACGACCCCACGCGCGGGGAGACGTACCGGCAGCTCCTGGCCCGCAACGATCTCACCCACCTCGAAGCGCTCGGCTCCTACGCCGGGGCGCCCACGACGGAGAGGTTCTCCCTCTACGCCTACGCCGCGACCTTCGCGGAGGTGGCGGTCGACGCCCGCCTCGGCCTGGTGCGGGTGCGGCGCATGGTCGGGGTGTACGACGCCGGCCGGATCATCAGCCCGAAGCTCTCGGACAGCCAGGCAATCGGGGCCATGGTGGGCGGCATCGGCCAGGCTCTGCTGGAGCACACGGTCACCGACCACCGCGACGGCCGGATCGTCAACGCCAGCCTCGCCGACTACCTCGTGCCGGTCCACGCCGACATTCCCGCCGACCTGAAGGCGGTCTTCATCGACGGACAGGACTACGAGGCCGACCCGATCGGTGTCAAGGGGCTCGGAGAGATCGTCATCGTCGGTGTGGCGCCCGCCATCGCCAACGCGGTCTTCAACGCCACTGGCCGCCGGATCCGCGAACTGCCGATCACTCCCGAAGCCCTGCTCTGAGCACGTCAGGGCCACCGCATGGCCCACTATGCTGTCCCAATCGGACACCAGTCCGATACTGGGTTCACCGTGTCGGGGGCCCGTACCCGTCGGGAGAGGCCCCCGACAGGGCCCGGAGGGAGGGCGAGTGGAGTCGCGGAACGACGCGCCTCAGCGCTCGGACGCGCTGCGCAATCGCGAGCGCATCCTGGAGGTGGCGCTGGCGGAACTGTCACGTGCGGCTGACGTCCCGCTGAGCGTCATCGCCAAGAAGGCGGGTGTCGGACAGGGGACGTTCTACCGCAATTTTCCCAACCGTGACGCGCTCGTCCTGGAGGTACATCGCAACGAGGTGCAGCAACTCGCCCAGAGCGCGAAGGAGTTGCTGAAGAGCAGGGAACCCGACCGGGCCCTACGGGAGTGGATGGACCACCTCGCCCGCTTCGCCGTGACCAAAGCCGGTCTGGCCGACGCGTTGCGCAATGCCACGAGCGCGACGGGCGGACCGGAAAGGCCCGGGTACAGCCTGGTGGACGACGCGATCCAACTGCTGCTCGACGCCAATCATGAGCTCGGCGCCATCCGCCCGGGAGTGACCTCGGAGGACTTCCTCCTCGCCATCGCCGGCCTCTGGCAGATCGGCCTGAGCGAGGAGCGGCATGCCCGGGCCGCCCGCCTCTTGGACCTCGTGATGGACGGACTGCGGGCGGGAGCGCCCGGGCCGGCGGCTCACACGCCGCCGCGCAGGCTTCCGTAGAGCGACTCCAGCCGCCTGGCGAGTGCCGCGGCGGCTCGCTCACCAGCCTCCGCGGAGCTGTTGGTCCCGGAGATGCCCAGATAGTCCCCGGCGAGTCGGATGACGTCGTCCGGATCGGCCGATGACCGCAGCTCCGCCACCGTGCGGTAGAAGCCGACGTGTCGGGCGTTGGTGGCGGTCTCCCAGCGCTCGATCTCGGCGAACTCCAGATCTTCGGAGAGCCCGGGGATGATCGTCTCCATCTCGCGGATCATCTCGGGCAAGAGGTCGCCGTCCGGTCGCCCCAAGGCCTTCTTGGCGTAGTCGTCGACCCAGTGTCCGGAGACCACGGCCTTTCCCTTCGGCACGGATTGCGGCATGGCCCTGGAGTCGACGTTCGTGATCCCGAGACCGAGCCCCGCGCCGCTCGGGACGGCGACCATGGTGGGAACGTGCACCGGATCCCGGCGCAGCCCAAAGATCCCCTTCAGGACACTGCCGTATGGAATGGACTCAATCAACTCACGCTGCCGGTCCGTCAGTTCGGGATAGATCCGCAGCACCGTGGGCCCATCGACCGCGATGACACAGCCACGGCTCTCGATGACATGCTCTCCCGCCGCGTCCTGCCACACGGTACGGACTCCGGATCCGATGTGACTGATGGACGACACCGTCGCGTCGGTCCGGACATGGACCAGGGAGGCGAGCCGCCTGGCGAGGAAGTCGATGCCGTTCGGGTATTCCATGGGCCCGCCCTCGGCGAACTTTCCCACCGTCAGGAAGAAGTCGACGACCGACATCGTGGACGGCTCGGAGAGATAGATCCCGCGCAGTAGCGGATCGATGACGTACTCGTAGATCTCCTGGTTGAGGCGTCGTTCGGCGTACGAGGCGACGGACTCGGTGTCGAGGCGGCCGGCCGCCTCGAAGTCGTCGTGCCCGAGCCGGCGCCGCCAGCGGAGCAGGTCGGTCAGAAGGCGGCGCAGCAGCAGCTTGCTCCGCCAGGAGAGCAGGTCGGTGCGGACTCCGCGTACCGCGGCGCCGATTCCGTCGCCGCCCAGGGGCAGCACCCTTCCCTCGCGTGGGATGCCGAAGCTGAGGGGCGCGAGCTTGAACGAGTCGGCGAGTCCGGCATCCGCGGCCAGCTGGGTCAGTACGGTGAAGGCCTGGGGAATCATGGTCGCGCCGCGGTTGAGGACGTAGCCGTCGCGCACCCTGCTCGCCATCTTCCCGCCCACGTGGTCGGCGGCTTCGAGCACAGTGACGTCCCAGCCCCGCCGCTGGAGCCGAAAGGCCGCGGTGAGCCCCGAGATGCCCGCGCCGACGACCACGACGTCCGTACGACGTCCGGTACCGGCTGGTTCGCCCTCCGCCTTGGTCCTCGTACGGTCAGCGTCCCGCATCGACGGCCTCCGTCCGGGCCCGCTCGATGAGTTGCTCGGCGGCGATGTACCCGAAGGCCGACGACTGCCCGAGGGAGATGCCGCCGCCCGGGTACTTGTCGCCCATGCAGCTCGCGGCGGCGGTGCCGCAGGCGTACAGGCCCTCGATGGGCGCGCCGTCCGTTCCGACCACGCGGGCGTGTTCGTCCGTGAGGAGTCCGCCGGCGCTGCCGACGTCCGTCGGGAACATCTTCGCCGCGTAGAACGGGGCCTTCTCGATCGGCCCCAGGCAGGGGTTGGGGCCGTTGTACGTCGGGTCGCCGTAGGCCCGGTCGTAGGCGTTGCCGCCCCGGCCGAAGTCCTCGTCGACACCGGCGACGGCCATCTTGTTGAAGCGCTCGACGGTGTGGACCAGGCCGTCCGGGTCGACGCCGCATTTCTCGGCGAGTTCCCGCAGCGAGTCGGCCTTGACGAGGTGCCCGCTCCTGAGCCATGCGCGCGGCGGGACCATCGGCGGGTACTGCCCGAGCGGCCACCTGCGACGGTGCTCGGCGTCGATGATCAGGTAGGCCGGTATGGCGGGCACGCTCTGCTGGCGGGCGTACTGGTCGTTGCCGAGGGCCATGTAGGACTGGGCCTCGTCGGCGAAGCGGGAGCCGCTGCGGTCGACGAGGATCGAGCCGGGCACCACGCGCTCGGTGATGAAGATCTGGCAGACGCCGTCCTTGTCCATCAGGCCCGGCAGGTAGTAGGCCTTGTCGAGATTCGCGGTCGCGGCACCGAGCGCGGTCGCGGCCAGGAACGCGTCACCGGTGTCCCCCTCGTTGACCGCGGTCCAGTCGGTGCTCGCGGGATGCGGCCCGAACTTCTGCAACAGCTCCAGGTTGTGGCGGAATCCGCCGGACGCGAGAAGGACGCCGTACCGGGCGCGAAGGGCCATGCGGCCGGCGGGCTGGTCGACGACGACGCCCCTGACGCGTCCCCCCTCGTGGATCAGTTCGAGCATCGGGCTGTTGAGGGCGATGCGCAGCTCGCGCCGCTGCGCGACCTTGAGCAGATGGCCGATGTACGACTGCCCCATGATCAGCGGCTTCACGCCGTTCAGCTTCCACTTGAGCGTCCGGGCCACGATCTTCCCGGCACCCAGCCGGGCCTTCCAGCTGACACCGGCGTTGAGGAGGGAACGGAACTCGGGGATCGACGCCAGCACCATGCCCGCGGTGATGTCGGGGCGGGGGCGCGGGAGGTCCTGCCAGGGGCCGAGTTCCCGGGCGTCGAGCCATGGGGTGGCGACGATCCGCTGGTCGTGGGCGCCGGGGGCTTCGGGGTGGTAGTCGGGGTAGTCGGGTGCGATGGAGAGGGGAACACCTTCCTCCAACAGGAAATCGATCATCCGCGCGCCTCCGCGGACGTACGCCTCCTGGCGGCCGATGCTTGTCGCCGGCCCCTGGTCGCCGACGACGGACTGGAGGTAGCGGACTCCGTCCTCCGCCGTGTCCTTCACCCCGGCCCGGCGCATCACGGGGTTGTCGGGCACCCAGATAGCGCCGTGCGACAGGGCCGTGGTTCCACCCACGACCCCGCTCTTCTCCAACACGATGGTGTCCAACCCCGCGGCCTTCGCCGCGAGTCCGGCGACGAGTCCGCCGCAGCCCGACCCGACGACGATCACATCGACTTCGTTAGGGGTGTCGGGGGCAACCCTCTGGACGCCGTCAACTCCGTGCATGGCGGACTCCCTTGACCTCGCGTCGGCTCGATTCCCGTCGATGTCAGTTGTCTTGATGTATGCGTCGACACCCGCGGTCCCGATCGGGGCGCTCTCCGGTCCAGGTGCCTGTTGCGATCGGCACAGCCAGGACGGCCCCACAGACGCTGATTACAGATCCGTCAAATATTGCAACAGTGCGTCAATCGAGTGTCAAGGGTGCGGCGGGAAACCCAAGGCCGGCACAGCAGGGGACCCGGGACCCCGGGGGGCGCCACCCGGTCACATCCCGCCGGGCGCACCGGCTCGCAGGCCGGGACGAAGTCGTCCGCCGTAACCCCCGGCCGCAGGGCGCCCACCCCATGGTTGGCGTCGAGCAGTCGGGTGATCGCCTCGGCGATCACGGAGTAACCCGACCTCTCCGGACCCCCGGTCGCCCGCGCGGCCTCCCGCAACGCGTCGGACAGACCGCTGTTGGTCATGGCGTACTGGGCGAGGTCATCCATCCATGCGTGCAGAGCCCGACCGGGACCGCACTCGTTCAGCAATCGGGCCGCACGGTCGGCGAGTTGCCCGACCTGCCGATCGAGCGTGCCCCGCCCGACCCCCGCCCGCCTGGCGATCACACTCAGCGGCACGTCCGCAGCGCGCGACAACACGCCCCCCATCCCCTCCATCACTCGAAGCGCCTTGCTTACCGGACACTCGTCCGCTACGTTGAAGTTCTTATCGGACTGCTGTCCGCTTGGCCACCCCGGCGGCCGGACATGCGCGACTCGACCGGCCTGCGGCACCCGCGGCCGACGTGCCACTCCCTTCACGTCCTCCGGATCTGTGAAAGAAGCCCCCCATGAACTCACCGCCGTCGTCGACGAACAGTGCCATAAGGCTGTACATCAATGGCGCTGTGCACCCGGTGTCCGTCGACCACCGCACCACCCTGCTCGACGCCCTGCGCGAGCGGCTCGATCTGCCCGGCACCAAGAAGGGCTGCGACCAGGGGCAGTGCGGCGCCTGCACGGTCCTGATCGACGGTCGTCGCGCGCTGGCCTGCCTCCAGCTCGCGGTGGCGGCCGAGGGCCGTGAGATCACCACCGTCGAGGGCCTGGCCGACGGCGACCAACTGCACCCCGTGCAGCAGGCGTTCCTCGACCTCGACGGTTACCAGTGCGGCTACTGCACACCGGGCCAGCTCTGCTCCGCTGTGGCGATGTTGGAGGAGCACGCGGCCGGCTGGCCCAGCGCCGCCACCGACGACGTCCGTCCCGAGGCGGGGCCGCCACCGCTGACCGACGAGGAGATCCGGGAACGGATGAGCGGCAACCTGTGCCGCTGCGGAGCCTACGTGTCGATCGTCCGGGCCGTCGCCCGCGCCGCCGCAGAGAGGGACGCCGGCGAGAGGGACACCACCGAAAGGGACGCTGCGTGAGGGAGTTCGCCTACCAGCGCGCGCACGACGTCTCCGGCGCCCTCGCCCTGCTCGACGCCGACCCCCAGGCCCGTTTCCTGGCCGGCGGCACCAACCTCGTCGACCTGATGAAGACCGGCGTCGAACGACCCGGTCGGCTCGTCGACATCCGCGAACTCCCGCTCACCGAGATCGAGGTGCAGCCGGACGGCGGCCTGCGCATCGGTGCGACCGTCACCAACAGCGACCTCGCCGCGCACCCGGAAGTCCGCCGCCGCTACCCGGCGCTCGCGCAGGCCGTGCTCGCCGGAGCCTCCGGCCAGCTGCGCAACATGGCCACTGTCGGCGGCAACCTGCTCCAGCGCACCCGCTGCGCCTACTTCGCCGATGTGACCATGCCCTGCAACAAGCGTGCCCCCGGCAGCGGTTGCCCCGCCGTCCTGGGCGAGCACCGCAACCACGCCATCCTCGGCACGTCCGACCACTGTGTGGCCACGCACCCCTCCGACATGGGCGTGGCCCTGGCCGCCTTCGACGCGATCGTGTCATACGAAAGTGCCGAGGGGACCGGCGAGTTGGCACTCGCCGACTTCTACCTCCCGGTGCGGGACACCCCGCATCTGGAGACCGCGCTGCCCTCGGGCGCCCTGATCACCGCCGTCACCCTGCCGCCCTCCCCCGTCGCCGCCAGGTCGCACTACCGCAAGGTGCGCGAGCGGGCCTCGTACGCCTTCGCCGTCGGCTCGATCGCCGCCGCGCTCGACGTCCGCGAAGGTGTCGTCCACGATGTACGGCTGGCCTTCGGGGCCGTCGCCTCACACCCGTGGCGAGCGCGTGTGGCCGAGCGGGTGCTGCGCGGGGCGCCGGCCAACGCGGAGGCCTTCGCCGCCGCCGCGACCGCCGAGCTGTCGGCCGCGAAGCCACTCCCGGACAACGTCTTCAAGGTTCCCCTGCTACGCAACCTGGTGATGTCCGAACTGACCGCTCTCGTTGAGGAGTCAGCACGATGACCACCGCCGCCCGACGTGTCGTCGGCACCGCACAGGTGCGAGTGGAGGGCCGGGCCAAGGTCACCGGCGCCGCCCGCTACGCGGGAGAGGTCACCTTTCCCGAACTCGCCCACGGCTGGCTGGTGTTGTCCACCGTAGCCCGCGGCCGGATCCGCTCGGTCGAGGCCGACGCCGTACGCGCCATGCCGGGCGTGGTCGACATGCTGCACCACGGTCACGCGCTGCCCCTGGACGCCGACTTCGTGGTGCCGATGCTGGGCACCAAGCCGAACCCGGTCCTCGCCCTTTTCCAGAACGACCGGGTGCCGTACCTGGGCTGGCCGGTGGCGCTGGTCGTGGCCGAGACGTCCGAGCAGGCCCGAGAGGCGGCCGAGTCGCTGGTGGTGCACTACGACACGGAGCCCCACGACGTCGACTTCGGGGCAGAGCGCCCCGGGATCCTCACCGCGGACGGACCGGGCGGACCGGGACTGACGGAGAAGGGGGACCTGGAGGCGGAACTCGCCGCGTCCGTGTTCGTCGTGGACGCCGAGTACACCACCCCGGAGGAACACCACAGCCCGATCGAGCCGCACGCGGTGACGGCCCGCTGGGACGGCGACCGGCTTGAGGTCGTCGACGCCAACCAGGGCAGCCCCTGGGTCGTGGACCACCTCTCGCGGCTGTTCTCCCTCGATCCGGCCGCCGTACGGGTGTGGTCGGAACACGTCGGCGGTGCCTTCGGCAGCAAGGGAATGGTTCATGTGCACCAGGTCGCGGCGGTGATGGCCACGACCATGCTGCGCCGCCCTGTACGGGTGGTCCTGACCCGTCGGCAGATGTTCGCGCTGACCGGGTATCGCAGCGCCACGCTCCAGCGCGTCAGGCTCGGCGCCGACTCGCACGGCCGACTCCGCGCCCTGGACCACCGCGCCCTCAGCATGACCTCGACCGTGTACCGGTTCGTGGAGCCCGCCGCCGGGTTCTCCCGCGTGATGTACGACGCCGCCGCCCACCGCACGGCCAACGACGTCGTGCCCCTCGATGTGCCCACCCCGTCCTTCATGCGGGCACCGGGCGAGGCGCCGGGGTCGTTCGCGGTCGAGTCCGCGCTCGACGAACTCGCCGAGAAGAGCGGGATCGATCCGATCGAACTGCGGATCCGCAACGAACCCGAGCGGGGCCCGGTGTCCGGTCATCCGTTCAGCGGCCGCCACGTGGTCGCCTGCTTCCGGGAGGGTGCCCGCAGGTTCGGCTGGGCCGAGCGCGATCCGCGTCCCGGCGTACGCCGCGAAGGGCGCTGGCTGCTCGGGACCGGCACGGCGGCGGCCACCTACCATGTGTCGGCCGCTCCGGCCACGGCCAGTGTCACCGCCGAGGTCGACGGCGGCTACACGGTGCGGATCGCCGCCGCCGACATGGGCACCGGTGCCCGGACCGCGCTCACGCTGGTCGCCGCCGACGCTCTGGACGTGGCCCCGGACCGGGTTCGTGTCCTCATCGGCGACAGCGACTTCGGTCCGGCCATCCTGGGCGGCGGCTCCATGGGCACCCGCTCCTGGTCCTGGGCGGTCCTGCAAGCCTGCGGCGAACTGCGCGTCCGGGTCGTCCCGGGCGTCGACATCCCGCCGCAGGGCATCACCGTACGGTACGACACCACCGCTGACGTCGTCGCCATTGCCCAGCGGGAGCCGAGGGAACGGCACACGTTCGGGGCACAGTTCGCCGAGGTCGCCGTCGATCCGGCCACCGGCGAGGTACGGGTACGGCGCATGCTCGGCGTCTTCGCGGCGGGCCGAATCGTCAACCCCCTCACCGCGCGCAGCCAGTTCGCCGGCGGAATGATCTGGGGCATCTCCATGGCCCTGCACGAAGAGGCCGCCCGGGACCGGGCCACCGGCGGCCCGGTCGGCGCCGACCTCGCCGGCTACCACATCGCCGCGCACGCCGACGTCCCCGCCATCGAGGTCTGCTGGCTGGAGGATCCCGACCCGGACGACCCCGTGGGCATCAAGGGCATCGGTGAGATCGGCAACGTGGGTTCCGCGGCGGCGATCGCCAACGCCGTCTGGCACGCGACCGGCGTACGCCACCGCCACCTGCCGATCCGGCCCGACCGCGTCCTCGCAGCTGGAGCGCCACGTGCTTGACATCGCACAGGAGTTGAGTGGCTGGGTGCGGAAGGGCCGCCGGTTCGCCGTGGCCACCGTCGTGGCCGTGAACGGCAGCGCGCCGCGCGAGCCGGGGGCCACCATGGCGGTGGACGATGACGGGCGGGCTCTCGGGTCGGTCTCCGGGGGCTGTGTGGAGTCGGCGGTCTACGATCTGTGCGTCCAGGCGCTCGCCGACGGGGTGCCCGTCCTCGAACGGTTCGGCTACAGCGACGATGACGCCTTCGCCATAGGGCTGACCTGCGGCGGAGTCATCGACATCCTCGTCACCCCCGCCGAGGGCGCGGTGCCGCGAGCCGCCCTGACGGCCGCCGCCGGCGGCGAGCCGGTCGCGTTGGCGAGGGTGGTGCGGGGACCGGCCGAACTCCTGGGAGCGGCCCTGCTCGTGCGACCCGACGGCTCCCACGAGGGGGCGATCGGCGCCGAACTGGACAGGACGGTGGCCGCCGAGGCGCGCGCCCTGCTCGACAGCGGCCGTACCGCCGTACTCGAACTCTCCGAGGACGGCTCCCACTGCCCCGGCGGGCTGGCCCTGCTCGTCGAGGTGAACGCGCCGCCGCCCCGAATGATCGTCTTCGGTGCGATCGACCATGCCGCGTCGCTGGTCCGGATCGGCAAGTTCCTCGGCTACCACGTGACTTTGTGCGACGCCCGCCCCGTCTTCGCCACCCGGGACCGCTTCCCCGAGGCGGACGAGGTCGTCGTCGACTGGCCGCACCGCTATCTGCACGACACGACTACCGACCCCCGCACGGTGCTGTGTGTCCTCACCCATGACGCCAAGTTCGACGTGCCGCTGCTGACGGAAGCCCTGCGGATGCCGGTCGCGTACGTCGGCGCGATGGGTTCCCGGCGCACCCACGCCGACCGGACCCGGCGACTGCGTGAAGCGGGCCTGACGGACGGCGAGTTGGCGCGCCTGCGGTCGCCGATCGGCCTCGACCTCGGCGCCCGCACCTCCGAGGAGACCGCCCTGTCCATCGCGGCGGAGATCGTCGCGGCACGGCGCGGCGGAACGGGCGTCCCGCTCACCGGTTCCGCGGGGCCCCTCCACCGCGACGGCGGGGTCCCGGGGCGACAAGGCCGTCAGCCGACCTCGGACACCGCTTTCCCGGACACCGCTTTCTCGGGCGCCGGAGCCTCCGGCTCGGAGCGGCGAGCCGGGTCCGTGATCAGCAGCGAGGCGGCGAAGCCGAGCACCCACATGCCGGCGAGCACGAGATAACTCACCGCCCGCGAACCGTCAGTGGCGTCCTGGAGCGCACCGATCAGGAAGGGCGCCAGGAACTGGCCAACGGCTCCGAAGCTGTTGCCCACGGCCAGCGCGCCGGCGGCCGCCGTCTGCGGAAGCACCGAGCCCGGAATCGACGCCAGGACACCGGCGGTGCTGAGGATGGCGACGGTCGCCACGACGAACACCGCCATCTGGGGCCAGAGGGCCAGAGGGTGCCCGGCAGTCGGGTACCGACGAGCAGGGCCACTACCCCTACCGCGAACCCCGCGAGCATCGGGACGCGCCGGTTGTCGTGGGCGTCGCTCCACCGGGCGACCAGCACCAGGGCGACCGCTCCGGCCAGCGCGGGGATCGCGGTCAACAGGCCCACCTGGAAGGGGGAAGCGTGGGCCGACAGTCCCTCGATGATCGTGGGCAGCCGCAGCGTCAGACCCACGGAACCGCCGGTGCCGGCGAAGTACAGCACGGCGAGCACCCACACGACGCGCCTGCGGGAGAGCGCGGCGAGGTCGAGCCGGTTCTCGCCGGCCTTGGCCGCCTCCTCGGCTCCGATGCGCTCAGTGACGGCCGCGCTCTCCGACGGCTTGAGCCAGCGGGCCTGTTCCGGGGTGTTCGCCGCGACGAGCAGCCAGACGAACGCCCACAGCACGGGCGGCGCGCCCTCGATCACGAAGACCGCCCGCCAGCTGAAGTGCTGGAGCAGCAGGCCGGTCGGCGGCCCGCCGAGCACCTGCGTGATCGGGAGCACCAGGAGGAACCAGGCGGCGGACCGGGCACGTTCGGCGGAGACGAAGTACCTGCTGAGCAGGTAGAGCACGAGGAGTACGAGGGGTCCCTCGGCGAGTCCGAGCACGAATCGCATGAGGACCATCTGGGTCATGTTCTGCACGAGGGTGGTGCCGTGCCCATCGCGGCGGCTCCCCAGAAGAGCATGAACCAGAACACGATGCGCCGTGGCCCCCAGCGGTGTGCCGCCCAGACGGCGGGCACCTGGAGCAGCATGTAGCCGAGGAAGGGCGCGCCCTGCGCGGCCCCGCGGAGGCGCCGGACATCGGGATGCCGTCGGCGACGTGCGGGAACAGCAGCGCGGTGTTGACCTTGTCCAGATAGTGCAAGGAGATATTTGATAACAGCATTGCTCGGGACACCCGGCGTACTGCGCCGCCAAGTCGACTCTCTTGTCACCCGCCATCGCACCGATATAACAAATAACGATAGCGATGTCGGCAGACAAGGACGTCAGATGAAGGTCATCGCTCTGGAAGAGCACTTCACCACCCGGGCGCTCATGGAGGCGAACTCCGAACACCCGCTGCTGGTGATGCACTCGGTGGTGGAGAAGGGACCGGCCACGGGGCCCGCCGAGATCCCACTCCAGCTCACCGACGTCGAGCGACACCGCCTCGCGGTCATGGACGCCGCCGGCATCGACATGCAGGTGCTCTCCCACACCCCGCCCGGGCCGGAGGAACTGCCCGCCGACACATCCGTACGACTGGCCGCGCAGGTCAATGACGCCATGGCGGAAGCGGTCTCATCCCATCCCGACCGCTTCGCTGCCTTCGCGGCGCTGCCCATGCCCGACCCGGGCGCCGCGGCCAAGGAACTGGAGCGGGCGGTGCGCGATCTCGGTTTCGTGGGCACCATGATCCACGGCCATGTCGGGGGACGTTATCTCGACGATCCTGTCTTCCGGCCGGTCCTCGAAACGGCCGAGACGCTAGAGGTTCCGATCTTCCTCCACCCCACCCGGCCGCCGCAGGCCGTGGTGGACGCCTACTACTCGGGGCTTCCGCGGGTGGTCGGCGAGACCCTGGCGACGGCCGGGTGGGGATGGCACATCGACACCGGGCTGCATGTGCTCCGGCTCATCCTCGCCGGGGTCTTCGACCGGCACCCCCGCTTGCAGATGATCATCGGTCATCTCGGAGAGGCGCTGCCGGGGATGCTCTGGCGCTCGGACTCCGTACTGAACCGGGTGGCCGGCCTCGACCGGCCCGTACGGGACTACTTCCGCGAGCACTTCTCGCTGGCCATCAGCGGGATCCTCGACACGGTCGCCTTCAACGCCGCCTTCGACACCGTCGGCTCCGAGCGCATGCTGTTCGCCGTCGACTACCCCTTCCACAGCAGCACGGAGACACGCGCGTTCTTCGACGACCTGCCACTCAGCACCACCGACCGCGAGAAGATCGCCCACACGAACGCGGAACGGCTCCTCAAGCTGACCGTGTGACCGTCGCACGGCGACACGTGAGCGCGGTTGCGACTGATGCATCCTGCACACACTTCGGCGGACCGCCGGCTCCGGGCACCAGCAGAGACGATCCGCCCCTCCGTGCCGAGCCCCAGCCGTGCTCGGCACGAGGAAAGATGTGCGTTCATGGGCAAACCTCCTACGTCCGTCCGGCTCGTGCAAGCGGCGTTCGCCCAGCTGGGACACCCGGCACCAGGTCGTGTGGGCCGAACCGGTCTTCAGCTACGTCGTGCACGACGCCTACGCCCTCACGGGCCGCACCGCCGTCCGACTCGCGGCCGTGCGGGATGGGACGACCTTTCTCGACGACGGGTTCGACACGTTCGGGATGAACATGCCGCACGTGGAACATGGCTCCGTGGTGCAGCCCGACCCGGGTGGGAGTCCAGAGGGAGTCGACCAGACGTGAGCCGGACAGCTCCGGGACGGTCACCCATGACGCGGTGTGGGAGGGCATGGCACATCTCCCTGCTCGATCAGCGAGCCCGGCGGGGCAGCCCCTGCCTGCCCGCCGGAGGCATGCACGCCAGGCAGGGGCTGATCCCGGTCAGGCTCCTCTGGCACGGTCCAGTACGCTCCAGGGTTCGGCGGGCGCCTCGTCGGCGGCCCAGGCAATGTGCTGGTCGGGCCTGACCAGGAGGATGCCGCTCCCGAAGTGGTCCTGGAGCTCGGGTCGACGCAGATCGACGACGGCCAGCGGAACGCCCCTGCGCTCGGCCGCCGTACGGAAACCGGCCGCCGCCTCGGTGGCGGCCGCGGTCCGGCCGTCGACGAGAACCAGGCTCAGATCCGGCCCGAGCTCGTCGTAGAGCGAGCCGTCCGCACCCAGCCGGACATGCGGCAGGCGATAGCCGACGCGCCCCGGCAATTCCTCCGCCGCCGGCACGACGATGGGCGAGTCGTCGTAGCCCGTGTCCAGAACGAGGTCCAGGGCATGGAACTCGGCGTGCTTGGTCTCCTGGATACGGCTGTCCACGGCCGCGCGCGCCCGGCCGCCGGCCCAGCCGTACGCCTCCAGCTCGGGCGAGACGAGGTCGGTGGGAAGCGCCTTCATGTTGGCCGTGGCCTCGGCGATCACCCGGTCCTGCACCGGCCGGCGTTCACTCGCGTAGCTGTCGAGCAGTTCGGGCCCGCCCCAGCCGTCGAGCACCGCGGCCAGTTTCCAGCCCAGGTCGACGGCGTCCCCGACGCCGGTATTGAGACCGTGGCCGCCGAAGGGCGGGTTGAGGTGCGCGGCGTCACCGGCCAGGAACACCCGTCCGTCACTGACCCGGTCGGCCAGTTGCATACGCGCCGTCCACGGGTCCGTGGAGAGGATCTCGACATCGATGTCCACTCCGGTGGCCGCGCGGATCCACTCACGCCCGTGCGCCAGACCGGTCTCCCGATCGAGCCCGAAGGCCACGCACCACCAGGTACCGTCCAGGTCTAGCGGCCCCAGGATGCCGGGCGCGTCCGCGTTGACTGTCCAGTACTGGACCGCGGGACCGTGTGCGACGCGCTCGCGGAGCCCGGCGGCGCGGAAGACCATGCCGAAGTTGGGACGCAGAGCGGTCTCCCCCACGTACGACGCGCCGATGGCCTCCCGGACCGCGCTGCGCGAGCCGTCGGCACCCACCACGTACTCGGCGGTGATGACCTCACTCCGGCCGTTGCCGTCCGTCACGGTCACCTGCACCTCGTCGGGCTTCTGCGTGAGACCCTCGACGGACCAGCCGGTCACGAGCGTGCACGGGTGGAGGTCGTCCACCGCCTCGCGCAGCATCTCCTCCAGCACGAACTGCGGTACCTGCTGGCCGCGTTCCGTATAACGGTCGCCACCGTCGGCCAGGCCCAGGACGCCAGTGAACCTGGACAGTTCATATCCGGCGAGCGAGGTGCAGAACACGATGTCCTGCGACCAGTCGACCGCCAACGGCGCCCGATCCCGCAACCGGTCGGCGAGACCCCATCGGCGCAGGTGTTCCATGGTGCGGATGTTGACCGTCTTGCAGCGCGGCCGGGCGTGCGAGACGACTTCGCGCGGCTCGATCACCACGCAGTCGATACCGCGCCGCCCCAGTTCGACGGCTGTCGCGAGACCCACCGGGCCCCCTCCGGCCACCAACACCTGTGTCGCCACCGGCAATTCGTTCATCAGAACCTCCCGCACAAGTCGGCGAGGGAATCCGCGGGACAAGGCCCAGCACCCCTTCGTACGTATGAGGCGTGTCCGTCTGGCGCCGTGAAGACGGCGCCTTTGAGCTGTTCATCGAGCACGGTGCCTACCGGCCCTCTCATCACTGTTGGCTCCACCACCGGACGTCGCCAACGCCAATCAGGCCTGATCCAGCGCGTCCTCATCGGGTACGGCCGCCTTGACACGCGAACCGTGACCCGATGGCGCGCGATGAACAACGGTATCCATTGATGACGCACAAGTCAATAAATTGACACCATCGAAAAATCATCGACCGGGGCACGGCCTTTCCGGTCACTCCCGGAGGATGCGCTCCAGGTAGTCGAGATCCTGTCGGATCAAAGCCAACGCAGCGATGGGCCCGTCCGCGGCGGGCCCGCTCCCCTCCGGTCGGCACACCATGGCCACGGCGAGATCAGCCACATGCCCGGCAGCTTCGGTGTCGCTGTAGTGCCGATCGCCCGGGTGATGCCACCAGGCGACCCAGTTGCACATGCCGGCCACCGCGAGCGCGGTCACCCGGACGTCGACCGGCCGGAACTGCCCCTTCTTGATGCCCTCTTCGATAACACACATGAGTCCGGTGAAGGCGACCCGCTGACCGGCCCGGTGAGCCTTGGCAGCCTCGGGCGGCAGATCGGCCTCGGACCGCAGCAGCAACTGGAAGCGCTTGGGCTGGCTGGCCCGCTGAAAGGCGATCAGATGGGCGATCCGCCGCAACCTGTCGGCCGGGGCCAGCGATTCATCGGCCGCGAGCGCCTCGATCTCCGCGGCCGGACCCTCGGTCATCTGCGCCACGAGCTTGGCGAGCAGGTCCTCCTTGCTCTTCACGTAGTAGTAGAGAGCGGGTCGCGTGATTCCCAGGGACTCGGCGATGTCCCCCAGGCTGGTGCCGGAGAAGCCGCGTTCCGCGAAGAGCGCGGACGCCCGCTCGAAGATCTCGCTCTCCACCAGTTCCCGCCGCGCCGTCGGCTTCTTCGGTCTGTCCGTCATGATTTCGATCCTGACCAAGGGCTACGAGCGACGAGCCATTCCACCGCTTCACTACAAACAGTGTAGTCAAATTTCATAATTCAATGTCAAACTCGATTCGAGTGGCCCGGGGGACGGCGATCGACGACACGAGAGAGAAGCGGAAGCCCATGACAGCCGACTACGTGCTGGGAAGCTCGGACCTGGAGCACCGGCGCCTCATGCTGCAAGCCCGGATCCTGCGCCCCTCGACGGAACGATTCCTGCGCCAAGGCGGTCTGCGCCCGGGAATGTCCGTCCTCGACCTGGGGTCGGGGATGGGCGCGTGACGATGCTGGCCGCCTCCGTCGTGGGCCCGCGCGGCCGGGTCCTGGGCATCGATCGCGACCCGATGATCACGGACAAGGCCCGCCGCAGAGCGCGGGACGAAGGCTTCGGCACCGACGTGGCCTTCGAGGTCGCCGACGTCGACGATCGAGTCCGCGGAACGCTTCGACGCCGTGGTGGGCCGCTTCGTCCTGCTGTACCGGAAGGATCCCGCGGCCACGCTCAGCCGCTACGCCCGGCTCCTGCGGCCGGGCGGGATCCTGGTCTTCCACGAGATCGACCTGACCGTACGTGACCCCAGCTGGCCACCGGCCCCTGTCTGGGACGACTGCTACCGGCTGGTCACCGAGGCCTGTCTGGCCACCGGAACACCCCCCGACTTCGGCCGCCGCCTGAGCCGTACGTTCCTGGACGCCGGCCTGCCCGCGCCCGTCGTCGAGTGCGAGGCACCGATCGCGTCGGGGCCCGCCTCGCCGATCGTCCCGTGGCTGGCCTACACGCTTCTCAGCATCCAACCGGTGCTGAGCGGCGCCGGCCTTTCCCTTCCCCAGGGCCTGGTCGCCGACGACACACTGCCGGACCACCTGGAGAAGGCCGTCCTGGCTCAGGGCAGTCAGGTCCAGGGAGGCCTGCAGTACGGCGCCTGGACCCGATTGCCCTGAGCCGGAGGCTGTGCCCGGCGACGGCCCGTCCTCATACCGCCTCGGTCTCGGGCCGACCGTGCCCGCTCCGACCCGCGTTCCGCGGTCGCCCCCCGCTGGTCGCGCAGGAGAACGAACACCACCAGCGCCGCGACGAGACCGATCCCGCCGACCCCCACGTACGCCGCGCCCAGCCCGTCGGCGAAGGCCGCGTACAGGTCGTGGGCCGGGACGAACGGGCGCAACGCGTCCGCTCCACCCACCGGCTGGGAGCGTGGGTCAGTAAACAACTCCTGGAATGCCGCGCCTCGTGGTGGAGTGGGGCTGTCATCAGTCCGCATCTTGATCCAAATGCGCGTCCCGGAGGTTCGCATGGACATCGCCTCGCTGCTGCCGATGACCACGCCCAGGTTGTCGCTGCGTCTGTTCACTCCCGGCGACGCCGACGACCTGTACGCCTACCAGAGCCTGCCGAGCGTGGCGCGCTACTTGTACCGGCCGGCGCACACGCGGGAGCGCAGCGAGCAGGTTGCGGCCGAGCGCGCGGCGCACTCGGTTTGGTGCGCCGACGGGGACAAGCTGGCGCTTGCTGTGTGCCGGCGCGATAAGCCCGGCGTCCTTGGCGAGGTGACGCTCACGTTGGCCAATGCCCGCGCCGCCCAGGCCGAGATCGGCTGGACTCTCGACCCACGTCACCAGGGGCACGGCTATGCGACCGAGGCGGCCGTGGCGCTGGCCGGGTTTGCCTTCGACAGGCTGGGCGTGCACAGGCTCTACGCACGGCTGGATGTGGAGAACACCGGGTCTGTGCGGGTCTGTGAGCGCCTCGGGATGCGTCGGGAGGCGCACCTGGTCGAGAACGACCTCGACGGGGATCGCTGGGGCAGCGAGTACATCTACGCGGCGCTGGCCACGGACATTGGCGGTCAATCAGGCAGTTGAGCCTGACGCCGCCTCCTGTTCCATCTGGCGCGGTTCGTCGCCGAAACGCTACCTGGCCGCCGGGGCCGGCCCGGATTACCGGTCGATATCCAGGTTCCGGGCCCGACACCTGGACGACCTGGCCGGGATCTTCGCCCAGTCGCTGCACCTGGCGCAGAGGCTGGGCATGGTGAAGATGGGCAGGGTGACGTTGGACGGCACGAAGGTTGAGGCCAATGCCTCAAAGCACAAGGCGATGAGCTACGCCCGCTTGGTCGACAAGGAGCAGCACGTCGAGGCGGAGATCGCAGAACTCGAAGCCGCTGCGGCCGCGCTGCCGGCCGACGCGGCCGCCGTCGACGCCGCCGAGGATGAGAAGTTCGGCCGCGGTGGCAAGGACACCGATCTGCCCGGCGAGCTGGACCGGCGGGAGAAGCGCCCGGCGAAGATGCAGGCCGCTCGCGCGCAGATCGAGGCCGAGGCCGCCGAGCGGGCTCGACGCCACTCCGAGGACAAGGAACGCCGACGCCAGGGGCGGTCCGGTGCCGGCGACAATCCCGACGCCGTGCAGGCCGCCGGAGACAAGGCTGCGTCCGCAAGATCTCCGGCACGCCGCAACCGCCGGCCTGGCCGCCGCCCGAGCCTGACGGCCCGGCCGGAGCCCCCTGAACAACGGCCCACCGAGCCCACCACTGCGGCACCAGGCCCGAACAAACGGCCGCGACCGGCCATCAGCCGATCCACAACCGCTCGCCGGCTGGGCCATTACCGACCCACGCTCCTAGGGCGCGCGGCGGCGCCCGGGTCCGGGGCGGCGGCGAGGGAATGCACCCTCCGCCAGGTCAAGCAGCTGACCCACGAGCCGGAGCACGAGCGGAACCGGGTGACCGTCAGAAGGGACTCAGCCGGTGAGCCGCACCCCCAGCACAGTCCGAGACGGCCGTCCACACCACCGCGGGCAAGCTCGCGGATCTCCAGCGTCGTATCGACGAGGCAACGCACACCGGCTCCGAACGTGCCGTCGAGAAGCAGCACGCCAAGGGCAAGCTGACGGCTCGCGAGCGGATCGAGCTGCTGCTCGACGAGGGGTCGTTCGTCGAGCTGGACGAGTTCGCCCGGCATCGTTCGACGAACTTCGGGCTGGAGAAGAACCGCCCGTACGGGGACGGGGTCGTCACCGGCTACGGCACCGTCGACGGACGTCCCGTCGCTGTGTTCTCGCAGGACTTCACCAAGGCCTTCGGCGGCGCCTACGACGTCATGGGCTCCAAGCACCTGGGCGCCGACCTCAGCCTCGCCTGGCCGACCGCCCAGATCGCCGTCATGGGCGCCCAGGGCGCGGTCAACATCCTGCACCGCCGCACCCTCGCCGAGGCGGAGGCGAACGGCGAGGACCTCGAAGCCGTGCGCGCCCGCCTCATCCAGGAGTACGAGGACACCCTCCTCAACCCCTACATCGCGGCCGAACGCGGCTACATCGACTCCGTGATCATGCCGTCCGACACCCACCGCCACGTGGTCCGCGGGCGGCGCCAGCTGCGTACCCAGCGCGAGTCCCTGCCCCCCCGAAGAAGCACGGCGACATCCCCTGTAGGAGCCGCCATGACAATCAAAGTCGTACGGAGCAACACCCGGCAAGAACACACCAGGCAGTCCGGCATTCACGCCCAGGACGTCGTCGCCGTCGTCATGGCCGAAGGTGCACTGAGCCCGGCATCCCCAGCAAGGTGCTCATCGCCAACGCCGGCTTCGCGCCGGCGGTCCCGGACGCGGGGCTCATCTGGATCGGCCCACCTCCGCGGGCCATCCGCGACCTGGGTGACAAGGTCGCCGCCCGGCACATCGCCCAGCGTGCCGGTGCGCCGCTGGTGGCCGGTACGCCGGACCCGGTCAGCGTTGCCGAGGAGGTCGTCGCCATGAAGATGGAACAGCCTCTCAACACACACAAGTCCGGCACCATCAAGGGCCCGTCCGCGGAGGTCGGCGCCTCACTCACGTCCCAGGGTCCTCAGCCGTCGGCCGGAAGATCCAGGGCCGGCTGTTGCGCCCGCTGATGTCGTACGACCAGAAGGCCCAGGCGTGGCGCACCCTGCTCGGAGCCATCGACTCGGACGCCCTGCACGTACTGCGGACCTGCTTCTCGCTGGCCCGTGACCACCAGGCTGTGGGTGCTCGCCAGGATCTCGACCGGGTCGGCTTCCTACCATCGGCCGAGTCGCCCGCGCCCCGATGACCCACCGAGATCCATTCAGCGCCGAGTTCCGCCCTGGGCGCTCACCAGGCATCGCTCGCCGCGGTCGCACTGGTCGGCCCGTGGGCACGGACAACGCACCAGGCTGTCCTCACGGATCTGTTCCAGCCTTCGGCTCACAACGTACTGGCACGTGGACTCCGTGTCGGCGAACAGCCGTGCAACCGCCGCAGTGAGATGTGGTGGACCGCGGCCACCTTCTCCGGCCCGAGGCCGGAGACGGCGAGGTTCTTCTCGATCCAAGCGAGAACCTTCGTCAGGCGGGTGTCGCCCCTGCGGCCGAAGTAGTTCTCATCGGAGCGCGCCACGATCCGGCGCAGCATCTGCGTGGTGTACTCGGCCACATCGGCCGGCTCACGCGGCGAGAGCGCGGCGGTGGACGACCCCGACGAGCGCAAGAGCCCGACGAGGGCCGAGCTGAACGGCGAAGTCTCCACCACCACCTGCACGTGCCAACCTGGCCGGAGAGCTCTCCGTCACCCGCAGGTCTTGGGGGCACGGCGACCAACGTGTATCGGAAGGCGCCCACGGTGGAGAAGAAGAACGGCTCTCCCGCCTCGAGTACACGATGAGCGAGGAAGGCTCATGTGTCCTGGAGCCTGTCGGGCCCGCGTAGGTGGCCCGGCCCTCCAGAAGCGCTCCGACGTCGTCGACATCCGCCCGGTCGCGAGGGAACACGATCCGCTTGGCGGTGGAGACTTCACTGCCTGCCACGTCGCCAGGAACTGTCTGACGGATCCGACCCCTGCCCCCAACCACCAACCCTGAGCTCAGGCACTCATACGCTTTTGACCTCGAGCTATGTTATAACGATGACGTAAGGAAACTTGGCTGCCCAAGCCGACTACGAATCCGGGGCCGACGACCGTGACCAAGACCAGCCGGGAACCGTACGTCCGCGCCCTGGAACCCACCTCCATGGTGGACCAGGTCGCCAAGGAGATCCGCCGCTCGATCCTGGCCGGCGACCTCCGCCCCGGCCAGCCCTTCTCCCTGCGCGAGATCGCCGACCAACTCGGCGTCAGCTTCATCCCCGTACGCGAGGCACTCCGGCAACTCGAAGCACAGGGGCTCGTCATCACCCGCCCCGGCAAGAGTGCTCTGGTCGCCCCGCTCCACCAGGACGACCTCAACGGCATCTACCGGCTGCGCCGAAGCATCGAACCCGAACTCGCCGCCCGCTCATGCTCCCTGCTGCGTGGGTCCGACTTCCAGCGTCTCCAGGCCTTCGTCTCCATGTGCGGAGACGAGGACCTGGGCGTGGACGAGATCTACGAGGCGCACCACGCGTTCCACCGCGAGCTGCTGCAACCGGCCGCGACCGCCTGGGATCTGCGCGTCCTGGAGAGCCTCTGGCACGCGGCCGGACGTTATATCAGGCTCGCCTTCTCCGGTCTGGACAGCAGACCGGAGGAACACCGGCGCCGTAAACACTCGCATGCCGCCCTCCTCGCCGTCTTCCGCGAAGGCGACCCCGACGCCGTGACGCGAGCGGTCCTCCGCCATCTCGACGAGCACAGGGAGATCGCGCAGCAGATGCTGCGGTAGCGCAAGGGGACCGCGACCAGTCGTCAGTCCTTCAGCACGACACGGTTGCGCAACAGGCCGACGCCCTCGACTCCGACCTCGACATGGTCGCCGTCCTTGAGGAAAGGGCCGTCGACGCCTCCCTCCATGGCGGTGCCGGCCGGGGTTCCGGAGAGGATCATGTCGCCGCCGGCGAGCGGGGCGTAGCGCGAGATGTGGGCGGCGGTGGCGCCGAAGGTGTACTGCATCTGCGCGGTGGTGCCGTCCTGGCGGAGTTCGCCGTTGACCTTGCAGATGATGCCGAGACCGGCGGCCGGGATGGGCTCGTCGACGACCATGCAGGGGCCGCTGCTGTGGCCGGTGCGGAAGTTCTTGGTGAGGGACCAGGTCAGCGGGCCGTGGTCGATCTTCGTCAGGCCGAGCGCCTCGTCCCGGATGCTGAAGTCGTTCCAGGCGGTGTAGCCCCAGACGTCTATGACATCGCTTCCGGGCTCGTGGGCTCCCGCACCGAGGACGACGGCGACCTCGGCCTCGTAGTCCAGTTTGCGGGTCCCGGACGGGGGCGTCACCACGGCGTCCTGGCCCACCACGGTACCGGGGATGACGTAGAAGCCCCAGGGCGGATTCCCGCCCGCGGCGCCCTGCCGCACCGATTCGGCAACGTCCATGACCGCGGCCATCCCGGAACCGTGCGCGGGGAAGTTGCCGCCGAGGGCGAAGATGCGCACGCCGGGGTCGGGCAGGGGCGGGTCGAGGCGTACGTCGTCCAGGCGCCGGGAGGCGGCGGTCAGGGCCTGCCCGTCGGCGGCGATCTCCGCCAGCGCCCGTAGGAAGCCGCGCACCTCGCGCCAGCGCGCGATCAGTGGGAGCCAGCTCCCGTCGGCCGTCGTGAAGTACGGCTCCAGGGCAGCCACCAGCGCCGGCTCTCCCCGACGGAGCTCGGCGAGGCCGCGCGCGATGTCGACGACGATCTCCTCACCGGGAGGACCGACCAGCAGGCCGGTTCCCTCGTCACGCACACGCACAAGCCTCATGACGCATCCTTCCGTACAGGTCACGCTGTTTCTACGATTGTGACCACTATTAAACATAGACGTCAACCCATCGCAACAGAGCTGCCGGATCCTTGACGGCCCTCAACACTTGCGTAAGATAGTTGACGACAGTGACGGTCGGATCGTCGACCCCGCTTTCCTGGCGTCACGTTCTTCGACGTCAGCCATTTCACGAGGCCGCCGCTTTCCCGGCCGTCGCGCACCGCCGGGATCCGCCGCGTGTCTGAGGAGCTGCCGAGATGATGATCATCCATGACCGCAAGGGTGCCCGGGTCGAGTTCGAACCGGTCGCGAACAAGCCCTTGATGCCCCAGCTGCGCCACCAGAAGGTGGGGATCATCGGCCTGTGCAACGGCAACGCCGTGTGCGGGTCGTGCCACGTCTACGTGGAGAAGGAATGGCTGGACCGGCTCCCCGAACCGGACGAGTTCGAGATGGAGCGGATCGAGCAGCTTCCCGACCGCCGGGACAACTCCCGACTGACCTGCCAGTTCGAGTACACGCCCGACCTGGACGGCATCGAGATGACCGTCGCGCCCCGCAGCTGATGTTTTCCGGCAGACCCCAGCACAACGCATCAGGCAGAAAGTAGGGAGTGAGCGCAATGCCCGAGATCCAGCCGAAGATCACCAAGAGCTACCGCACCAAGAAGCCCCTGATCGACATCGGGATGATCTCCCACGGCACCCTGACCGTCATCGACATCCAGGAGGCCCGCCGCTTCTACGAGGAGGTCCTCGGCTTCGAGGTGATCCAGCACGCCCCGGTGGGCCTGCTGATCCGCCGCGGTACCGACCACGTCTACGTCGTCGTCGAAGAGGGCAAGGAAAGCCCGATGCGCCTGCTCGACCACAACGGCCTGGACGTCCAGTCCAACGAGGCCGTCGACGACGCGCACGCCAAGCTGACCGAGGTCCAGGACGAGTACAAGATCAAGCGGATCACCAAGCCCCAGGAACAGCACGGCGCGTACTCGTTCTACTTCGAGGACATGAACGGCTGCTGGTGGGAGATCCTCGCCGGCCGCAAGCACGGCTACTCCTTCGCCTTCGCCGACCCCAACCGCGACATGACCGCCAAGGACGACATCGACCCCGACATGATGGACCACGCCTTCGACGACAAGTTCATCGACGGCCTGGCCGCCAAGCGCGCCCAGACCGACAAGGGCTGAGGGTCACCGGGCATGCTCACCGACATCGTCGTGGTCGGCGCCAGCGTGGCAGGTGTCGAGGCGGTCCTGGCCCTGCGCGGCGCCGGCTACGACGGCCGTCTCACCCTGATCGGCGCCGACCACGAACTCCCGTACAACCCGACCCCGTTGTCCAAGGAACTCCTCACGGGCGAGATGGCCGAGGACGACATCCGTCTGCTGCCCGCGGAGGAGTTCGAGGACCTCGACGTCGATCTGCGCCTCGGCACCGCCGCACGCGCCCTCGACCCGGCCGAACGCAAGGTCGACATCGGCGGTTCCGATGTTCCCTACGACGGGCTGGTCATCGCCACCGGTTCGCGTGCCGTGCGTCCCAGGGGCTGGTTCGGCCTCGACGGGGTGCACACTCTGCGCGCCCTCGACGACGCCCGTCGGGTGCGGGCGGCGATGGCCCAGGGACGTCCTTCCGTGGTGGTGGTCGGGGCCGGGTTCATCGGCTGCGAGATCGCCGCGGCGGCACGCCACTTCGGCCTGGACGTCACCCTCGTCGAAGCCGCGGCTTCGCCGCTGCTGCGGGCCGTGCCGTCCGAACTGGCCGCACCCGTGGTCCGACTGCAAAGGGCCAATGGCGTACGGGTGGTGTGCGGGGTCGGGGTGGCCCGGCTGCTCGGTTCGCTCCGGGTCGACAAGGTCGAACTCACCGACGGCACCGTCCTCGACGCCGATCTTGTGGTCGTCGGGGTGGGCGCGGTCCCGGCGACCGGTTGGCTGGACGGCTCGGGGCTCTCCGTCGACGACGGGGTGATCACCGACGCGACCTTGCAGACCACCGCGCCCGGTGTGTACGCCGTGGGCGACGCGGCCCGCTGGCCCCATCCGACAACCGGTGACTCCCTCCGTGTCGAACACTGGACCAACGCCCGCGAGCAGGGTCGGCAGGCCGCGCTGAACCTCCTGGATCCGCAGGCGGCACAGCCCTACACCGGAGTGCCCTACGTGTGGTCCGACCAGTTCGGGGAGCGCTTCCAGCTCGCCGGAACCGCACACGCCAAGCACCTCCACTTCCTCGACGGCGGCCCGGCCGAGGAGAGCTACCTGGCTCTGCTCGGCGACGGCGAGGCGGTCGTCGGTGCCGTCGGATTCAACGGCAGCCCCCGGCAGTTCAACCGGGCCCGTCGCCTCATCACCCAGGGGACCCCCTGGGCCGAGGCCATCGCCCAGCACCAGTGAACAAGTACTGAGGGGGAGGGACCGGCCGAGGAGCCTCGAGCCGTTCCCTCCCCCTCGTGCCAAACCCTTCCAACGCCCTCAGCGATACGACCAACTCCCCACCGCCGCTGCGGCCTTTCAGTCCGGAATATGTGAGGCACCCATGGTCACCCCTGCGACTTCGAGCGATACACGCGCGACCGACGACAGCCGCGCCGAGACGCTACGGGCCCTCGGCACCGTCGAGAAGCGTGTCCTGTGGCTCTCGACCGCGATAATCGACCACGCGAACCGGGTACGGCCCAACCCGTCGGGACTGAAGGTCGGTGGCCACCAGGCGTCCAGCGCGTCGATGTCGTCCATCATGACCGCCCTGTGGTTCCACGCGCTCACGCGCGACGACCGGGTCTCCGTCAAGCCGCACGCCTCGCCCGTCCTGCACGCCGTCAACTTCCTCCTCGGCGAACTGGACAGCTCCTACCTCACCGAACTGCGCGCCTTCGGCGGCCTCCAGAGCTATCCCAGCCGCTCCAAGGACCCCGACCCCGTCGACTACTCCACCGGGTCCGTGGGCATCGGCGCGACCGCGCCCATCTGGGGCGCCATCTCACGCCGCTACGTCGACGGGCACTTCGGCGGCGCGGGCAGCGGCCGCCAGTACTCCCTGCTGGGTGACGCCGAACTGGACGAGGGCGCGATCTGGGAGGCCGTCCAGGATCCGATGGTCGCCGGACTCGGAGAGATCGTCTGGGTCGTCGACCTCAACCGCCAGTCCCTGGACCGGGTCGTCCCCGGAACGGCCGCGGAACGCCTGACCGGCATGTTCACCGCTGCCGGCTGGCAGGTCACCACCCTCAAGTACGGCCGGCTCCTTGAGGAGCTCTTCACCCGTCCCGGCGGCGCCGAACTGCGCCTGCGTCTGGACACCATGGAGAACCCCGAGTACCAGCGACTGCTCCGCTGCACCCCGGCGCAGCTGCGCGAGCGACTGCCCGGAGCGGGCGCCTCCGCGCAGCCCATCGCGGAGCTGATCGCGGGCCTGGACGACGACACCCTGCACAGCGCGGTGCGCAACCTCGGCGGCCATGACCTAGGTGCCCTGCTCACGGCCTACGACGAGATCGACGACACCCGTCCGACGGTCATCTTCGCGTACACCGTGAAGGGCCACGGCCTGCCCACCGAAGGCCACCCCCAGAACCACTCCTCGCTCCTGTCCGGCGACCAGATGGCGGAGCTGGCGGGACAGCTGGGTATGGATCTGGACGCCCCCTGGACGCCCTTCGCCGAAGGGTCCGACGAGGCGCACCTGTGCGCGGCGGCGGCCGAGCGGCTGCGCCGCCCGCTCCACGGGACGGTGGCGGCCCCGGCGGTCCCCGCCGACCTCGGCCGGCCCGCCCCCGGTGGCACCGGCAACACCCAGCAGGCCCTGGGACGGGTGCTGCTGGACCTGACCCGCAAGGCGCCCGAGGCGGCGGGCCGGATCGTCACCGTGAGTCCGGACGTCTCCTCCTCCACCAACCTCGGCGGCTGGCTCAACAAGGTGGGCGTATGGTCGTCGGCGGAGCGCACCGACTGGTTCGCCGACGACGCCGAGACCATCCTGCACTGGCGGGAGAAACCGTCGGGCCAGCACGTCGAGCTCGGCATCGCCGAGGTCAACCTGGTGAGCCTACTGGGCGAGCTGGGCGCGACATGGAGCCGCTGGGGACAGCCTCTGCTGCCCATCGGGGTCGTGTACGACCCGTTCGTCAACCGGGCACTGGAGCCGTGGTCGTACGGCATCTACGCGGGCGGTCAGTCCATTCTCGTCGGCACCCCTTCCGGCGTCACGCTCGCCCCCGAGGGTGGTGCGCACCAGTCGATCACCACACCGTCGCTGGGCATCGAACAGCCCGGCTGCGTGTCGTACGAGCCCGCTTTCGGCATCGACACCGAGTGGTGTCTGCTCGCGGCGCTGAGCGGCCTCGGCAAGCCGGACGGCAGCTCCGCCTATCTGCGGCTGTCCACCCGTCCCGTCGACCAGAGCCTGGCCGCGATCCCCGCTGATCCGGCCGCGCGGGAGCGCCGGCGTCGGCAGACCGTCGCGGGTGCCTACCCGCTGCGCCGGGCCGCGGGTGCGCCGGACGTGACGATCGCGGTGATGGGTGCGATGGTCCCCGAGGGCCTGGCTGCCGCCGAGCGCCTCGCCCAACTGGGCCACCAGGCCGACGTGGTCGTCACGACCAGCCCGGACCTGCTCTTCCGGGCCCTGCGTGGCCGACGAGGCCAGGAGGACTCCCCCACCTGGATCCTGGACCAGGTCTTCCCGGCGGAGCGCGCCGCTCCCCTGGTCACCCTGGTCGACGGTCACCCGCACACCCTGGCGTTCCTGGCCACCGTCAACCAGGTGCCGGTCACCACGCTGGGCGTGAGCCGCTTCGGCCAGTCCGGGGCGCTGGAGGACGTGTACCGGTACCACCAGATCGACACGGACAGCGTCGTCGCGGCCGCCCTCGACCTCGTCGACTGAGACGAGGCCCCCCAGGCAACCGCCGGCCGCTGCCCTGTCCTGCCCCGACGGCCGGCCGGCGGTTCCGCATGCCCGCCACCACCCAGCAAATTGACCAGCAAGATGAATTCTTGACACCGAAGTCAATCAGGGTTACTCATGAAGGATGACAGCTCGACGCGTGCACATACTCGGAGGCGGCCCCGCAGGCCTTTTCGCGGCCCGGCTGCCGGCCCTTCGACGCCCTCACTGGCACGTGCGCGTGCACGAGATGCGGCCACCCGCGGCGACCTTCGGCTTCGCCGTCGGGCTGACCGGCGGCATGCTCAGTGCCCTCCTCGACACCGACCCGGCCCTGCACCACGCCATCTCCCGGGCCGCCCACGCCTTCTCCTCCAGCGGCTTCCGGCTCCCGCAGTTCACGCGCTGGGTGCTGGGACAACCCGTACGCAGCACACGGCACCGGTATCCGAGCCGGCTGCGCGACAGCGCCGGGGACACCGCGATCCTGGAGATCCGCTCCGGCGACGCCTGGGGGCCGGAGGCCGACGGTCTCGTAGACCGGGCACTCGCGTCCGTGCGCCAGGGCGCCGATGTCATCCGGCTGACCGGTGCGAACTCACAGGGCGCGCTGCTTGACCGGCTGGCCTTCGGCGAACGGCTCCGGTCCGACCTCCCCGCCCTCGTCGAGGTCACGTCCGGCACCCGGTATCCACGCCACGCTGTCGACGGCCTGGTCGCGGGCCGCACGGACCTCGTCCATGTGCCGGACGCGTCATGACCGCGGTGGCCTGCGGCTCCCAACCCCCGCTGCTGCGGCGGCGGTTCCGGGTCGCCATGGGCGACACCGACGCGGCTCAGGTGGTGTACTTCGCGGCGCCCGCGCGCTGGGCCGAGAGCATGGTGAGCGAGTGGCTGGCGATCGCGGGGTTCGCGACGTCACGGCTGCTCGCGGCCGGGTTCGGCACTCCGGCCGTGCACGCCGAGTTCACGTACCGCAGCTGCCTGCGACTGGACGAAGAGGTCGACGCCTGCCTGCGCCTGGAGAGGCTCTCGGAGCGTTCCTTCACGCTGCGCAGCGACTTCGCGCTCGTCGGTGCCTCCGAGCCGGCGATCCAGATCCGTCTCACTCAGGTGTACGCGCGCACCTCGGGCCCGGCGCTGGAAGTCCTGCCACTTCCACCTGAGTTGGCGGACCGCCTGGAAGGGCGCAGCCGACCGGCGCATCTACGACTCGGCTGACAGAGACCGAATACACAGAAAGATCCCAGGAGTTGCGTTGATCCTCGTACTAGGAGCCTCCGGCTACACCGGTCTCGCCGTCACCAGGGCCCTCACGGCGCGCGGAGCCAAGGTCCGCGCCTTCATCCGCGACGCCGGCAAGGGCGACAGTGTCCGCCGCGCGGGCGCCGCCGAGATCGCCGAAGGAGACCTCCGCGACCTGGCCGCCCTCGAACGGGCCGCAACCGGCTGCGAAGGTGTCTTCCTCATCGGTCCCCGTTTCATGCCCGAGGAAGCCCAGCTCGGCAAGGCCGTCATCGACATCGCCCAGCGCGTCGGTGTCCGCCGCTTCGTCCTCTCCGGCGTCTACCACCCCTCCATCGAGGTCCTCCTCAACCACCAGCCCAAGCTCGCCATCGAGGACCATCTCTACAAGACCGACCTGGAGTTCACCGTGCTCCAGCCCTCCCGGTTCCTGCACGGACCGCTTCTCTCCAGCTGGTCGCGAGCGGCCACCGAGGGTGTGTACGCCGACGCCTTCAGTCCCGACGTACGCATGGCGTACGTCGACTACGAGGACGTCGCCGAGGTCGTCGCCGTCGCCTTCACCGAACAGCGGCTGGTCCGGGGCACGTTCGAGCTGTCGGCACCCGGCGAGTACACCGCCCACGACATCGCCGCCCATCTGACCGCGGCGCTCGGACGACCGGTGCGCGCACAGCAGGCGACGCTGGAGGAGTACGGCCCGGCCGCCCAACAGGGCCTGCTGGCAAGCCCGTTCGCGGCCGAGGGATTCCGGCGGCTGCGCGCGTACTACGACGCCTTCGGTTTCCGCGGCGGCAACGGACTCGTACTGGAAACCATCCTCGGACGGGAGCCGATCGGCGTCGCCGCCTGGATCGCCAGGCATCTGCGCGATCAGCAGTCCACGTGAGGACGAGGGGAACGACAGCTCCGATCCACGACAAGCGAGAGATCCCCCATGTGCCACAGTGACCTCCCTCCAGGACAGGCCGCGCCAGACGCCGTTCGCCGCGAGGTCGACATCCCGCTGCCCAGCGGCGAGTTGATGCCCGCGCTGCACGTCGCGGCGGCGCCGGACGCACCCGGCGTGCTGATCGCCGCCGACATGCTCGGCCGCAGCCCCTACTACGAGCACCTCGCCGCACTGCTCGCCGGGGCCGGCTTCCAGGCGCTGCTGCCCGACGTCTTCTTCCGTCAGGGACCGCTGCCCGAGCCCGGCGCCGAGGCCGCGATCGCCCGCCGCGCCCGACTCGACGAGAAGCAGAGCCTCGACGACCTGCACGCGGCCGTCGACTGGCTCCGCACACGCTCGACGACCGTGCCGGTGGGCACGGTCGGCTTCTGCATGGGCGGCACCTTCGGCCTCGATCTGGCCTCCACCCGAGACGAGTTGGTGACGGTCGCCTACTACGGCTTCCCCGAGCCGCCCGCCTGGGTGGTGTCTCCACCCCCAAGGCCGATCGACCTCGTCGGGTCGCTGCGCGGGCCGGTGCTCGCCTTCTGGGGCGAGCAGGACACGACCGTCGGTATGGAGAGCGTCGAGCGCTACACCGAACTCGCCGCCGCCAACCCACAGTTCGAACACGCTGTACTGCCCGGACTCGGCCACGGATTCCTCGGCTCATCGGACCTGGGCGACCCGGCCGACCCGGGCGGCGCGACCTGGGTCCGGAGCGTCGCGCATCTACGAAGTCACCTGCTCCCCAGCTGACTCGACACCCTCCTTCCTCCCTCTCGAAAGGTCATCAATGCGCTGGGCCACGCTCGCTCATGTTCACCTGGACCGGGTCGCCTCCCCTTGGCTGGTGCGACGGTTCGTCGACCCCGACGCGGAGTTCGAGTTCGTGGAGTGGGGCCTGGACGGCGGTCTCCCCGACCCCACCCGGCTGCGGATCCCCGAGGGGGCGACACCCATCGGGATCCCGGGTGTTCGCCTCGGGCTGCACGACGAGAACGGCCCGTGCTTCCAGAAGGTGCTGCGGGCCTACGACCTCGACGATCCCGCGCTGTGGCGCATGGAGCGGATCGTCGCGGCGGGCGTCAGCCACGCCCTCGGCACTCCGGCACGCCCCGATCAGACTGAGGAGGAGCGCATCCTCGGCGCCGCGCTCAACCTGGTGGGGGCCGCGTTCGGTGTCGCCCACGACGACACCGCTCACCTGGAGAACGCGCTGCCGCTCTACGACGGCGTCTACGAGCACTGCCGCATATGGGAACTGTCCGAGGACGTCCTCGCCGGCGCCCCGAAACACCCGCCCCTGCGCATCCCCTACCTCCGTGACGCACTGGAACGAGCACGAGAAGGACATGCCTGATGGGAAACGCCGACACGCTGCTCGACCGCCTCGCGATCCGCGAGCTGGTCGAGAACTGGATGATCTTCCGCGACAACCGCGAATGGGACCGCTTCCTCGAAGTCTGGCACGACGACGGGGTGTTGATGACCACGTGGGGTGGCAAGGCGACCCCGCAGCAGTTCGTCGATGCGGCCACCAAGGCGTTCGCGGAGGGCAACCGGGCACTGCACTCCGGCGGTGGCGTCACCGCCCTGGTCAACGGTGACCGCGGATTCGCGATGTCGAAGCTGCGAATCATGCAGCGCGCCCCGGTCGAGGGCATCCTGTGCGACGTCACCTGCATCGGCCTGGTCTTCGACTTCGTGGAACGGCGGGAGGGGCGCTGGGGTCTGGTCCTGCGCCAGCCTGTCTACGAGCGGGACTTCATCGCCCCGGTCGACCCGAGCGAGACCGTGCGCCTGGACCCCGAGATCATGTCCCGCCGCCCGGACGGCTACCAACGGCTCGCCTATCTCCAGGAAGCCCTAGGCCACAGGATCGTGCCCGACATGCCGACCGAGGTCGGACCGCGGCGCGAGGCCCTCGTCAGGGCCCGTGAAGCGTGGCTGCGGGGCGAGCCGCTCGCCTGGCCGGCGTGACGGAACGGCAATTCACTCACCAGCACCACCGAAGGGATGGTTCTCCATGAGCGGTCAGGTCGTGGTCGTCGGAGGCTCCGGCGCCGCCGGACGCCCCCTGTACAGGCCGACCTCGGCGATCAGTCCCCTCCGGTTGAGGCGGGTGAGGCGCGCTCACACGGGTCGCGGACCTCTGTCGTCGCGCCTTCCGGACCATCTCCACGCCAGCGACGTAGCGGAGCGTCAACGAGGCGCCGTTGTAAATGATATAACAGATAACAACAATGTCGACGATGCGGCCGCAAGCGACACCCCCGAGTCGCGGGGCGCGACCGGACGCCGGCTCAGCGTCCAGCCAGGAACTCCGCGATCGCCGCCGCGAGTTCTGGCGCGCTGGAGGCCGCACCATGGTCCCCGGGCACCACGGCACGACAGCCGCGGGGCAGCACGGCGGCCAGCCGATCTACCGACGCGGCACGCTCGTCTTCGGCACCCGCCACCACGAGCGTCGGCACCTGGATCCGGTCGAGCGCCTCCGCCGGCGTGGGGACGATCGAGTCCAGCACCCGGAGCAGCGCCGTCGGATCCGCACGGTTCGACCACAGCCACTGCTCGGCCAGCCACTCCCGGGAGCCCTGGGCGAACGTCCCCCACCCGGCGAAGACCCTGCGCACGAACGCGTCCGTACCGCCACCGCCGCCCAGCACTTCGACGAGGCCCTGCCCCGCGACCACCGCACGGCCCGGCGCCGCTCCGCGCGCCAGCATTCTCACCACGACCCGCGCACCCAGCGAATATCCCGCGAGGTCGTAGTCATCCAGTCCCAGGTGCGCAACCAGCGCGAAAACGTCGTCGCTGAGTACGTCGGGAGGGTATGAGGCCAGGTCGTGAGGCTTCGCGCTGCTGCCGTGCCCACGGAAGTCCGGCATGATCACACGGTGGCCGCCCGCCGCGATCGTCTCGACCCAGCCGTATCGCAGCCACATCGACGCGTCCACGGCGAACCCGTGCAGCAGCACCAGGGGCCTGCCCTCACCCACCTCGCGGTAGGCGAGTCGCGCACTGTCACGCCCGGCGAAGTAGGAAGCTCCTGGATCGGACATGCGGCAAGCCCTCTCGCCGGTCGATATAACAGATCGACCAACTATCGAAGGCGGGAAGGTGCGTGGTCCACCCCGCCCGATGGCAACAAGTGGCCATGTCCCCGGCAGTAGGCGGCGGCCGCCGAGCCGACAGGTTTGCCGCTCTCCGACATCTATGCCGACTCGAGTAGTCGATATAACATATTGCGATCACGCCCGAAGTCTCGGAGTGCCGGAGCCGGGCGGAGCCCATGCACGGCGCTGCGCGAATCGGTTCGCGCGAACGGAGAGTGCAGATGTCAATGAGGACGTCAACAAGGTTCAGAGCGGGCGTGGTCGTCTCGCTGATCGCCCCCGTGCTGACGGTGTCGGCGTGCGGTGGCGACGCCGGGAACGTGTCGAGCGGAGGCAGCGCGGGCAGTAACGGTTCGACCGTCACCTTCGCCTTCCAGCCGACGTCGTCGACCGCCTGTCTGAAGGTCACCGACGAGCGCGGCACCTTCCGCAAGCACGGCATCACGATGAAGTACGGCACCGCCGCCCCGAACGCGGCGGGCCAGGTGGCGCAGATACTCAACGGGGAGATCACCGCGGGAGCGGGCGCGTACACCGCCGTCCTCAACGCGGTGAGCAGCAACCTGGCGCTCGTCATCACGAGCGGCCTGGAGGAGGACTACGACAAGGACGGCCAGTCCCCCACGGCGGTCCTCGCCGGCAAGGGCTCGGGAATCACGTCGTTCAAGCAACTTGAGGGCAGGACCGTCGCGGTGAACTCGCTCCAGGGTTCGTGGGAGGTCCTGCTCAGGGAGTCGGTGGCGAAGGCCGGCGGCGACCCGGACAAGGTGAAGCTCGTAGCGGTGCCGTTCCCGGACCAGACGGCGGCTCTGCGGTCGAAGCGGGTCGACGCGGTCTTCACGCTGCAGCCCTTCGTCGCCCAGCTCATCGATGAGGGTTTCAAGGACATCGGCGACCCGTCGGCCATCAGCTTCGGGAAGCCTGACGCCGCCCAGAGCATCACCTTCATGGCCAAGGAGTACGTGGACGCGCATCCCGACGTGGTCAAGAACTTCGTGGCCGCCCTCCAGGAGGGCAACACGTGGTGCAACGCGCACCCGGCCGACATGAAGAAGGCCATCGCCCGCATCACGAAGGCGCCGCAGAAGGTCGTGGACGCGACGCCTCTCCCGGTGTACGACGCGGGGATCTCCTCGGCCGAGACGAAGACTTGGGGTGAGCTGCTCGTGAAGTACGGAATCCTCAAGAAGGCCCCGACCGCCGCCGAGGTGCAGTGGTCGGGAGTGCCGGCGAAGTGAAGAGCGCATCGAGTCAACTCCCCCGCGCCGGGGGAGACGAGACGGTCGCCGCCCGCGTGACCGCGCCGTCGCCGGCTCCGGGCCGAGGGCGACGGCGCGTGTCGCCACAGGTGCTATTCCCCGTCGCGACGACCGCCGGCCTGCTGGCGCTGTGGGAGCTACTGGCTCGCGGCGGAGCGCTGCCGGCCGAGATCCCGCCGTTCTCGGACGTGGTCGCCCGGCTCGTGGACGAAGGGGGCGACAGCGCTTTCTGGACGGCGCTGGGCCAGACGCTCTGGCACTGGTTCGCCGGGCTGCTGATCGGCGGCGCGGTGGGAATCGTCGTGGGCGGCACGATCGGCACGGTGCCCTTCGTGCACCGGCTGCTCAACGTCCCGCTGGAGTTCCTGCGCCCGATCCCGGCGATCGTGTACCTGCCGCTGCTGATCCTGGTGATGGGCTCGCGCTCGCAGACCGCGATCATCATGGCCTCGCTGGGCGCACTGTGGCCGATGCTCTTCCAGTCGATCTACGGTGTGCGCGCCATCGACGCCCAAGTGGTCGAGACCGGCAGGGTGTTCGGCCTGACCGGGCGCCAGATCCTGCGCTACGTCATGCTGCCCAGCGTGCTGCCGTACCTGGCGACGGGGGTGCGGATCTCGTCGTCGCTCGCGCTGATCGTCGCCGTGTCGGCGGAGCTCGTCGGCGGCGTCCCGGGGCTCGGCTCCTCGCTCGGCGCCGCGGCGCAGAACGGTCTCTATCCCACCATGTACGGGCTGCTGCTCGTGTCCGGTGTGCTCGGCCTGCTGCTCAACACGGCACTGGAGCGCACCGAGAAGCGACTGCTGCACTGGTACGTCGCCCACCGGGAGGTGAGCACATGAGGTTCGCCGCACGGCTGCGGGCCCTTGGCATCTCGCTGCTGGTCCCCGTCGTCCTCGTGGTCCTGTGGTGGGTGCTGTCCGAGGACAGTACCTCCGCCTTCTACCCCTCCCTCTCGACAATCCTCACGAACTTCCGGGAGACCTGGCTGTTCGAGCGGTTCGGCTCGGACGTCGTACCGAGCCTGCTCCGGCTCGGGGCCGGCTATCTGCTGGCGGCCGCCATCGGCACGGCCCTCGGCATCCTTCTCGGCCGGGTGCGCGTGCTGCATCTGGCGTTCCAGCCCGCCATCCAGTTCGCGCGGTCGATACCGGCGACCGGGCTCGTGCCCGTGAGCATCGTGCTGCTCGGCATCGGCGACGCTCCGAAGATCTGGCTCATCGCGTTCGTGTGCGTGTTCCCGATCCTGCTCAACACCGTGGACGGGGTGCGCTCCGTGGAGCAGGGACTGGAGGACGTCGGACAGACCTTCCGGCTCACCCGCCGACAGCGGATCTTCGCCGTCCATCTGCCCTCGGCGGCCCCGCAGATCTTCGCCGGCCTGCGGATCTCCCTCGCGATCGCCTTCATCATGATGATCGTCACCGAGATGCTGGGCGCCACCAGCGGTCTGGGCTTCGTGACGCTGAACGCCCAGCAGAGCTTCCAGATCCCGCTCATGTGGTCGGGGACGATCCTCCTCGGCATTCTCGGCGCGTTGCTGAACGCCCTTTTCGTACTCGTGGAGCGGCGTGTGCTCCGTTGGCACTACCTGTCCACCGGGAGGGCACAATGACCAAACTCGTTGTCGAGGACCTGGCCAAGACGTACGGCGATCCGGCCGAGGGCGGTGTCGAGGCGATCCGCGGGATCAGCTTCGACGTGCGCGAGGGCGAGTTCGTCTGCATCGTCGGCCCGTCGGGCGGCGGGAAGACGACCCTGCTGCGCTGTCTGTGCGCGCTGCACGGCCGCTCCGGCGGCCGGATCGAGCTCGACGGACGCGATGTCACCGAACCGCCGCCGGAGATCGCCGCGGTCTTCCAGGACTACAGCCGTTCGCTCATGCCGTGGTTCACGGTCCGGCGCAATGTCGAGCTGCCGCTGAAGAACACCGTCAAGGACGCGAAGGAACGCGCCGAGCGCGTCGAGTGGTCGCTGCGGGAAGTGGGGCTCGCCGGGATGGGCGACCGCTATCCGTGGCAGCTCTCAGGCGGTATGCAGCAGCGCGTGGCCATCGCCAGGGCGGTCGCCTACCGGCCCGAGATCCTCATCATGGACGAGCCCTTCGCGTCCGTCGACGCGCAGACGCGGGCCGGTCTCGAGGACCTGACCCTCGCGGTCCGCGACGACGTCGGCGCGGCGGTACTGCTGGTGACGCACGACATCGACGAGGCCGTCTATCTGGCCGACCGCGTGGTCGTGCTGTCCTCCCGTCCGGCGACCGTCATGGAGATCGTGGAGATCGACCTGCCGCGCCCCCGCGACCAGTTGGACACGAAGGCCCTGCCGCGCTTCGCGGAGTACCGGAAACACATTCTCGAACTCATCCGCGCGACCAGTGGTCCGGACCCGGTCGCCGGGCCGGATCCGCTGACCCCCGTACACGGCTGGGAACCGACATGAGAGTCATCGCTCTCGAAGAGCACTTCACCACCCGGGCGATCCTGGAAGCCAACGCCGACCACCCCCTACTGGCGATGCTCCGGGCGGTCGGCGACCAGTGGCGGGCCGCGGCCCGGGCGGAGCTCATGCTCCAGCTCACCGATCTCGGCGAACGACGTCTGGCGGTCATGGACGCCGCGGGCGTCGACGTCCAGGTCATCTCCAGCGTCGCGCCCGGACCCGAGGAACTGCCGGCCGACCTGGCCGTACCCCTGGCCACGCGGACCAACGACCTCCTCGCGGAGAGGATCGTGGCACATCCCAGCCGTTTCGCCGGATTCGCCGCGCTCCCTGTGCCCGATCCCGACGCCGCGGTGAAGGAGCTGGAGCGCACGGTCGGCGACCTCGGCTTCGTCGGGACGCTGATCAACGGCCACGTGGGCGGACGCTATCTCGACGACCCGTTCTTCTGGCCGGTCTTCGAAGCCGCGGAGTCGCTGGGCGTCCCGGTCTACCTGCACCCCAACCGGCCGCCCCAGCCCGTGGTCGACGCCTGCTACTCGGGGTTCTCCCCGATCGTCAGCGAAACCCTGGCCACCGCGGGGTGGGGATGGCACATCGACACCGGACTGCACGCGCTCCGGCTCATCATCGGCGGGGTCTTCGAGCGCTTCCCGCGGCTCCAGGTGATCATCGGCCACCAGGGCGAGGGACTGCCGGCCATGCTCTGGCGCTCTGACTCGGTGCTCAACCGGGTCGTCGACCTCGACAAGCCCGTCAAGGACTACTTCCGCGAGCACTTCTCGATCACCATCAGCGGCATCACCGACGACGTCGCCTTCAACGCCGCCCTCGCCACGGTCGGAATCGACCGCATGATGTTCTCCGCCGACTACCCCTTCCACGGCAGTGCCGAGACACACCAGTACCTGGACCGGCTCCCGATCGGGCAGTCCGACCGGGAGAAGATCGCGCACGCCAATGCCGAACGGCTCTTCAAGTGGGACGTCTGATGGCCGACAAGGACACACCGCCGACTCACACACTGTCGGTCAACGGGCAGTCGCGGGACTTCAGCACCGAAGAGGACACGCCCCTCCTCTACGTGCTGCGCAACCACCTCTCGCTCAAAGGGACCCGGTTCGGCTGCGGTCTCGGGCTGTGCGGCGCCTGCTTCGTCCTGGTCGACGGCCGTGCCGTGCACTCCTGCGACACCCCGGTGTGGTCCGTCGCGGACAAGGAGATCACCACGGTGGAAGGACTCGGCACGCCGGAACAACCGCATCCGGTGATCCGTGCCTTCACATCCACGCAGGCCGCGCAGTGTGGTTACTGCATGTCAGGGATGGTCGTGGCGGCCGTCGCCCTGCTCAGCGAGAACGACGACCCCACCGAGAAAGAAGTACGTGCCGCGCTGGACCGCAATCTCTGTCGCTGCGGCGCGCACAACCGCGTGGTGCGGGCCGTGCTGTCAGCGGCGGCCGAACTCCGCTCGGGGAAGTCGGAGAAGGAACGGGAGAAGGAAGGTGACGGGTGACCGCATCGGAGGACCTCGCGCGGCTGTCGCCCTCGCTGATGGCGAACCCGCGACCGGGCGACTGGCTGCGATTCGTTCCGGGCGCCGTCGAGGTCCGCTCGGGAAAGGCGGAACTCGGCCAGGGAGTGCTCACCGCGCTCGCCCAGATCGCGGCCGACGAACTGGACGTGTCGGTCGGCCGTATCCGCATGATCCCGGTGGACACGGACCTCAGCCCGGACGAGGGATACACCCAGGCCAGCCTCTCCGTGCAGCATTCCGGCTCCGCGATCCGGATCGTGTGCGCGGAGGTCAGGGCGCGGTGCCTTTCGGCCGCGGCCGAGCGATGGGGGGTACCCGCCGACACCCTGACGGTCCGGGACGGGCGGATCACGGGGACGGACGACGGGCAGGCTTCGAGCTATTGGGACCTTGTCGACGACAGCCTCCTGGACGAGGCCGTGACCGGTCGTCATCCCGTCAAGCCGTCCTCGGCCTACACCGTGGTCGGCACCGACGTCCCACGACTGGACCTGCCCGCGAAGTTCACCGGGCGGCACCGCTACGCGCACGACATCGAGCGCCCGGGCCTGCTGTACGGCCGTGTCGTGCGGCCACCGTCGCGCGGCGCGAAGCTGGTCGGCGTCGACACCAACGGCGCCCTGGCCCTGCCGGGCGTGGTGACCGTCGTACGGGACGGGGAGTTCCTGGGAGTGGTCGCCGAGCGCGAGGAGGTCGCGCTCATGGCCTCCGAGCGGCTCGGGGCGGACGCCAAATGGGAGGAACGGGCCACCCTGCCCGACGAGGACCAGCTGGTCGCCCACCTCACCAGCGCTCCCGCCGACACCGAGGTGCTCACCGAACACGGCTCGCCCCCGGCCGACTTCCCCGGGGCACGCTCGGTGCGGGCCACCTATCACCGCCCCTATATCGCGCACGCCTCCATCGGCCCCTCCAGCGCGACCGCGGAGGCCACCGTCATCGAGGGCGGCACGCGGCTGGAGGTGTGGAGCCACAGCCAGGGTGTCCACGTGCTGCGCCGCAAGCTCGCCGAGGCACTCGGCCTCGCGGTGGAGCACGTCGGTGTGCGACACGTCGAAGGGGCGGGCTGCTACGGGCACAACGGCGCCGACGACGTCGCGATGGACGCCTCCGTGCTGGCCCTGGCGGTACCGGGCCGACCCGTCCAGGTGGTGTGGTCCCGTGCGGACGAGCTCGGCTGGGCCCCGTACGGACCGGCGGCGGTGGCCCGTGTGACCGCGGACCTGGATCCGGACGGCGGCATCCTCTCCTGGCGGCACGAGATCTGGGGCTACGGCCATCTCGGGCGCCCCGGCTCCACCCCGACCCCCGGGTTCCTCGCCGCGAGCCACCGTGAGGGCGGTCGACCGGTCCGCACCGCGCCGGAGATTCCGATCCACATCGGCGGAGCCGCCGGCCGCAACGCGATCCCCGGCTACGCGTTTCCCTCGCACCAGGTGATCAACCACGATCTGCGGGACGCGCCTCTGCGCACGTCCGCGCTACGGGCGCTCGGCGCCCACCTCAACGTGTTCGCGGCCGAGTCGTTCCTGGACGATCTGGCCGTCGAGGCCGGCCGTGACCCGGTGGAGTACCGGCTCGCGCATCTGGACGACCCTCGCGCGCGTGCCGTCGTCGAGGCCGCCGCGCGGCGAGCGGGGTGGTCGGGATGGTCCGCCGGGGACAGCGTGGGGCACGGGATCGGCTATGCCCGGTACAAGAACAGCGGTGCCTACTGTGCGGTGGTCGCCGAGGTGGAGGCCGTCGAGGAGGTCAGGGTCCGGCGGCTGGTGATCGCGGTGGACGCGGGGACGATCGTGAGCCCCGACGGCACCGAGAACCAGGTCGAGGGCGGCGCGATCCAGGCGACGAGCTGGACGCTCAAGGAACGGGTCCGCTTCGACCGTTTCTCCGTGACCAGCGTGGACTGGGAGAGCTACCCCATCCTCCGGTTCTCCGAGGTGCCGGCCGTCGATGTGGAGCTGCTGCCCGGCAACGGACATCCCCCACTCGGCGTGGGCGAGGCGGCCCAGGGCCCGACCACCGCGGCGATCGCCAACGCCCTGTACGACGCGCTGGGGGTAAGGGTCCGTTGCCTGCCGCTCACAGCGGAGCAGATCGTCGCCGCCATGCCCGACTGAGCGGCTCAGTCGTCAGGCGCATCGGTTCGCGGGTGGAGTGCGTCGACGAGCAGGTCGAGTAGTCGGCCGGTCTGTTCCTGGGAGCCGCCGACCCGAATGGTGTGGAAGACGCCGATGAGCATCGCGGTGACGTCGTCGGGGTCGACGTCCGCACGGAGCGTGCCGTCGGCGGTGCCGTGCGTGAGGAACGTGCCGATCGTCGCCGTGACGCGCTCACGGCTGGAGGGGTCGACCCGTCCGGAGGCGAAGCCGGCGCGCAGCGTCTCCATCATCCCGCGCTTGGTGGCGATGAAGGTCGCGTACCGGCCCAGCCAGGCCCGCAGCGCCCGGTCGGCAGGGAACTGCTCCAGCAGGGGGGAGACACTCGCGGTGACCTCGTCCAGTTCGGCGGCGTAGACGGCGTCGACGAGATCCTCGCGGGTGGGGAAGTGCCGGTAGAGGGTCCCGATGCCGACGCCCGCCTGGCGGGCGATGGCCTCCAGCGCGACCGGGGCCTCGGCGGTCACGAAGACGGCCTGGGCGGCGGCGATGAGCTTCTCGCGATTGCGTCGCGCGTCGCGGCGGACCGGCCGGTCGCCGGACTCGCGGGGGCCTTCGGGGAGGGGCGACGAGGGTGTCGTACTCAAAACGGAGGATCCTCCGGTACTGCTAGAGTGGCCGTAACGGAGGTTCCTCCGTTTCCGCCCATCGTCTCACGAGAGCCGATCGTCATGACATCCGAAGGCACCCCCGGCCGCACGACCACGACTCCTGAGGAGAGCCCGCGCCCCGGAGCCGCCGGACGGCTGGCCGGCCGCGCCGTCTCGCGCATCGGATACGGCGCCATGCAACTGGACCGCCTGCGCGGCGACCGCGACGCCGCCGTCGCCCTGCTGCGCCGCTCGGTCGAACTCGGCGTCGACCACGTCGACACCGCCCACTTCTACGGCAACGGCTTCGTCAACGACGTCATCCGCGAGGCCCTGCGCGACGACGACGATGTCCTGGTCGTCAGCAAGGTCGGCGCCGCTCCCGACCCCGGAGGCCCGTTCCCGTTGCGGCTGGCCCAGCGGCCCGAGGAGCTGCGGACCGGCATCGAGGACAACCTCGCCGGCCTCGGCGTGGAGCAGATACCGGTGGTGAACCTGCGCCGCCTGGACAGCGGGCACACGCCCATGCCGGTTCCGGACGATCAGCTGGTGGACCTCGATGACCAGCTCGCCGAGCTGACCTCGCTGCGCGACGAGGGCAAGATCGGCGCGATCGGCCTGAGCAGCGTGACCCTCGACGTGCTGCGTCGCGCCCTGCCGGCGGGCATCGTCTGCGTGCAGAACGCCTACAGCCTCGTGGCCCGCGACGACGAGGACCTCCTTCGCCTCTGCGGGGACGAGGACATCGCCTGGGTGCCCTTCTTCCCGCTCGGCGGCGCCCGCCCGGGTCTGCCGAAGGTGACCGACGAGCCGGCCGTGATCGCGGCCGCCAAGGCGGCGGGCCGCGCCCCGGCCCAGATCGGCCTGGCCTGGCTGCTGCACCACGCTCCGAACGTGCTGCTCATCCCGGGCACGGCCGACACCGGCCACCTCGAGGCGAACCTGGAGGCCGGTGCGCTCACGCTCGACGAGGCGACCCTCGCCGAACTCGACGCGATCCCGACCCGCTCCCCCGGCACCCACCACGACTGACGCGGGCCACAAGGACCGCGGCCCGCTCTGAACGACCCCGAACCCCCCCCCCGCACGAAGGACGCCCCGCCGTGGTCATCGTCTACACCCTCGTCATCCTCGCCGCACTGGCGGTGCTCGGCGCCCTCCACTGGTACGTGTGGCGCCGCGTCGTGCGTGACACGACAGCCCGGCGGTCGGTGGCACGACGTACCGCGAGCACCGTCTTCTGGGCGGGGCCCCTGCTCCTGGTGGCCTACGTGGTGGCCCGGGCCACGGGAGCGCCGTTCCGCCTCGAACAGATCCTGGCCTGGCCCGGCTACCTGTGGCTGGCGGTCTTCCTGTATCTGCTGCTCGCGCTGCTGGTGGGTGAGGCCGTACGCCCCTTGCTGCTGCGCCGGCTGGCGCGGCGGGACGCGGGGACGGCGGACGGGGGCGAGCCCGATGATCCGTCGGTACCGTCCGAGACCGCGACGAAGGCGGAGCCTGCGCGTACCCCTGCCCCCGCCAGGCCGTCACGTCGTCAGTTCGTCTCCCGTGTCGTGGCCGGCACCGCCGTGGCTGCCGCCGTCGGCACCGTCGGCCACGGCACGTACGGCGTGCTCCGCGGTCCCGGGGTCAAGCGGCTCACCGTCCCGCTGGCGAAACTACCTCGCTCCGCGCACGGATTCCGGATAGCTGTCGTCAGCGACATCCACCTCGGACCGATCCTGGGACGCGGCTTCGCGCAGAAGGTCGTCGACACCATCAACGCCACCCAGCCCCACCTGATCGCGGTGGTCGGCGACCTGGTGGACGGCAGCGTGCAGGACCTGGGCCCTGCCGCGGCACCTCTCGCCCAACTCCAAGCCCGCCATGGGACGTTCTTCGTCACGGGCAACCACGAGTACATCTCCGGCGCGGCTCAATGGGTGGAGGAGGTACGGGAGTTGGGCCTGCACCCACTGGAGAACGCCCGCACGGAAATGCCGGGCTTCGACCTCGCGGGCGTCAACGACCTGGCCGGCGAGGGCGAAGGCGAGGGACCGGACTACGCCAAGGCCCTGGGTGACCGGGACCGCTCCCGCGCCGCCGTCCTCCTGGCCCACCAGCCCGTCCAGATCCACGAAGCCATCACGCACGGAGTTGACCTCCAGCTGTCCGGCCACACGCACGGCGGCCAGCTCTGGCCCGGCAGCCTCGTCGCCGAACTGGCCAACCCCACCGTCGCCGGCCTCGACCGCTACGGCGACACCCAGCTATACGTCAGCCGCGGCGCGGGCGCCTGGGGCCCACCGACCCGGGTGGGCGCACCGGCCGACATCACCGTCGTCGAACTGGCCTCGCTCCAGGCATAGTCATCAACACCTCTGCGCAACACTGACAAGCTTGCCAACCCGTAGAGTCACACCGTGTCGATGAGCTGTCGAAGACCACGAAGAGGACAGCCGCCCGGAAAGGGCCGGGGGACGGAGAGGTCGTGTCTTTTGTCGTCGTGTAGGGGATCAACTGGTCGGCGTGTTCGGGGTGTTGGGTAGCGCCGGGGCGCTTTCGGGGAGTTCGCGGTAGATGTCGCCCATGCTGCCTTCCGGGAGGTGGCGGCGGGGGAAGGCGATCCATTCGTCGTGCAGTTCGAAGAGCACGGCTGTGACCAGCCGGACCAGCGCGTCGTCGTTGTGACCGGATCGTCTCCGTGCGCCGGCCGCCGCCGGGCCGAAGGCCCCCAGCGCCGCGAGAGCTGATCGCGTGGCGCGGTCCTGCTCTTGGCGCAGCGCGGCGCCGAGCGTGTCCACCAGCACAGGAACTGCGGCCGGGTCGCCCAGCGCGGCGAGGGCGGTCAGGATCGCGTTGGCGCTCATCTCGGTCTGCTGCTGGGAGAGGTCGATCCCTTGCGGGTGGTCGCAGAGTCGGGGCACCAACTGGGCTGCCGCCTGCGGCAGATGGCCTGCGACCTGGATCTCGCGCCAGGCGTCGACGTCGTCTCGGCGGGCACACCGGTGGATGCGTCGTCACCTCCCGGTCCGGCCAGCCGGGCTCGCCTCGGCCGCGTCGTCATCGGTCCGAACGGCTGACAGCACTCGGTGCGCGGCCTGCGAGCCACACGGCGATCCGCTCCTTCAACTCGCGGTCGGAGTAGGGACTGTCCCGACGCGCGAACCGTTCCAGGTACCGCAGGATGTTTTCCGAGCGGTCCGGGTGGCGCACCGCGAGCACGTCAATGCCGGTCTCCCCCGTCGAGGCCGTGACGTACACACCGCTGTCGAGAGCCATCATGCCGAAGCCCGGGTGGCCCGCGTGGATGCCGAGGAACGCCGATGCCGCGCCCCGGCCCATGATGTCCCAGCGGTCCAGGAGCCGGACCCGGGTCCAGGCGGTCGGTGCGGCACGGCGGCCACTGTGCATGTCCTGCAGGAAGGCCCGGTGCGTGCGGGTGCCCTGTGGAAGCCGGACGAGGAACTCGCGCCGGTGGTCGAGAAGACCCGATGACACCGCGAGGCCGTACCAGTCCTCGTTGAGACGCTCGACGAGCCGAGGGGTGTCGTACCGGTGGGAGAAGCCGCCGACAACGTCCTCGGTACGGTATCCGAAGACGAACGGCATCGTGCCGTCCGGCACCGCGTTCGGGATCACCTCCAGGCCGGCCCGCCGCAGCGGCCGGTACACCTTGCGTTCCCGCTCCTGGACACCCACCGGTCACCGTTCTACCAGTACCAGGGTGCCAAGAATCCCCCGGCCCGGCGCTTCCCCGTTTCCCGGCCTCCCGGCTCGGACCGGTACCCGCCCGGTGTGCGCTCGTTAGCCTGTTCGCCGACCCCTGACCATTCCTGAACCGCCTCGGCTTCTGCCTCGCTGACCTGCGCACATGCCCGCCCAGAGATGCCTGATGCGCCCGACCGTGCGACGTGCGGGACGATCCGTCATGTTGCGGAGGTGACACAGCGTCGGTTGCCTCGTCAGTGGCGTGCGCACAGGGCGCCGTACAGACAGGCCGGACGCTGCTTCTTCGTTGGAGGGTTCTCGTGGGCATCACACGTGTTGGTATCGGTATCGGCCTCATCGCCGGTGCCCTGGCTCTGCAGATTCCGGTCGCTGCCGCCGCCGGTGACCCAGGTCTCGACATCCGGCAGGGCGCCCACGGCTCCACGGTCACCGTCAGCACCACCGCCTGCGGCGCGGACGTCACCTACGGCAAGGGCGAGTCGGAGCTGGCAGGAGCCTTCCACCTCTTCGAAGGCGCGAGCAAGGGAGTGCTCACCGGCGAGTTCACCGTGCCGGAAGGATCGTCGGCCGGCACCGACACCGTCACCGTCAAGTGCCCGCCACGGACCCGGATCACGGATTCGTACGAGCTCACCGCACGCCGGCCCGACGGCGCCGTCGAGGCCGGATTCGGACCCGCGGGGAACACAGCGACGCAGCTCGCCCTGGGCGCAGCGCTGATCACCGCAGCCGCAGCCGGGGCCCTGGTGAGAATGCGTCACCGCCCAAGCGCGCAGCGAAACTGACCGTTCCGCGTTCCCGCCGGCTCCCGGAACCCGTCTTCCCGGGAGCCGCGGGGAGCCCGTCGCGCCTGCCCCTTTCCCCCCGGGCTGCAGGCAAGGACCCGAGGCGCCATGGCCCCCAGGCAGCACACCACCCCCACGTCCTCTTCCTCCCTCGTCCCCTCAGCCGGGCTTCTTGCCTGGACACTCGCGGCAGGTGCCGTGCTGGTGATGGGCGCGCTCCACCACGAGCAGCCGCCACAGCCTCCGGCAGGCCAGGCCTTCGCCAGCCTGCCGGGCCCCGCCGGCGAGCGCACCGTCCCCCCGGCCCACCCCGCCATCGGGGCGCTCCCGCCCGCACCACCCCTGCGGCTGCGGATCCCCGCCATCAACGTCAACGCCCCCCTCACCACGCTGCACCTCGACGCATCAGGAACACTCGGACCGCCCCCCGCAGGCCATCCCAACCTCGCCGGCTGGTACAGCGGCGGCACGGCCCCGGGATCCGCCGGGACGGCCATCACCGCCGGCCACGTGGACCTGCCCACCGGTGAACCGGGCGTCTTCTACAACCTCGGCGCACTGACCAAGGGCAACACGATCGAAATCAACCGGGCCGACCGGCGCACAGCCGTATTCACCGTCGAAGCCGTCGAGGTGTACGACAAGGAACACTTCCCCAGCGACAAGGTCTACGCGAGCTCCCGGCAGGCCGAGTTACGGGTGATCACCTGCGGCGGCCCCTACACCGAACACACCGGATACCAGGGCAACACCGTCGTCTACGCGACACTCACCGCCGTCAGATGAGACCACCGCACCACACCGCCGGCCCCGAAGCGGGCGCCCCTGGCCGCAGACCCGCAGAGCACCTGCCCCGTCCACGCTGCCCCGGGCGTACCGGCAGCTCCGGGTGAAGAGCCCGCACGACCCGCCGAACCCACCGCTGCACAACGGCACCATGCCTGAGGCCCTGACGGCCCCGGCCTGCCGCTTGGCCAGACAGGCACAGCTGCCGAGCCGATCAGCAGATCACCAGCCCTCGACCATTGACCGGTCAATTGAGTAATTGTACGGTTCCATATGGGAAGGCTGGTCGCTGCGCGGATCAGGCCGGGAGGACGACATGGCGGATCAGGCACGGCTCCACCCCCTCGGCACCGGGCCACGGGCTGAAGCGGTTCACCGCACTCCCCGCGCTCCCGCGCCGTCGTCGGGCCGGTCGGCGAGACCTCCGCCGACCCGACGGGCCCGGCAACCGCACAGGGCAGGCGGGGAACAGCACGCGGACAGCACGACGTACACGCCGGGGAACCGCATGACCGCCGTCGCGCTGTCACCAGTCAATTGACGGAATGTACGGTCTCACCATGACCGCACCGCTCTATGTACGGATCAGACGAGAGATCGAAGCGAGGATCCGGGCCGGAAAACTGCCCCCCGGCACACGGCTGCCGACCGAGAAGGACCTCTCCGCCCAGTACGGCGTCAGCCGTGCCACGGCCCAACGGGTCCTCAACGACCTGGCCGAGGCGGGGCTGGCCATCCGCCGGCGGCGCCACGGAACGTTCGTCGCGGACGTCAAACGGCAGATCAATCTGCTCAACTTCGTCACTCCCACGGCGGCCGCGAAGGGCACACCGGGCAGACACGACGTGGTGTCCGCACGGATCGTCAGAGCCGCCGACGCCGTCCTGGCCCTCCCCGGCGCCCCCGCCGACACGGCCGTGGTGGAACTCGTCCGCCGCAAGATGGACGTACGCGAGGAGCCGCAGTCGCTCGAGCGGCACGTCGTGCTCTTCGCGGCGGCCCCCGACCTGCTGAACGAGAACCTCGAGGAGCTCGTCACCCTGCGGTATCTGCAACGCCAGGGAGCGGCGATCGACACGATCCGGCTCTACCTCGACCCCGTGACCCTCGGCGAGCACGACGCCGCACTGCTGCACAGCGAAAGAGGAGCACCCGCGCTGATGAGGCGCAGGGAACTGCGTGCCGCAGACGGAAGCACCCTCGAAGTCGTCACGACCCTCGTCCGTCCGGGAACCGCCGATTTCTTCCTGGAGCTCGCGGTCCCCGACCCGTGAGCAGCCTGCCGCTGCTGGAAAGGACAAACGTAGACCATGAAAGTCATCGTCATCGGAGCCGGCGTGCTCGGAGTGAGCGTCGCCAGGCACCTCGCCGTCGCCGGCGCACACGTTCTCCTGCTCGACCAGCAGGGAGCAGGCACGGGCACCAGCGCGACCACCTTCGCCTGGACCAACTCCAGCCGCAAATCCGACCCGCACTACCATCGCCTGAACCTCGCCGGCATGGAGGAACACGCCAGGCTCGCCGGGCAACTGCCCGGCGCCGCCTCGTACTTCCCCAGCGGAGCACTGCAGTGGGCGGACCCCGCGAACGAGCAGTGGCTCGCCGCCAACGTGGAACGACTGCAATCCCTCGACTACCCCGCGCACTGGATCACACGTGACCAAGCGACGCGGATCGCAGGCGACGGCCTGCGGGTCCCGGCGGCCATCACCTCCATCGCGCACTTCCCCAGCGAGGGATACATACTGCCCGACCTCTTCGTGAACACCCTGCTGGCCGATGCCGAGAGCCACGGCGCCGTGTACGCCACCGGCAAGGCCGTAGCCATCGACGAGGGGCCCGACGCGGTGACCGTCACCCTCGCCGACGGCCACATCCACACCGGCGACCGAGCAGTCCTGGCGACAGGCCGCTGGACGAAACGGCTCGCCGCAGGGGCTGGCATCGACATTCCCATGATGACGGACACCGGCCGCGGAGCCCCCAGCGTCGGGCTACTCGGCTACGCCAGGCACCCCCGGCTCGGCCTGCGCTGCGTCATCCACAGCCCCGGCCTCAACCTGCGCCCCGCAGGCGACGGCCACACCGTCCTGCAGGCCCTCGACCTCAACACCCACGTCGACCCGGCCAACCCTCCCCGCACGGACGGGGACATCGCCCGCACCCTCGCCCAGCGGCTGCGTACGCTGCTGACCGCCCCCGGCCAGACACCGCACATCGACCTGCGCATCGGCCTGCGCTCCCTGCCCGCAGACGGCCACACCATCGCCGGCTACACCACCACACACTCCCGCATCTACTGCCTCGTCACCCACAGCGGCATCACCCTCGCACCGATCCTGGGACGCCTCGCCGCCACCGAAATCACCACCGACCAGCAACACAGCCTCCTCCGCACATTCCGCCCCACCCGCTTCACCACCACATCACACCCCCAGACCACCACAGACCACCACGCCACCCGTCTGGGCGAACAGTGAGCCTCCGCCAACCTGAAGTCGCAGTCACAGCGCTGGTGTGACCGGTCATCGGGATGCTCACACTGGTCGCGGGCGGCAGTCTGCGGAGTAGATCGTCTGACGCAGTGGTCGGCCGGCCGGTTCCTGCACGGTGTGACCGAGCTGCCTTTTACGATCCCGCCTGTTCTTGAGGGGTGCGGAGCCGTGTTCGACCGGTGCGGCGAGGACACGGTTGGCTTCCTTCTGGCCGGGTGTCCGCGAGGGCTCCAAGGCGGGCGGCGCGCAGGTGGGCCAGGATGTGGTCGTAGCGGGCGGCAGGGATGTCGTGGGTGCGGCCGGGCCGGGCGGCGGATATCCACATCAGGCGGCCCTTCTCGTCTTTCAGGGCGAGGAAGCGCAGGCCGTGACTGCGGTGTTCGCCGGAGTGGTTCCGCCGGTCGGCCTTGCCGGTGCGGAGCGTGCGTGGCGAGCAGGGCGATCAGCTTGTCGCGCCGGCGGCGGACGGTGGGACTCGGACTGACCAGTCTCCCGCGCAGCGGTTCCAGCCTGGCCCGCACGGTGACGTCAATTCCCAGTAGCTCGCCAACCGGGCGGGCCCGGGTGCCGGCGCGGCCGAGGCGCGCTCGTCGGCGAGCTGCTCGCACACCCGGTCAAGGACCGTTTCGTCGGCGGCGAGTTCGTCACGCTCGGCCCGCACCTCCACCAGCTGTTCTTCGAGTTCGTCCAGTTCCGCACGGCGCGCGTTGATCCGTTCGAACAGTTCGGCTCCTGCATGCGTCGGATCGTAGAAGGCCCTCCGACGCCACGGGACGGAACCAGCGAATCGTCCGCGACCGTTACCCGCGCGCTCACCGCACTGAGCATTCCAATGCGGTCCGGTGATCGGAAACCCACTGATAGGCCGCCTGAACCTGCCTCACCGCCCCTGCGTCACGGAGCCGGGCCATGGCGACGTCACCCGCATCGGCCTGGGCCTCGATGCCCCGCCAGCACCGGTCCTGCCACCACAAGATCGTGGACACGAGACGTTGCCGGTCCCACAACTCGTAGCCGTCGACGACCAGCCTCATGCGCCGGGCCGCCTCCTCTACGTCGGTGACCGAAGGGCCCAGATCGAGGTACTGCCAGCAGACATGAGCAATGTCGTGAATCCGCGCGCCCGGCGCAGCAAGGTCCCAGTCGATGAACGCCGCCGGCCGAAGCTCGCCACTGCACAGCTGATAGACGGTGTTCCTGGGCGACAGGTCGTTGTGACACACGACCTCTCGGTCTCCGGCCAGCGGGGTGCCCGCCGTCAGGTCGTGGAACTCACGCACGAGCCGGGCGACCGCCACCAGACTCTCGTCCGATGACACGGCAGCGGGTTGACGCGGCTCCCATGCCACATGGCCATCCAGGTAACTGAGGACTTCACGGCCCTCGTCGTCCATACCGAGATACCGCGGAGCACCACTCCAGCCACTGGATTCAAACAACCCCAGCAGATCACCCACGAACTTGGTGCGAGCCGAGGCTGGACGGCGCACCGTGTCACCGACACGAACAACCGCATTGACGAACCCTCCGGGCAAGAACAACTCAGACATCCGCCCACCTTGCCTGATCACTACCTCCAACACTCAATAACAGCAGCTCGTGGCACAACGGTGATCGGAGGAACACAACGCGGGTGACGCCGAAACCCGCAGGCCACTCGCGACGGGGTCCCGCACCGGGTGCGCACCGGGGTGTAGTGGCGGGTTCTGCCCGAGCGGTTCGGTCCCTGGAAGGCCGCGCGTCGTCCGAGGCAGTCCAAGGAGGCGCGTTGAAAACACCTGCTCACGTCGACAACCGTCGGCGCACCATCTCCTGGAAACTGCTGCGATCGTTCAGGCGGGGGAACGCGACGCCGTCGGGGACGTCCACGCCGAGGAACGTGCACAACGGCTGCCAGCCCTGCCCGACCTCGTAGACGAGCAGCCGGTCGGCCGGCGCCTTCTCCCGCACCCTCCGGTTGTGCGCGGTGTACGTGGCGACGACGTGCTCCCTGTCGTCGAGCCGGCCGTCGAAGGTGTCCGTGGCGATGCGCCGCACCAGTGCCAGGTACTCGCGGAACTCCGGCGAGGGATGGTCGTGCGCGGCGCTGCCCGGGCCCCACAGCGGCGCCAGCGTCTCCCGGAAGCTCTCGTACCAGCGTTCGGGGTCGCGTACCGTGAGGACGATCCTGGCCTGCGGCCAGGCGTCGAGCAGCTGCTCCCAGAAGGTGCACGCGGGCCAGTCCATGGTCGACCCGAAGCCGGTGAACAGGGCGTCCCAGTCCACGGCCCGGCCCTCCTGGGCCGCTCGCCAGGCCCGCAGGTGATCGGGGCGTTCGAACGCGGTCAGCATGTGGTAGCAGGGTCCGAACCCGAGCGTTTCCAGTGCGGCCTTCACCGACAGGGTCCCCGTACGGCCGAAACCGGCTCCGATGACCTTCACGACGCTTCCACCGCGGCGGTGCCCGACGTGCCGAGGACGCGCCCCCTCGCGTCCAGCGCCTGCACGGCGACGTACCGGGCCCGGTGACCGACGGCCGCCGACGTCTCGAAGCCCCGCCTGGGCACCTCGGCCACCCGCTTGAGCCGCTCCGCCGAGTCGCCGGCCAGCACCCGCCAGGCGTCGACGTCGGTGGCGCCGTTCCAACTCGCGTACACCGTCACGCCGTTCGCGGTGGATCGACCCGCCGCCGCCGGCCGGTCGTCCGGTGTGCCCCGCCAGGTGAAGCGGAGCGCCCGGTACGAACTGACCAGGGGGTTCGCGAAGGAGGCGTCGAGGAGCACCTTGCCGTCGGCGGAGAACTCGGTCCAGTAACCGTGGGACCCCCACCCGACGAAGGTGTTTCCGCCGGCAAGTACGCGCGTACTGCCCTGCGTTCCGGACAGCAGGCCGTCGGGGCTCGGGTACGACCGTGCGACGGAGACGGTCCTGTCGCGCGGGTCGACGTTCAGGACGAGGGCGCGGGACGGGGCGTCGACACCGGTCCCGTTCGCCGTGGTGGTGTTGTCGAAGACCGAGATCGTCCCGTCCGCGGCCCGGCGGACGTCGTGCTGCCATGCGAAGGAGGCGCCGTCCTCGAACGTGAAGTCGCTGTTCTTGCCGCCCAGGCGCCAGACGATGTCACCCGTTTCACGGTCGATCTTGTAGACGGTGCTGGTGTGCCGGCCACTGGCCAGGATGTTCCCGTCCCGGTCGAGGGACACGGAATTCAGATGCAGGAAGTGATAGGGAATCGCGGGATTGCGGGGAAAGTCGGACTCCGACAGCGGAATGTGGTCGAGGCCACTCCACTGGAACAGCACGCGTCCCGACGTGATGTCCACTTCCTGGATGAGGTTGTCCACCACGGTTTGCCGGTCGTCGCCGACCTGGCGGGTCGTCTGCTGGTTCACCAGTATCAGCGCGGTGTTCCGCGGCGTGATCTGCATGTCGTGCACGTCGGAGTACGGCAGGCCGTTGCCGGGTTTCACCGTGCCGATGACGTGATACGACTGGTCCATGATCACCCAGTTGCCGATATAAGGATTGCCGAGCTCGGGGTCCGGAATCGAATAGCCCTCCCACCAGGTGAGCACCGGACGCCCCCGATAGGTCTGCGGCTGGAACGCGGCGGTGCGGAGGTTCGTCCCGTCACCGCGCGGCCCGAACCACACCGGGTTCCCCTCGTCGTCCACGATCTCCGGCCCGCCCTGGGTCAACGGCGGGTCCTCGGAGGCGACGTCCGTCTTGGGCGCCAGGAAGACATAGCCCGGCGTGGTGCCCCCGGCGGCCGTGCGGACGGTGATCCTCGGCGGCTGGAGATCCGGACGGGAGACGAAACGGAGCAGATCGTCCTGGCTCGTCGAGACGGCGGGCGCTGCCGCGGAGGACGGCGAGATCAACGCGGAAAGGGAAAGGATCAGCGCGGACGTCGCCGTGATGGCACGAAACGCCCCGGCGGATATCAGTCTTCTGCCGATCAAATCGGACACCCCTTCAGTAGGAGAGAGGACTGTGTTGTGCCTGTTCGATCGACGGTCCCCGCCATACGGCGCCGAGATCCGAAAGTAGAATGGCCACCCCCTGATTTCCTGTCAAGGTCGCACGATCCGCAGGTGACTGGCTGATTTCTTTCCCTCGGCACGAAAGAAAAGCGAAGATCGCGGACGTCCATGGAACGGCATGAAACAGTGGAGGTCACATTGTTGATCTTTCATGTTCTTTATTCTTTCCGATCCGGGGGTTGCAATGCCCGCCCACGTCAGCGAACCCGTCACCGTGCTGCCCGCCCACAAGATCACCACGGCCGAGATCCGCGAGGACGTACGCAGCCGGCATCGACACCACCCGCGGCTGTCGGTGATCCTTCGGATCATCGACGGATGCGGCGTGGCGGAACGCCACTTCACCCGGTCCTTCGCCGAGGCCGTGGCGGCGACGGGGGTGCGGCGCCGCATGGACGCCGCATTCCGTGACGCCTCGGCCATGGCCGCCGACGCTGCCCGGCGCGCCCTGGACAACAGCGGCCTCACCGCAGCGGACGTGGACGTCGTGATCACCAGCCACACGACCTCATGGGCCGTGCCCAACCTGGACGTCCATCTCGTCGCGGCCCTGGGACTGCGCCCGGAGGTCACCCGCATACCGCTGACCTCACTGGCCTGCGCCGGCGGCGCCCAGGCCCTCGTCCGCGCCGCCGACCAGCTCAGAGCCCGGCCGGGAGCCAGAGTCCTGGTCGTCGTCGCCGAGGTGCTGTCGACGATCTACCACCAGGACGAGGACAGCCTGGAAAGCATGATCTACAAGGCGCTGTTCGGGGACTCCGCCGGCGCCTGCGTGGTCACCGACGTGCCGCGGGGACCCGGCCTGGCCGTCGAGGACACCTTCGAGTGCGTCCTGCCCGACTCCCTGGACCGGTACCGGGGCCGCGTCGATGCGGCCGGCCTGCACTTCGACTCCACCAAGAAGGCCCCGGCCGCCCCCGGCGAGGCGATGCGACATCTGCTTGGGTGGCTGGGGAAGTGGCGGCCCGTCTTCGCGGTGGTCCACCCCGGTGGACCGCGCATCGTCGCCGACACCGTCGCCTCCCTCGGACTCGGGCCCGAGGGCGGCCGGCACTCCCTCGACTCGCTGCGGGAGAACGGCAACCTCGGCGGGAACGCGGTGCTGGACGTCCTGCGCCGCACCCACGCCCTGCCGCCCGCCCCGGGCGCCGAGGGCCTGATGGTCGCCTTCGGCCCCGGCTTCGCCGTGGCCGGCGTACGCGGACGCTGGCACCACTGACCCGCCGGAGGACCTCGCCCGTCAGAGCCCGTCAGAGCCCGTCAGAGCCCGTCAAAGGTGCTGGCGACGGTGGTTCGCGGCGCGGGCGGTTGCCGGCCCTCGCGGGGTACGGGCGCGTCGGTACGGCACTGTCGTCCCCGGCGCGCTGCGCGCATCCCTCAGGGCGTCGGCAGCCCGCCCGTAGCGGTGGAGGGCGGGCATGTGCTCAGCGGCGGGCACCGTGAGCTCGGCAGCAGTTCACCATGCTGCCCGGTGCGTCATCGGAGGACTGCGTAATCCGCTTCCGCCGCGAACCGCTCCCTCTGCAGAGCCTGGCGCACATCATGAAACGACCGGACGTTCACGGCGGCGAACGGTTCACCGACCGCTGCCGCAGGTGTCCCACGTCCACCGCACGGCCCGTCCAGACGCGACTCGGTCGTTGCGAGCAGAGTCACCCGGCAACCGCGCTCACCAGGCGATTCAAAGGGGAGCGACTGGGCGACCCACGCCTACGACGGGACGTGGTTCGACTACTGCGACGGCGAGGACGACGGCCACTCGGTGTGGGGCGGCTACTACACCACCGCCTCCAGCGCCTACCAGGTCTCCAGCCCGGTCAACGGATACTGCGGCACCGAGTTCGTGAGCGGTGTGCTGACCAACCTGAGGATGGTCGAGGACACCCCCTCCGGCAGCACCAACTACTACGGCGCCTGGCACGGCTACCCGGTCGCGGGCAACTGACTGCCGCGCCTTCGCGCGGAGACGGAATCGGTGCCGGTGAGCACCAGAGTCTCGAGCGGCCGTTCGGCCACGACCATCCCGAGAGGCTGTTCGCGTGGGCCGGTGCCACGGCGAGCTGGCCCATGCGTACGGATCCCGGGGGGGGGGGGAGCCTGGGCCTGGACGACTGCTTCACGCGGGACTTCGCGCGCAACATCGGTGCCGAGATCATGGGCCGCAACAGTTTCGGGCCCCAGCGCGGGCCCTGGCAGGACCATGAGTGGCGGGGCTGGTGGGGCCAGGAGCCCCCGTTCCGCACTCCGGTGTTCGTCATGACCCACCACACGCGTCCGTCGTTCACGCTCTCCGACACCACGTTCCACTTCCTCGGCGGCGGGGTCACCACCATCCGGCAGTTCCTCGACGCCGGCCTCGTCGACACCATGCATGTGGCGGTCTCGCCGGTGGAACTCGGGTCCGGACTACGGCTCTGGGACTCCCCCGATGAGCTGCTCGACCGGTTCCACCTGGAGGTCGTACCCAGCCCGAGCGGCGTGACCCACCGCCTGTTCTGGCGAAGGTGACGCGAGGGCCCACTCGCGTTGGTGCTCCGGCTGTGAGGGGGCGTCCCCGCCCCTCGGATGCCCTTCGCGAGCCCCGCGCGGCCGGAGCGGGAGACGGCCGCTTGCACGGCCTGGCCGACCCGCCTCGGCGACTCAGCGAGCGGGCGGCAAAGCCGAGTTCGGGCCGCTGAGCGCCGAGTTCGGGGCGCGACTCGCTCACGCCCGGGAGCGGTACGAGACGGTACGCGGGATGCCGTGCCAGGTCCTGTTGTCACCGGCGTGGCCCTCTCCGCCATGACAACCGGCATCCCTGCTGTCACGGACTCCGCGCCGCTAGGGGAATCCCACCGTAAACCCTGGGGGGATTCATCTTTGGGTAATGAACGTACCGGCCGCCATGAAGCGGTCCGCACGCGCATGGAATTCGGCGCCACATGGTTCGTTGCGTCCGCCACCTACTATCACGGCAGCAAATTGCTGCGCCAGCGGAAGCAAATCACATGCCCAAAAAGTGCCGACGTGGCGGGTTCTTGATCCTTGCGGCCCCCGGAGGCTGTTCGTACGATCATTACATCGCACCACCTGTGCTACCACTCAACGGGGGAATCGTATGGCGAGGCAGTACGAAAGCATGCCGTCCGGCGTGAATGGCACGTCGGGACCGGGGCGACCGTGACGGTCACACCAGAACTCGATGCCCGGGTCCTGGTCTGGTCCGGTCGGGTGACCGACGAACTGGAGACGTCCGACCTCTCCCTTCTCGAACCGGAGGAGATGGCCAGGTTCTCGGCTTTCCGTGACAGGATCCGGGGAGCCCGCTACGCCGCCGTGCACGGGGCCGTCCGCCGGCTTCTCGGAGAGCTCCTGAACCATGCCGCCAGTGAGATCCGCTTCGGTCGGCACGCCTGTCCGGGCTGCGGCAGACCGGGCCACGGACGCCCCTTCGTCCGGACACCACCGACTTCCTGGGAGTTGAGTCTTTCCAGGTCGGGGCCCTACTGGTTGTGTGCGGCCGCCGACGGGATGCGGGTGGGGGCCGATATCGAGGTGCTGCGCCCTGTGAATGTGGGCCGCTTGGCAAAGGCCGTCCTGACCGGCAGCGAGCGGTCGTACATGGCCGGACTGCCCGCCGAGCGACTGCCCGCGGAGTTCATTCGCTGCTGGACACGGAAGGAAGCCGTGGCCAAGGCAAGCGGAATCGGCATCGAGGCCCCGCTGGGCCGCCTTGAGGTTCGGCCGGCACAGCCTCATGCGCTGGTCCGGCACAGCGTCAGCGGTTTCGACGCCGACACGTGGGTCGTACAGGACCTGCCTCCGGGGCGTGACCACTTCTCCGCCGTCTCGTTCCCCGCGTAGTCCGCAGTTCCGGGGCTCCCCGGCCATAACGCATGACTGCTTCCGTCATGCGATCCCCTGTTGACAGTCACTGCGCCATGTCAGCAGCCTGCCGCTGCCGAAAAAGAGCCGCTTCATTCTCTTCACCTTGCACCCTGTGCCTCATCTAAAGGAGTTTTACAGTGGGAGCTCAGTCGAACAGCACTGAGTTGCGCGTTGCCCTGATAATCCAGAACACGATTCACCGCTATGGCATTGAGGGCATGATTCGCTCCCTCAATCACATCAGCTCGGTCCGCAGTGTCAGCTTCGGCGTCGATGAAATCAGAACATGGGACGGACAGCAGTTCGACGCGGTGCTGGCGTCCGCGGAAGATCTTGCGACGGACCATGCCCGTGACGCCATCCGCGGGCTCTGCGGTCAGGGCATGAAAGTGCTCCTCCTCATCGACGGCCCGGACGGACTCGACGTGCCATGGCTGGCGCACTGCGGGGCGCAGGGATTCGTCGACTGGGCAGGGCTCGAACCACGGATCCTCTCCGATGCGGTGGCGGACGTCATGGCGGGCAAGTTCTATGTGTCGGCCACTCTGGCCCGACGGCTCCTCGGGCGGTCCAGCCCGAACGCGTTGGGCGGTGTGCAGCCCTGGGGACCGGCCGGCGCCACACTGACCCCGCGTGAACTTCAGGTCCTGCGGCTGGTGGCGGAGGGACTGAGCAACAAGCAGGTCTCCCGTCAGTTGCAGATTTCCGAGCACGGTGTGAAGCGGCTCGTGGGCAACGTGCTGGCGAAGCTGAACTGCCCGAATCGCACACTCGCCGTCGTCCGGGCGATGGAGGACGGCCTCCTGGCGGTCTGACCGTCCGCGGGCCGGGTGGTCCGTGGGCCGGGCGTCCGGGTCCGGCGTGCGGGACGTGCCAGGGCATCGGCACCCGTGCGTCGGCCCACGGCTCACCCGACTGCCCGTGCGAGGGCGGTTGAGAGCCTGTGTCATATCCCCGGCCGGATCAGCGCGCGTGCCAGGCGTCGCGCGCCCGGCCGGGGATATGACACAGGCTCTGACGTGGCGAGGGCTCGAGTTCAGCGCGACAGCCATCCGCGGGTACGCCCCGGCATCGGGGTCCGGTGGTGGCATGGCCCCGAGGGGCGGCGCGTCGACCGCCGACGGATCCGTGCGCCGGTCGTCGGCGGCCCCGAGGAGGAAGCCGAGGATCGGGTCCGGGTCCTGCGCCCCGGCGAGGGCGCGGCTCGGCGACAACGAACGTGGGCGCCACGATGATCCGGATGGAGACCAGGACGGCGCGGTCACCCAGGTTCTCCCCCGCGTGCAAAAGGCCCGCAGCAGTGGGGACTTCACGGCGTCCTGCGGGGCGGCTGGGCGTCACGCGAACCCAGGCCCCTCCGCCTTGGCCGGTTGCGCCGGAAAGGCGTCGCGCATCTCGGCATGGCGTCGCGCGTCTCGGCACGGTGCGGTTCTGCGCGGCGCCGCACCGCCTCCTGGTCAGGCCCTGCCTCGACGTGCACGCTCGACCTCCAGGGAGTGCCGCGAAAGACCGGCCCACACTATACAACACGCGTTGCTTATCCATTTGGTGTCGTTCAGGCGGTAGTGTGGGAGGGTGCTGGAACCGACTGCAGAGACCTCGGAAAGCCGCGTCGACCCTCGGGTGCTCAGGACGCGTGCGCTGCTTCGCACGGCCGCGCTGGAACTCGCGTCGGAGCGCGACGCCGACACCATCACGATGGCCGACATCGCGGAACGGGCCACGGTGAACCGAGCCACCGTCTATCAGCACTACAAGGACCGGGACGAGCTGCTGCTCGCCGCCATGGAGAGCGAGATCACCGCTCTCGCCCGCGCCGCCGCCCGCTGCCCGCTCGCCCACCCGCCGGACCGGATGCCCACCGAGCTCGTCGAGCTCTTCCGGCACGTGGAGTCGAACGCCACGCTCTACCGGCGGATGCTGGGGCCGACCGGTACGGCACGGTTCGTCAACCGGCTCCGGGACCTGCTCGCCGACGAGGTCACGGCACAGCTGGGCACCCCGGGTGCCAGGCCTTCGGAGGCCCCGCCGGACGACTTGCGAGCGCACTACCTCGCCGGCGCCTTCATCGGTCTGATCACCCAGTGGTTGACGAGGCCGGACCGGCTGTCCGCAGAGGCCGCTGCGGCTGCCGCGTGGGAGGGGCTGCGGCGCGCCTCCTGAAGTCGCCGACCCGTTCCACCTCGTCGGCCAGCGCGTGCGCGGCCCGCATGCCCTCCTCCACCGCCCGCACCGCGTTCAGGTCCCGGGCGCCGGCGGCGCCGCCCGCTGACCGGTGTGCGACGCCCGCCGCGGCCAGCACCGGCCGCAGCGCGTCCACCGGTGACTGCCCGGCCGCGACCACCACGGTGTCGGCAGGGACGAGCCGCTCGACGTCGTCGGCGTCCCGCAGCAGGACCCCCTGCGGCAGCACGGCACGGTACTGCACTCCGGTCAGCCACCGGGCCCCGTTCCGGCGGAGCTCGGCCAGTACGGCCCACCGTGTGCTCCGGCCCATGCCTTCGCCGATGCGTCCCGAGCGGCGGAGGAGGCACACCTCGTGCTTCCGGTCGGCCAGCAGGTGCGCCAGGTCGACCGCGATGCCACCGCCGCCGATCACCACCACCCGGCGCCCGAGCTCGTCGGGATGCCGTAAGGCGTGCTGGTAGTCGACCACATGCGGCAGGTGCTCCCCCGGCAGACCGGCCGGGCGCGGGGCGGCCCCGGTCGCCAGGAGCACCCCGTCGAAGCCGCGCAGCAGGCCGGAGTCGGCGGCGTCGAGCGGCCGGTTCAGACGGATGGTCACGCCGAGCCTGCGCAGCTCGGCCGCGAAGTACCGGACGGTCTCGCCGAAGTCCTCCTTGCCCGGGACGAGCCGCGCCAGCCGGAACTGACCGCCGAGCTCGTCCGCGGCCTCGAAGAGCTCGACCTGGTGGCCGAGCGCGGCGAGCGCCCGGCCGCCCTCGAGACCGGCCGGTCCCCCGCCGACCACCGCGAGCCGGGCGGGGCGAGACCGTCTGCGGCCGCCCCGGGACCGCTGCGGGAACTCCAGCTCCCGGCCGGCCCGGGGATTGACCAGACAGGAGACCGGATCGTCGCCCAGCGAACGGTCGACGCACGCCTCGTTGCAGGCGATGCAGATGTTGGGCACCGCCCCGCCCGGGCGCCGTGCCTTGCGGACGATCTCCGGGTCCGCCAGGAAGGGCCGCGCCATCGACACGAAGTCGGCCTGCCCCGAGGCCAGTACCCGTTCGGCGAGCTCCATCCGGTTGATCCGGTTGGAGGCGATCACCGGTGTCTGCAGACCCGCTGCCCGCACCGCCTGCCGGATCCGGGCGGCGTGCCCGGTCCACGCGCCGGGCGGGACCAGGCTCTGCACGGTCGGCACCCGGGATTCGTGCCAACCCACGCCGACGTTCAGCGCGTCGGCCCCGGCTCGGGCCAGCTCGACCGCGAAGCGCCGGATCTGCGACGGGGTGCTGGAACCGGGCATCAGGTCCGTGCCCGAGATACGGAAGAGCACCGGGTAGCCGGGGCCGACCGCAGCGCGTACGGCGGCCATGACGGCAAGGGGGAACCGCATCCGCCGGGTGGCGTCGCCGCCCCATGCGTCGTCCCGCAGGTTGGTCAGCGGTGACAGGAACTGGTTGAGCAGATACCCCTCCGAGGCCATCACCTCGACCGCGTCGAAGCCCAGGTCCTTCGCCCGGCGGGCGCCGTCGTGGAAGCGGCCGATCACCGCCTGGATCTGCTCCTCGTCCAGCGCCGCCGGGAGCTCACCGCCGAAGCCGCCGGCCACCGCCGACGGAGCCACGGGGGTGTGCCCCGTGGCCCCTCGCGTGGTGGACCGGCCGGCGTGGAACAGTTGGAGCGCGATCCGCCCGCCCTCGCGGTGGACCGCCTCCGCCCAGGCAGCCATGGCGGGGTGCCGGGCGGGGTCGTCGATCCTGGCGTAGAGCTGTCCGCCCGAGCCCTCCGGGCTGACCGCGCAGCCGCCGGTGACGATGAGGCCGGCGCCGCCCCGGGCCCGTTCCGCGTAGAAGGCGGCCATCGCCGCACCGCCGTCCGCGCGGGCCTCGAGGTTGAGGTGCATGGCTCCCATAACGATCCGGTTGGCGACCCGCAGCCCACCCAGTGAGCCCGGGCGGAAGACGTGCTCCAGCACCTACGCCTCCCCGGTGGGCCGCTCGCCCGGGCTGAGCGGCGCCGAGGTGTCGGCGAAGAACGGCGGGGCGGCCACGCTCAGCCCGCCGTCCACCACCAGGGTCTGGCCCGTGATGTACTCGGCGCCCGGCGAGAGCAGGAAGGCGATGGTGTCGGCCACCTCCTGGACCGAGCCGGGCCGTCCCTTCGGAACGCGCTCGAGCACCGTGGCCATGTCGGCCATCCCCGGCACCCCGTAGAAGTACTCCAGGGAGTCGGAGTCGATCAGGCCGCCGTTGACCGCGTTCACGTTGATGCCGTACGGGGCGAACTCCAGGGCCATGTACCGGACCCAGGACTCGATGGCGGCCTTCATCGAGCCGAGCGCGGCGTACGTCGGGTAGGCGCGGATGCTGCCGTAGCTCGACAGGGCCACGATCCGCCCGCCGGCGTCCATCAGCCGGACCGCCTGCTGCGCGCCGAGCACGAACGGCCGCAGGTTCATGGCGTAGGTACGGTCCAGATGGTGCGGCTTCAGGTCGAGGATGTTCTTGAAGGCGCCGGCCGCGGCGTTGGAGACGAAGTGGTCCAGCCGTCCGAACTCGTCCTTCACCACGGCGAAGAGGCTCTCCACGCCCTCCACCGTCTCGACGTCGGCCCGCACCGCGAGACCGCGGCCGCCCGCCTCCTCCAGTTCGGCCACGGTCTTCTCGGCGAGGTCGGCGTTCTTCTTGTAGTTCACCACGACCGTGGCGCCGCCCCGGCCGAGGGTGAGCGCGAGCGCCCGCCCGATGCCGCGGGAGGCACCGGTGATCAGCGCCACCTGGTCCTGGAACCGCCCGTTCCGCACGGTCATCGGGCCGCCTCCGTCCGGTTCAGCAGTTCGCGGAAGACGACGGCCTTCTGGATCTCGTTGGTGCCTTCCTCGAAGCGCTGGGCCCGGGCGTCCCGGTAGACCCGCTCGATCGGGGAGGACTTCCAGTAGCCGGAACCCCCGTGCACCTGAAGGGCCTTGTCGGTGACCCGCCCGAGCATGTCGACCGCCGTCAGCTTGGCCATCGACGAGAGCATCGCGGCGTCGTCCGCCCCGGCCTCCCAGCGGCGTGCGGCGTGCAGGGTGAGCTGCCTGGCCGCCTCGATGTCCGCCTCGTTCTCGGCCAGCAGGAACTGAAGTGCCTGCCGCGAGGTCAGCGGCCGGCCGAACGTCACCCGGTTGCGGGCGTACTCCAGGGCGAGTTCCTGGGCGCGGCGGGCCAGCCCCACGCAGCTCATCGCCACCGAGATCCGCGAGGGTGTCAGGAATCCGCCCAGAGCGACTGCGAGGCCGTCCCCTTCGGCGCCGAGCCGGTTCGCCACCGGGACCGGCGTACGGTCGAAGGTCAGCCGGGCGTGGTCGGTGCCGGTGACGCCCATGGTCTGTGAGGTGTCCTCGACGGTCACCCCGGCGGCGTCCCGCGGCACCATCAGGGCGACCGTGCCCTCGTGTCCGGTACTGCCGGCCAGCCGCGCGGCCAGCAGCCAGTAGTCGCACCGCACGCCGAAGGTGATGAGGTGCTTGGCACCGGTCAGGTAGTACGTGTCGCCCTCCCGGACGACGCCGGAGCGGATGTCGGCGCCGGAGCCGGCGTCCGGCTCGGTGAGCGTGAAGGCGACCTTGAGCCGGCCGGCGATGGAAGGCAGTACGAACCGCTCCCGCTGTGCGGGGGTGGCGAACCGGTCCATCGCCCGCCAGGTCCCGTTGACCACGTGCACCACCATGCGCAGGGAGCCGTGGGAGCGGGAGAACAGCTCCATCAGGTCCATCCACTGCGGGAAGGAGAGGCCGCGCCCGCCGTACTCGCGCGGAGCGGCCAGCGACAGATAGCCCCGCTCGCGCAGCTCGGTCCACAGGTCCTCGGGGACCGTGCCCGTGCTCTCGATCCGGCGGGCCCACTCCTCGGCGGGTCCTGCCACGTACGCGGCGACCTCGGCCCGCAGTCGCTCGAACTCGGCCGGTGCGATGCCCGGCGCGGCCGGTGCAACCTCGGTGATGCTCATGCCTTCTGCTCCTGGAGTGGGGGTGCGCAGAGGGTCTCGGCCCACTGCCTGAGAACGAATTTCTGGACCTTGCCGGCCGGATTGCGGGGCAGCCGGTCGACCGGCTCGAGCCGTTCGGGCCAGTAGTGTTTGGAGACCTGGTGGTGGTCCAGGTACTTGCGCATCCCTTCCAGGTCGAGGTCGGCTCCGTCGACGAGCGACACGAAGGCGCAGGCGCGTTCACCGAGCCGCTCGTCCGGAGTGCCGACCACCGCGACCTCGTCCACCGAGGGGTGCTGGTGCAGCAGTTCCTCGATCTCGGCGACGGGGACCTTCTCCCCACCGCGGTTGATCACGTCCTTGACCCGGCCGGTGATGCGGACATGGCCGTCGGAATCGATGACGGCGAGGTCCCCGGTGCGGTACCAGCCGTCGGCCGTCCAGGCTTCGGCCGTCAGGTCGGGACGGTCCAGGTAGCCCACGAAGCCGGTGGGAGACCGGACCTCGAAGTTGCCCTCGAGGCCGTCCGGCAGCGTCCGTCCAGCGTCGTCGGTCACCCGGAGCCCGACCCCGGGCAGGGCCCGGCCGTCGGTGCCCCACACCTTCTCGGGCGGGTCGTCCGGCGCGGACAGCGATCCCAGGCAGGTCTCCGTGGTGCCGAACGCGCCGCAGATCGCGCTGCCGAGGACCGTGGTGGCCCGCTCGGCCAGGTTCCGCGGCACCGCGGCTCCGGTCACGACGACGGTGCGCAGCGTCTGCGGGGGTCGCTCCCCCGCCTCGACCTCCTTCAGCAGGTCGGCCAGGAACGGCGTCGCCGCCTGGACGAAGGTGGCGCCGTACCTGGCGGCCGCCTGCAGGGCGGTGCGCGGGTTCCAGTGCGCCTGGAGCAGCTGGGGCACCCCCAGGGTGACGGCCAGCCACATCCCGTAGAGGAAACCGGTCTGGTGTGCCAGCGGGGACGGGATGAAGACCACGTCACGGTCGTCCAGTCCGAGCCGTTCCGCCTGCAGCCGGACGGCGTGCCCGAGCGTGTCGTTGCGGTGCAGCACGCCCTTCGGCTCACCTGTGGTCCCTGAGGTGAACAGCAGTTGCGCCAGGGCGTCGGGGGCCGGTTGCCGGGCGGCGAGCGCCTCGGTGTCGACGTGCGCGGCGGCGGTCGCGGCGCCCCAGTCGGACCAGGTCACTCCGCCGCCGTCGGCGGGGAGTTCCACCGCTTCCCCGTCGGCCGTCACCACGGCCACATGGCGGACCCGGGCCCGGCCTGACGGGTCCTCGGCGAACCAGGACTCGGTTTCCCGGCGGTGGTCCCGGTTTCTGAAGGTGTCCGCGATCAGCAGCACGCGGGCGCCGGAGCGGCGCAGGGCGAAGGCCATCTCCCGCTGCCGGAGGATCGGCATGAGGGGGCAGCAGACGGCGCCGATCCGCAGCGCGGCGAGTGAGATCTCCACGAACTGGGCCCAGTTGGGGAGTTGGTAGGCCACCGCTTCGCCGGGTTGTACGCCGAGGGCCAGCAAGGTGGCGGCCGCGCGGTCGACCCGCTGGTCGAGTTCTCGCCACGTGATCGCGGTGTCGTACCCGTCCCGCACGTCCACGAGGGCCGTGCCGTCCGGGCGGTGCGCGGCCCAGTACCGCAGGTGCTCGGAGGGCGAGGCGGGCGGGGTGGGGGCGGGTCCCGGCTCGACGGACAGCCGCAGTCCCAGGCCGGTCAGGTCCGACAGGAATCCCGGGTAGGAGATCCGGTAGGCCTTCGGGTAGGTGAGGGTGGTGACGCCGTGTGCCCTGGTACCGGCCAGGGCGAGCGACATCAGGACCCGATGGTCGTTGTACGAGGAGACGCGCGCACCCGTGAGAGAGCTCACCCCGCGCACACGCAGCCGGTCGCCCTCGAGGGTGAGGTCGGCGCCCATGGAGTTCAGCTGGAGCATCGCGGCGACCCGGTCGGACTCCTTCAGCCGGACGTGCCCGATGTGCTCGAAGACCGTCTCCCCTTGGGCCAGGGCGGCCAGGGTGCACAGCACCGGGAGCATGTCCGGGACCTCCCGGCAGTCCACGGTCGTGCCGCGCGGCCGGGTGCCGTCGTGGCGGATACGGACGCCGCCCGCCTCCCGGTCGACCGTCATCGGCACGCCCATGCGCCGGACGACGTCGAGGAAGCCGATCTCGGGGTGGTCGGCCGGGTCGCCGTCGAGCCGTGTGATCCCGCGCAGCAGGACGTCGGAAGGGTGGACGGCGGCGGCCGCGATCCCGAACGCGGCGGAGCCGAGGTCCGGTGGAAGGGTCAGGTCGGCCGGCCGGGCGCGCTGCCCGGGGGCGATCTCGAACCGCCGCCAGTCGTCGGACACGGTGGCCCGCAGCCCGAAGCGGCGCATCATCGCCACCGTCAGCTCGACGTACGGGCGCTCGTTCAGCGCGCCGTCCACTTCCACGACGGTGGGACCGGAGGCGAACGGGGCGAGCAGGAGCAGCCCGGAGATCCACTGCGACAGCGTGCCCGGTATCACCACCCGGCCCCCGGTGGGCCGGCCGGGGGTCAGGTGCACGGGCGGGCAGCCGTCCGAGGAGTCCAGTTCGACACCCAGCTGCCGCAGCGCGTCGAGCAGCGGTCCGACCGGCCTGCGCCGGAAGTACTTCTGGCCGGTCACGGTGACGGGGGACTCCGCCAGTGAGGCGAGACCGAGCATGAAGTACAGCGTCGTGCCGGAGCTGCCGGCCGAGACGGTCTGCCGGCGCGGCCGGTAGCGGCCGCCGTGCACCACGTAGGTGTCGCCCTCGACGCTGATCCGGGTACCGAGGTCGCGCAGCATGCGGACGGTGTACTGCACATGGCGGGCGTCCGAGACGCCCTTGATCCGGCTGGTGCCGTCGGCGAGCGAGGCGAGGATCAGCGCGCGGTGCACGTGGTACTTGGAGGTGGGGACCAGCAGCTCGCCGCGCAGCGGCTTTCTGGTCGGCCTGACCATGAGATGCATGAACTGCCTTTCCGGCTCGTCGAGTCGGGACGGGAGTCGGCCGGTCAGGCCGGGATCTCACCGCGTTCGAGGTAGGCGACGGCCCTTCCCACGGTGGTGAGCCGGTCGAAGACGGCGTTCGGCACCTCGGTGCCGAAGCGGCGCTGGACCAGGACGAACAGCGACACGACGGTCAGCGAGTCAAGACTCAGGTCGTCGGTGAACGAGCTCTCCAGCGAGACGTCCTCGGCCGGAACCCCGGCGACCTCGTCGAGGATCTCCCTGAGGATCTGCAGGGTGTCGCTCTGAACAGCGGTCATGAACGGTTCTCCTTGGTGGGTGCGGTCGGTGGGGTCGGTGGGGTCGGTGCGGTGGTGGCCGGCAGGGGCGGTCCGGCGGGCGCCGGGGGCAGTCGGACGACCTGGCCGGCCCAGACGAGGCCGGTGCCGAAGGACAGCAGCAGGGCAAGCCCGCCGGGCCTGGCCTGGCCCGAGGCGAGCAGTTCCTGGATGGCGAGCGGGATCGACACCGCGGAGGTGTTGCCGTGAATCCCGATGCTGCGGGCCACCGCGACGTGGTCGGGGATCCCGAGCCCCTTGACCAGCTCGTCGGTGATGCGTGCGTTGGCCTGGTGCGGCACGAAGGAGTCGAGGTCCCGGACGGTCACACCGGCCCGCTCCAGCGCCTGCTCGGCCACCGGACCGAGCTGGTACGCGGCCCAGCGGAACACCTCGCGGCCGTCCATGGTGATCACCGGCCAGTCGGGGGCGGGCGCGTCGCGCAGCGCGGCCCACGAGTGGCTCTGCCGGATGGTCTCCTTGTGCGAGCCGTCGGAACCCCAGACCACCGGGCCCACGCCCGGCCGGTCGCAGGGTCCCACCACGGCGGCGCCGGCTCCGTCGCCGAAGAGGAAGGCGGTGTCCCTGTCCTCCCGGTCGAGCAGATCGGAGAGCCGTTCCACGGCGATGACCAGGACGTACCGGGCGCTCCCCACGGTGACCATGTCGGACGCCAGCGACAGCCCGTAGCAGAAGCCCGCGCAACCGGCCGAGATGTCGAAGGCACCCGGTGCGGCGGCGCCGATGCGGTGGGCGACACCGGCCGCGAGGGACGGGAACTGGTGCAGGTGGGAGACGGTGGAGACGATGACACAGCCGACCTCGGTGGCGGCGATCCCGGCGTGCTCGAGGGCCCGTTCGGCGGCGGTGGCGGCCATGAACTCCACCGTCTCTTCCGGTTCGGCCCAATAGCGGACCCGGATCCCGGAGCGGCTGCGGATCCAGTCGTCCGAACTGTCGATCCGCTCGCAGATCATCTCGTTGGTGACCTGCCGCGACGGCAGGTAGGTGCCGATGCCGAGCAGGCCGGTCAGGGCCCCCCGGAAGGCCGTACCGTGTTCTGGCGGCGGGGTGTTCACGCGGCCGCCACCGCCTCGAAGTCCGCCGTCCCGCACCAGCGGACCAGCGCCACGCCGATGCTCAGGCCCGAGCCGAACGCGGCGAGCACCACCTGGTCGCCGGCGGAGAGCCGGCCGAGGTCCTCGGCCTCCCGCAGTACGAGGGGAACGCTGGCGCCCGAAGTGTTGCCGTACTTCTGGATGTTGGTGACGGTGCGGTCGTCCGGTACGCCCAGGGCGGTCATGATGCCGCGGACGATGTACAGGTTGGCCTGGTGCAGGGCGAACAGGTCGACGTCCGACACCTCCTGTCCCGCCCGGGTCAGCAACTCGCCGATGAGCTTCGGTACTTCACCGACGGCGAAGTCGTGCACGGCCTTGCCCGAGAGCGAGGCGAAGTTGTCCCCGAAACCGCTGGTCAGCGGGCGGCCGTCGCGCAGGGTCCGCTTCTCGCGCGCGACCCAGACCGACTGGTAGCGGGACGGGTCGCTGTGCAGCAGCGTGAGGCCCACGCCCCGGTCGGGACGGCAGCGCTCCAGCAGGTAACAGGCCGCGCCGTCACCGAAGATCACCGCCGGTCCGGGGTCCTTCCAGTCCATGGTCCGGGTGTTGACGTCGGCGAGCACCACGGCGATCCGCCGGTAATCGCCGGAGGCGAGGTACTTGGCGCCGACGTCCAGGGCGAACACGCCTCCCGGGCAGGCCCCGCTGTTGATGTCGAATCCGGTCGCTTCGTGCGCGCCGGCCTTCTCGATCACCAGCATCGCCGTGGGCGGGGCCATGTTGTCCGGTGTGTAGGTTCCGCAGATGACGAGGTCCACCTCGGACGGATCGACGCCCGCCCGGGCGCACGCGTCCTTGAGCGCGGCCGCCCCCAGATCCGAGGTCCACTCGTTCTCGCCCGCCATCCGGCGGGTCTCCACGCCGATGTTCTCCCTGATCCAGTCGTCCCGGGTGAGGAGGATCTGCTCCAGGTCGGCATTGCTGACCGACTTCTCTGGGAGATATCCGCCGACCGCCCGAATTCCCACGCCCCAGGACCGCTCCCGCGGCGTTCCGAATATGCCCATTCGAGGTTTCCTGTTCATTTCCGTGAGCCGGTTCAGATGATTCGGCGCGCGTTCTCCCGCCGGTTGGCCCTGGCCTTCCGCCAGGCGTCGGCCGCTTCTGTCAGAAGGGCCGGATGGCCGGCCAGCACCTCGCCCAGGGCCTGCTCGGCGTCCTTCGGGTCGGCGAGATAGTCGATCGTCTGGGCGCCGTTGCGGGCCCGTACGACGTTGTCGCCCAGGACGACGACCTTGCCGTCGGCCAGGGTGCGGGAGCAGAGCACGCTTCCGGTGAGCGGGGAGTCCTCCGCCTCGAGGTGGAAGTCGACGATCCACGCGTAGTCGGGGATGTCCAGCGGCTGCTCCGCGAAGCGGTAGACCGGTGCCCAGTCGCCGTCGGTGCCGGCGCGCAGCAGGACCGGGCCGCCGTCCTCGCGTACCACGCGGAATGTCCAGCCGGCCTGCTCCTGCGGCGCACCGGAGACGTCCAGGGGCTGCGGTGGGGAGAACATCAGGAATCCCACGTCGACGAGCCAGGTGGCGCCCTCGGCCTCCACCAGGAGCACCAGGTGGTCCCAGTGCGGCCACCAGTCACCGCCGACCCGCCACATCTGCGCGGCCACCAGCCGCACCTCGAAGCCGGCGGCCCGCAGGAAGTGGCCGAACAGCGGAGTGGCCTCCAGACAGGTGCCGCCGCGGTGCCGACGGACCAGCTTGTGGAAGATGTCGGCGTACTGGAGCGAGGGCCGCACCCCTTCGAGCGATTCGAGCATCTCGTAGGGGATCGAGCGCAGATGGGCCGTCACCAGAGCACGCAGGCAGTCGGCGGTCGGCTCGATCGGACCCTCATGGCCCAGGCGTCGCAGATATGCCTCCCAGGGGAGCTGCTCGGAGTCCGGAGGCATGGAGGAATGGGAAGTGAATTCCAAGGGGTTCTCCGATAGCTCGGGACACGGGAGTCCGGCGGTTCCACGAAACATTGCCGGGATGAATCCTGCGGGACTGGATTTGCGCTTATAAGACCCGACTGCCCTGCTCGATGGTCCACCCCGATGCCATCGCCCCCGGTGGGATTTCGGGTACCTGGATCAGGTCTTGGCCGGCCCTGCTCGGGCGCGCGACAGTACGGAAATACGCCCGGTGGCGAACTCCGCTCGGGCCCGCGCCCCAGGAGAGGAGACCTATGGAGAGCAAGGCCGTGAAGGCCGAGGCGGCCGGGCCGGCATCGGGCCTTCCGCCCCGCAGCCTTCTGTCCGTGCCGCCCGGGCTGACGGAACGGCAGCTGGCCACGCGGATGGGCATCGAGATCGTGTCGTGGGACGCGGACCGCCTCGTCGGCACGATGCCCGTGGACGGAAACCAACAGCCGTTCGGCTGGTTGCACGGTGGCGCGAACGCCGTGCTCGCCGAGACCCTCGGCTCGGTCGCGGCGGGGATCCACGTCGCCCCCAGAGGAACGGTGGCCGGGCTCGAACTGTCCTGCACCCATCACCGGTCGGCCCGCAGTGGCGTCGTGACCGGCGTCTGCACCCCGCTCCATCAGGGAAACCGGGTCGCGACGTACCAGGTCTCCATCACCGACGACCAGGGGCGGCTCACGTGTACGGCCCGGCTGACCTGCCTGGTGTACAAGCGCTGAACCCGAGAGAGGGGAACGCATGTCGATGCATGTGGCGCAGCTGCCGGGCGGCACGGGCGGCCGCACCGTGCACGCGGAACCGGACGCCGCGGTCTTCCGCCGGACGATGGGTCTGCTGCCCACCGGCGTCACGGTGATCACGGTCGGCAGCGGCGGGGCGACCGAGGCGGTGACGGCGAGTTCGGTCGCCTCGATATCGCTCGACCCCCTGCTGGTGCTGGTGAGCATCGGTGCGACCGGTCGGCTGCGCGGCGCGATCGAGGACGCCGGCGGTTTCGCCGTGAACGTCCTGGCCGAGGACCAGGCGGAGCTGTCCGCGGTGTTCGCGGCGCGGGACCGGCCTCGCGGGCTGCCCGCTCAGGAGCGCCTCGGCGGGTGGGTGGGCGACAGCGGGCACGTGCTGCTCACCGGCGCCGTGTTCTCGCTCGAGTGCCGGACCGAGCACCGCTACCCCGGTGGCGACCACGTGCTCTTCCTCGGCCGGGTCGGCGCCGTGCACGTTGCCGATCCCGTCCGGCTGCCGCTGATCCACCATCAGGGCGGTTACGCCGCCCTCGAACACTGACCGATCCATGAACCGATTCGAGAAGGAGCACAGGACAGTGGGACGTTCGGTACTGGTCACAGGCGGCAACCGCGGCATCGGACTCGCGGTGGCCCGGAGGTTCGCCGCGCACGGCGACGCCGTGGCGGTCACCCACCGCGGCTCGGGCGCCCCCGACGGCCTGCTCGGCGTCAAGTGCGACGTCACGGACGCCGCACAGGTGTCCCAGGCCTTCGCCGAGGCCGCGGCGGCGCACGGACCGGTCGAGGTCCTGGTGGCGAACGCCGGCATCACCGAGGACGGGCTCTTGATGCGGATGAGCGACGAGCAGTTCTTCCGCGTGGTCGAGACCAACCTCGGCGGTGCCTTCCGGGTCGCCCGCCAGGCGGCCGTCGACATGGTGCGGCGGCGAAGCGGGCGGATGGTCTTCGTGTCCTCCGTGGCCGGCCTGCGCGGCTCCGCGGGCCAGGCCAACTACGCCGCCGGCAAGGCCGGCATGGTCGGCATGGCCCGCTCCCTGGCCCGTGAGTTCGGCCCACGGGCCATCACCGTGAACGTGGTCGCCCCCGGGCTCGTGGACACGGACATGACCGAGGGACTCGGGGAGCAGCGCCGGGCGCAGATCCTCGGCGAGGTGCCGCTGGGCCGCAGCGCCTCCCCCGAGGAGGTCGCCGAGGCGGTCTTCTGGCTGGCCTCGCCTCAGGCGGCCTATGTCACCGGTGCCGTGCTGCCGGTGGACGGCGGACTCGGCATGGGGCACTGAACCGGCGCAGCACACCGCACCCGTCGGCGACACGGCCAAGGTGGCGGGCCCCGGAGCGTTCCGGGGCCCGCC